>NZ_CP042913.1:6124497-6473141 GCF_008065115.1 Bythopirellula goksoeyrii | reverse complement strand
GGCTCCGTCCAGATTAGGCGGTGTTTTGGCAAACCGAATAGCAGGGAAACAGGCCCCATTGCCACCGATTTAAGGGTTCTAAAAAACGAACCCTAATTCTATCCGATTTGCCCGCTAACCGGGAGTAGCGCAGATGATTTTATGCCACTTTGTTCAGCGCCGTAAGTGGTTGTGCACCTTAATGATACGTCGACAAGCCTCGTCGATCTCCTCAGCCTTTGTCGTTGCCCCCCAACTGAAGCGCAAAGCGGACTCCACGAGCACTTTTTGGAGCCCCATTGCCATCAGTGCCGGAGAGGGTTCACTCGACCCGCTAGCACACGCCGACCCCGTCGAACATGCAACCCCCGCATGATCCAAAGCAAGAAAAAATGCCTGCCGATCGACCTCAGAAAATGCGACCGTCGACGTACTTGGGAGCCTTGGAGCCAGTCGCCCGATAGTCGTCGCAGAAGGAATCTCTGCCACAATCTGCTCTTCGAAACGAGTCTGAAACTTCTGCATCCGCTCAAGCCGTGCATTCGCTGCATCATGCCAAACTTCCAAAGCAACTTGCATCCCCATGGCCAATGCAACCGTTTCCGTGCCAGGCCGTAATCCCGCCTGCTGATGCCCGCCCCAGAGTTGCGGCGTGATCTGCACATCGTGCCGCACCAATAATAAGCCGATTCCCACCGGCCCATGAAACTTATGTGCCGCGCAGCTCAATGCCGTAAGTCGGCGCTCGGAAAAGTTTACCGGCAGCTTGCCGACCAACTGTGCGGCATCCGTATGCAATGCTACTGCGTGCGAAGCACACAGTTCCGCAATCTCATCAATCGGCTGCAACACCCCGGTTTCATTGTTTGCTGCCATGACGCTTACCAAATGCGTCTCAGCACAGATAGCATCACGTAGCTGGTCGACCAGCACGACTCCATTGCCATCTGCCCCAATGCGAGTCACTCGCCACCCTTGCCGCTCCAGTTGCTCAATTGGCCCTAGTACTGCTGGATGCTCAATCGCCGAAGTAATCAAATGCCCCGGCGAGAGCCCGCCGAGTACCCCTAGTAGTGCCAAATTATTCGCTTCGGTACCCCCGCTCGTGAAAATCAGCCGATCCGCATCCATGCCCGAAGTCTTGCCCCCGAGCAACTCAGCAATCCGCTCCCTGGCATTCTCCAATGCTCGCCGTGCCTCCTGCCCCGCGCGGTGCTGGCTCGCAGGATTCGCCCCATAGCGCAGTGACGCTTCGTGAATCGCGTCCGCTACCTCCGGCAGCATCGGCGTGGTGGCGTTATTATCGAGATAAATCGATTCGCTCATTCCTGCAATATACGACATCTTGCCTTGCCTGGAACGGAGTTCGTAGGGCAGTACAAGCGATAGCGCGGTTCCGGCCTCCTACTGAGAGGTTGCCTGTGGCCTTACGGCACTTGCTAGCAGTAGCCCATATTCTGCCATTGCCGCCAGTTTTCCCTAGGGACTACGATTGCCGACCCAGGATCGCCGAATGGATACGCGCGTTCTCCTGTTCTCGGTTTGCACTTAAGGATGAGTTGCCATGACGGTTTTTTTTCGTGCCAGCGTGATGCTCTTAACATTGGTAGGTCTACCAGCCGCCTGGATCTATTACGGCCCGCTCCCCACCGGCGCCCAGAAAGTGGTCAATCGCTTCGTTGATGTCGCTCGGGATGCCTTGGGCTGGCAGCAACCAATTCAAGCCAAACAGGCTTGGGACCAAGCCAAAGTGGCACCCCGCTTTAGCGAAGCGCCAGTTCGAGATCAAGGCGACGAAGCCGTCCGATTTCAGTACGACGCACCGAAAACCGAATCTACTATCCCCGCCTCCTCTCCGATCTCCTTGGTTTCAGCAACGCTTCCATCACCGGAGGCCAAAGTGTCTGCGTCCGACGATCTCGCGAGCCAGCTAGAACCCCATTTCTCCCTCCTTCGCAAACTGGGTGCAGCCGATTATTCCCTGGCCCATTGGGGCACCGAGGGAAATCTCTATCGGTTTCATTGTTCGATTCCCTTCGGTAATGAGGGCCTCATGTCTCGCGAATTTGATGCTATCGATGCCGATCCGGTTGCGGCAGTTCGGCAAATCGTCGGAGAAGTGACTTCCTGGCAAAATATCAAGCTCGACGCCGGCCACTCTTCCACGCAGTGGCGCTGAGTTTGCCCCATGGTCTTAGGAGATCGATTGCCATGAGAACCCGTTCAGGTCCCTTGGGATGGTTGCTAGGCAGCACGGCGACGCGGTATCAAACGGTTCTCACGGGCAGCGAGTACCCTCCGACACCGATTTTCCGGCTTTCGCAGGTTTCCAGGGAAGCCGGGAACACCAGTGACCCGAGTTCCCTAGACGACGATCAAGCCAAGATAGCTCGACTCGAAGCCGTCCTTTTTATCTCTCGCGAGCCGCTTTCGACAAGAAAACTGGCGAAGCTAGCCAGACTTGCCGATGGAACGGAGGCGCGTACGCTGCTCAAGTCTTTGGCCAAAAAGTACGATGAGCGTACGAGTGCCATCCAAGTGGTCGAGGTCGCGGGAGGGGTTCAGCTACTCACACGACCAGCCGTGGCGGATTGGCTGCGGCGTTTGCACGGAGAAGGCGAGGAAATGCGGCTTTCTCCTCCGGCATTAGAGACCTTGGCGGTTGTGGCCTATCGACAGCCGGTCGTCCGAGCGGAAGTCGAGGCCATTCGGGGAGTCCAATGCGGAGAAATCCTGAAAGTATTGATGGAACGCGATTTATTGCGTATTGTCGGGCGTTCCGAAGACTTGGGACGACCTTTCCTGTATGGCACAACCAAGAATTTCTTGCGAGTTTTTGGGCTTCGCCGCTTGGAACAACTCCCTGCGATCGATCAAATACAGGGCGTGGGGGTCGCAGGATAATCTTGCAGAAATTGCCTCCACCCGCCATAACGTCCAATTCTGGGTTTTCGTTCATTTTTTGTTGACCTATTGTGGTTGGCATGACTACACTTGGACCCGATTCATTTTACGTAACAAATTAAAAGCAAAGCATTTCAAATCTTCAGAATCATGAGAAGTTGAAGGAGCAAAATCGTGCAGCTTATTGATTCCTCAAAATCGACTGCGTTCGCCGAGACAGCGAGTGTCTCAGATCTATTCGGTGAGGACCGCTTTGGTCTCTTGGATCGTTACTTGAACCCGATGTTTAATTTTGACGACGACGAATACGAAGACGAAGATGTCGACGACGAGGATGCCGACGAAGAAGAATACGAGTACGAATACGAGTACGAAGAGGACGACGAGGAAGAGGATCCCGATGCAGAGGAAGAAGTCGAAGAAGAGTACGACGAAGATGAGTGGGAAGAGGTCGACGAAGATGTAGACGCCGACGTCGATGAGGAAGATGAAGAATACGAAGACGATGACCTCGAAGCCGACGAGGAATTCGAATATGAGTACGAGGACGAAGAAGACGAGTAGCGGCTGCTAGCCGTGCTGCAACGCGGCACACGGCGTCTCTGGTTCTGCCATGGGGACGGCTAAAGATTCAGTCTTCCAACTTGAACAATCGTCGCAGCGCATCCAGTAGCCCATGATGGGTGCCATTGCGTGATGCATCGCGGAGTGATTCTAACGGGGGATGCAGTAGCTTATTGACCAGCCGGTCCGCAAACTGACGAATTTCCTCACGCGATTGATCGTCCAATTCAGGCAACTTGTGGAACAGACGTTCGAGTTCCGCTTCTTTAGGACGATGTAGACCTTCCCTTAATCCGGTGATTACTGGGGCAGTCGCACGCAGGTGGGCATCGGCTACAAACCGTGCAGTTTCCTCGCGGACAATTTCCTCGGCAGCAGGAAGTTCTGCCGCCCGCGCTGCCCGATTGCGGTCACACGCTTGTTGAAGATCGTCAATGCAGTACAGATAGACCCCTAGTTCACGGCTGATTGCGGGATCGAAATCGCGTGGCACTGCTAGATCGAGGATTACCAATGGCCGTTGCTGTCGACGAGGAGCAATCCGCTCCTTGAATTGAGCAGCGCTAACGATGGGCTCGGAGGCGCTAGTGGTGCTTATCGCCATATCTGCCAGGGCGAGTTGATCTGCCAGTTCATCCCAAGGGTGGTAGGTTCCTTGCCATTGGTCGGCGAGTTCATGGCCACGCTCCTCGCTGCGATTGACGACATGAATCTGCGGCTTGCCAACTTCTCGCAAATAGCGAAGTGTCTCATCGGCCATATCCCCCGCCCCCGCCACCAGGACGTGTTTGCCGTCGAATGATTCGAACACGCAGTTGGCCAAGTCAGCAATTGCCACACTAGGGATACTCACTCGATGCCGATGCAGTGCTGTTTCCCCCGTGACTCGCTTGGCAGTCCGCAGGGCAGCTTGGAAGAGATCGTGCAGCCGCGGGCCTGCAACGTGCTGGGCCTGGGCGATCTGAAACGCTTGTTTCACTTGTGCGAGGATCTGCGGTTCGCCGACGACCATGCTGTCGAGGCTCGCCGCAACCCGCAGCAGGTGAGAAGCAACTTGCTGGTCGGTGAGCGAAATGATCCGATTTGAGAGATCTTCAGGTGCAAGATGATGAAAGTGAGCCAGTGCCGCGACAAGCTCGTCCGTTCGCGGTGCTTCTTGGGATCCCGCTGCGTAGAGTTCAACCCGATTACAGGTCGAGAGTAATACCAACTCCATCTCGGGCAAGTCGTTTTGCCACTGCGAGAGTGCTCTGGAGGCTTGTGTACCGTCAAACGCCAATCGTTGCCGAATATCGAGTCCGGCCTGATGATGACTGCATCCCACCATGCGGAGTTTCATGCGAGACCTCCGGTAGGAAGTTCGCCCAGGCAATAGACCGTCTTACCATTGTTTTGGGACCTATCGGCCGACTGACTGTGAAACCGATCACCCCATACTACCGCGGCCAGAACAAACATCAGAAACACAAACGCGGCAACGGTCAGATAGGCGACCTTGCGCCCCCGCCTGGCAGCAGGATAGATCATGCGAAAAACCTCGCAGGCTAACAGCCACACGGTCATCGCCGTGAGACTCACTACCACCGGATCGCTCCAGTAAAAATTGCGAGTCGATCCCTGTTGCGCCAGGTGCGCGATCACCCCTGTGAGCAGTCCCCCACCCATCATCAGGGTTGCAATCCCCAGCGATCTCCCATTAGCCCGTTCGAGCCATTCCAAGCTAGGGAGGCGAAATCCGGCAGGAGATGGCAGCTTACGCTTCAGCCGGCGGCTATGCAGCAGGTACATGATCCCCGCGAAAAAACCTACCATCACAGCGACCGTTCCTAAGAGCAGAAACAAGCCGTGAGCCAGCCCCCACACCCGTGGCGCCTCTTCCGGGGCCAGCGGCCGGGTCGATGCCAGCGTTGAAGCACCTACCAGCGCCAATACGCCGGGAAGCTGAAACAGGCCAAGCGACTTGCCGGGATAGTAAAACTTGGCAGCAAGATACACCACGGCCAACACCCAGGCAGCCAGTAGAAACCAGTCCTGCTGACTTGAAAGTGGAGCTGCAGGATGCTCAGCAACGCGCCTCCCTAGATACCACGTTTGCGCTACCAACCCCGCACCAACCGCTGCAATCTCCAGAAGCCGATTGTAGGGAATTTTAACCCACAGCCGCGCAAACTCGAGCACAAGCGCCACGGCGTAGCTTGCAGAGAAACAGACGATATTGATGCCGGAGTCCATGGGGTGATGGCTAAGTATTCAATGGTTACGTGTTGGAAACTTCCAAACGGCTTTTGTATTTGCCAAGCTGGTAACCTACCCGTCCACCTCCAAATCGTATTGTTTCAGTTTCTTATGCAACGTGTTGCGGTTGATCCCCAGGCGGGCGGCCGCTTTGATCTGCACATTGTCACAACTCGTCATCACCTGGGAGATGACTTCCCGCTCGACACGGTCCACAATCCGGCTATGTAGGTCCTCTGCTTTATCGTCGGCCCCGTCGACCCCCACTTGGACCAACTCCTCGGTCAAGGACTGGAAATCCATGGGCCGATTTCCCAATGCTCGAGGAGCCCTGCCTGTTACCACGATGGATGGCAAGAGGTCGACAGTAAGCTCGTCCCCCTGAGCCATCACAACAGCACGTTCCACATAGTTTTGTAACTCTCGCACATTGCCGGGCCATTCGTACTTCTGCATGGCTTCCATAGCTCGGCCATCGATGTGGACAACGTACCGGTCGTTTTGTTCATTGTAGATGTTCAGGAAGTGCGTGACGAGTTCCGGAACGTCCTCGGGACGCTCCCGTAGAGGGGGAAGATAAATCGGCACGACATTGAGGCGGTAGTACAAATCCTCGCGAAATTTGCCTTCTTCCGCTAGAGAAAGCAAATCCCGATTGCTGGCCGCGATCACGCGACAATCCACCTGCAGTGTCTTGGTATCGCCGACTCGCTCAAATTCTCGTTCCTGCAAGACTCGCAGTAGTTTGACCTGCAAATGTGGTGTCGTGGAATTGATTTCGTCGAGAAAAATCGTCCCCTTATGGGCTGCCTCAAAGCGGCCGGTGCGATTGTCGATCGCCCCCGTGAAGGCACCTCGGACATGTCCAAACAGTTCGCTCTCGAGCAAGTTTTCGCTTAAGGCTCCGCAGTTAACGCGGACGAAGGAGCGTTCACGGCGCTTGCTAAGTTCATGGATTGCGTGGGCAATCAATTCCTTGCCGGTACCCGTTTCCCCTAGAAGCAGCACGGAAGCCTGCGACTGGGCCACCTGCTTGGTCACTCGATACACCTCAGTCATTGCGGGTCCCGAGCCGATTATGCCCCGCAAGGGGCCCGGGTTAGCGGTGAGGTCAAGGCTATCGGTGAGAGGGGGCATAGTTAGCGGCCACTTGAGTTTTCAGCACGCACCTGCTTATTTGCTGATATCTTCGCTCTTCTTCTTTTTCTCAATCGTGTCGAGCACTTCACTCAGTACTTGTTGCGTCTCGGCATCGGCCGATTCACTGGCGTTGTAGCGGTCATATTGCGCAGCGATCTGGTCGGCAGTTAGCAGACAGCCAAATTGTTCGAAGCTATCGGCGAAGGCTTTTGCGGCCTGACGACGAAGTTCAAGAGGTTGGCTGGGAAGGCTGGCAAAATCAGCGAGTGCCTGTTGGCTACCGGCGGTACCTGCGGCAGCTAGTGCGCCAAGCGATGCTTGAGAAAGTTCATTCTGAAAGAGCGTCCGCTCCAAGTCGTCCGAATTGCGGAGCATCTCGTCATACGGTCCACCATCTCTCATGAGCTCGGCAATCCACTCGAGGGCTTGTGTGGCTTTCTGTGTACGTGCCTCGGCCGTGTAATGATTGTCAGCAAGCACGGCGAGTCGATCGACAAGTGATTTCATGGCCTCCGCACCGTGGGGGCGAGATACGCTCAGGAGATGATCGTCCACCCCAGCCAATTCTGCGCCTAATGCCATATCTTCGCTGCCTGTGAGAACTGCGATAGGGACATGTGCTAGCCGCGAGTGGGTGCGAAGCTGATAAACCACTTCGCGAATGAGTGGCTTACCAATGTTGCTGTCGACGAGCACCAGTTCCAGTCGGGGGGATTCCAGTGCCGTTCGAACCACATCAATACCAGTGAACACGGGGATCGCGTCAAAGCCCAGCCCCCGTAATCCGCCAGCCCAATCTTCTGCATGGGCTGCCGTAGGTGCCCCTGCGACAGCTTGAGGTGTGCCAGATCCCGCCGCGAATCGCCATAAAGCCGCCGGAACAGCACCTGCACCCGCAAACGATTGCTGAGGATTGATTTTCATGATCGCCGCCAGGGCGGCGAATTGAACTTCGGGGTTCGGATCGTTCACCGCGCGGGCTAGCGGAGTGGGTAGCCCATCGAAGGAAGTTAGGGCCCCATGATCACCACGTTCTCCCAACATTTCACAAATGGTAACTGCTGCAGCCCCACGATTTGATTTCATCGACAAAGCAAGCATGGAGCTAAGCTGCTCCACAGAAAGCCCCTTGGCCAATTCTAGGATTTCGTTGGGAGGTGCCTGATCCAATAAATGGGCGGTCTCAATAGCCGAGAGAATTGCCAATTGTCGATCTTCCGACGAAGCAGAGACAAGCACTAAATAGTTTTGGGTCAGTCGAGTATGCGCCAGGCTTCGTAGCAAGGCAGGCGAGAATTCCCTGCTCGAAACAACTTTCTTTTCGGGATCATAGGACCACCAGAGGTCAGAATCACGTGAGATCTCATCCGTGGGGATCCCGGTATCCAGGCGTTCGATAGCACGTTTTACTACCGCCAGGGCGTCATATTGGTTGGGGAGCGAAAGACCCAGCTTCAACAGTGCGCCTTGGGCAGCGGCTATCACTTCGGGATTTTCATCGCTTCCAGCTGCTAAGGTTGCCAACCAGGGAACTGCTTCTACCAGTTGCAAGTGCCCCGCGAGTTCGGCGACGTCGCGGCGAAATTGTCCCTTGCCATCAACCAGCGCCGCCACAACAAGCGGATTCACAAGTGGCCGCATTCCTGTCAATGCCAACATCAATTCAGCCCGGGTGTCTTTATCTGTTGCGGTAGCCAAAGCATGCAGACAAGCCGCGGCGGCAGGGGTGCCAATCACAGCCAGATCGTGCCGAGCCGCCTGCCGAGTTTCAGCGGAATCGGAACCCAACTCTGTGATTAGTTCCTGCAGATTATCGGGAGATCGAGCCAGTTTTTCCGCAGCCGCCAAGCACTTTTGGGCAAAGACTCGAGCTCCAGGAATTTGCTTTTCTCCTGCCGTACCAGCCAGCGACAACAACCGCGCAGTCCCCAAGCGATGGGCGATCACAGCCATCTCCTCCGGAGAAAGCTTCTCTGCAGCGATTGGCTTGAAGACTTCCGTGGCAGCGTCCCACGCGTTCAAGTCGATCAGCGTCATAACCGCCTCCATGGCATCGGCGGGAGTGTCGCGCGGCATATCAAGTACAGCGGCAACCGCCGGACTGTGCGCAGAAGGACTGGCCTGAGTCTCGCTTGCCGTCTCGTCCTGGGCGAATGTGTTGCTGCACATAAATACGCAGAGCAAGCAGTACGCCACGAAATGACGCGCTGTGACCAGATAGTCGTGGATTCGATCGAAAGTTTTCATGTCTCTAGTTAACCCAGTCAAATTCAAAGTTGCATGTCAGTAGTCGTTGATTTGGATTGCGATAATCCGTGGCAGATTCCTCTTAGTTGTTTACGCTTCCTAGTCGCTCGCGCCATAAAGCGACTTGCTCCGAAACTCTCTCCGGCGAGGTTGATCCCACGCTTTTAAAGGCCGATATCGCATGTTCCACCCCCAGCACTTCAAAGACTTCTTCATTGAGAGCGGCATGAGCGAGTTGGAATTCGTCGAGCGACAATTTGGCCAGCGGCACGCCTTGCTTCATCGCACTGCCTACCAGCCGACCGATGATTTCGTGCGCCGACCGCTGGGGGACTCCTTCCCCGATGAGAAATTCCATCAGCGTTGTCGCGTCGAGATACCCGTGTTCCAGTCGAGAGGAGATGGCCTCTCGATTCAACTCGGCACCAGCCACGACCGCTGCTGCCAATTCCAGGCACGCACTCACTGTGTCGACAGAATCAAATACTCGCTCTTTGTCTTCCTGCAGGTCGCGGTTGTATGCCAGGGGTAGACCTTTCACAAGCACCAAGAGCGCTTGCAAATTGCCCACCACGCGCGCCGTTTTCCCGCGTGTTAGCTCTAAGACATCGGGATTGATTTTCTGTGGCATGATCGACGAACCGGTGCAATAGGCCTGCGGAACGCGCAGAAAACTAAACTCACATGTCGACCACAGGATCCATTCCTCAGCCCAGGTACTCAGATGCTCGGCGATCAACGTGAGGGCAAACGCGAATTCGATGGCAAAATCCCGATCGCTGGAGCTATCCATGCTATTCGCCACAAGCCCTTCGAAGCCGAGCTTGTCGGCGACCAACTGCCGATCTATGGCAATCGATGTACCTGCCAAGGCAGCAGTACCCAGCGGAAGTTGATTCACTCGGCGACGACAGTCGGCCAGCCGCGCCCGGTCTCGCTCGTACTTCTCGCAGTAGGCAAGCCAGTAGTGGTTGGCCAACACAGGTTGAGCCCGTTGCAAATGAGTGTAACCTGGCAGAATCACTCCTTCGTCCCGAGAACAACGGTCTACGAACGATCGCTGTAGATCGATGAGCAAGATATCAATTTGATCAATCGAGTCACGGATCCAGAGCCGAAAATCGGTCGACACCTGATCGTTGCGACTACGGCCCGTATGGAGTTTGCGACCCACGTCGCCAATCCGCTCCACCAGAGCCCTCTCGATATTCATGTGGACATCTTCAAGATCCTGGCGAAATGGGAATGTGCCCGAGGCAATCTCCGCCCTAATTTCCTCCAGACCGGTCTCAATCAGCTTGACTTCCTCGCGAGTCAGCACACCCACCTCTGAAAGCATCTGAGCATGGGCGATCGAGCCTCGGATATCCTGGGTGTACAATCGGTGGTCGAAGCTCACACTCTCGGTGAACTTCTCTACGCGGGGATCGGTAGCCCCGTCAAATACTCCACCCCAGGGTTTCTGAGACAATTTATTGCTCCCATAAAATATGGCGACAACGTCAGGCGGGATTTGCCGCCTCCACAGATAGTTGAAGACACAAGCAAACGGAACACGCTCGCCAACACCTTTACAGTAAATGGTTTAGGTCGCGAAGTCAATTATCCGAAAGCAGCCAACGCACAAGAATTGAGCAGTGGGATTGTCCCACAAGAGCTGCGAATGCCGGTCGCCCAGGACACTAAGAATCAAGAAATTGTTCGATTATTGGCAAGATCAGCTACACTCAAACGAATCAAACAGTAGCCATCGGGCTTCCAAGAGATTTGCCCAATTCCTCCCGTTCCACCTGCAATCCGGATAACTCTCATGAGCTATATCCAAGAATTCGTAAATCTCCTGCCAATTCCATTCAATTTCGTGCTCTTGCTGCTGCTAATTGTTTTCGGTACCGGAATCATTACGTCCACAATGAAGCAAATTCGCAAGTTCGCCTGTCACCGCCAAGAATTGGATTTTAAGCGTGAAATGATCGACCGCGGCATGAGTGTCGAAGAGGTCGAGCGACTGGTGCAGGCAAGTAGCGAGCAAGGCGGGAACGGAGTTTTTTAGCCGTTTCCTTCATAAAGCCGCGACCGCCGGTCGCGCTCTTTCCCAAACCATTCGCAGGCACGTCCCACTACTGCGGAACTCGCTCTTTTCGCAGCGTGGACTGCACCGTGAGAGACTTGCCGCTGGTGAATTTTGGCGTGATCCAACCGTTTGGATTCAAAGGGATATCGATTCGGACATTGACTTCCGGGATGTCGGGATTCAAGACGGGAGGCGTGATCGTCACCGTCGCCCCGCGAGTTCCCACGACATTGAGAATCGAATTGGCCTTTGCGATTGCCTCGGCCGCTGTGGCGCCTGGAACCATAGCATCTCGAGCAGCCTCATAGGCTGCATTGTCCGCTGTGTGGCGAATCACATTGAGCCGCACGAATTCAACTGACGCCGAGACGACGACAAAGAAAACAGATGCGACGATGGCAAATTCAACCACGGTGGCACCCCGGCGATCGGGAGTGTGCCGTCGGCTTTTTTTCCAAGGGGTTTTCAAATTCTTCATAGGTGTCGTTCTCAAAGAGTTAGTCAGTAATCAGCACAGGAAGTGTAGACGCAATCTCGCGGAAGATCGCTTCCAGCGCTGCCGCGTTCGGGGCATGATAATGCTTGCCGCCGGTGGCATTCGCCACGGCTCGCATGCGAGCAAAATCGGCCTCGTCACTGAATGTGACGGCGTTGATCACGATGTTCTCAGCTGCTGCATCGTTGGCCGCTTGAACTGGTTCTCTTCCCCGATTCTTAATACCGTCCGTCAGCAATACAATCGAGCGTAGTGCGAAGGGTCGGGAACGAGGGCCGGTCAGCACGTCGATCCCATCGTCGATTCCGGCAGCGATATTCGTAAAACCTTTAACCGGTCGACTGCTCAATCGTGCCATTTCGTCTCGAATCGGCTGATAGGTGAATTCCAAGTCAGCATTGATGTCCGACGTGGTGAAGCTGATGCCACATTCTCTTCCGTCGCTGGAGTAGCTCACCAGGGCGCATTGCTCTTGCTGAGGGGTTTGCTCCAGTTCATCCACAAACCCTGCGACGGCTATACTAAGTCCTCCCCAACGGCTCAACGTTGGATGAGGTGGACCACAGTTCGGACCTGGAGTACCACCGCCAACCACATTTCTCATCATCGAACCCGAACGGTCGACCACCAGACAGATATCGCGGTCCAGCTGAGTCGAAGTAGCAGCTACGATGGGCTCAAAAGTATTTACGCCCAGCACTCCTCCCAAGAACAGATCAACAGGTCCTCCCCGAGAGGTCGCCGTACGATTTCCTGTGACGCGTACCGAATTCAAAACCTCTCCACCGGGACTGAAAACGAAACGCGACCCACTGGAAGGTTGACGCGAAAACCCGAACTCAATTTCGCGATTCCGCACTAGCAAGGGTGAATTCGCCACTCTGTTGCGGCGGGCCGCTTTCTTCGCCTCTTGGCGGGCAGTTGGAACGTCCTGCTGCAAGGAAAGCGTTTTCGCCGCTGCGCGCGAAGATGCGTCTGTTGCAGTACGCAACTCCGTCCGCACCAGTTGCATCCAAGCCACATTCAGAGCAAACGCAGCCATGATAATCATGATCGGAAGCGTGATGGCAATCAGCACCAACATCGCACCGGTGCGATGTCCGGTGCATTTCGTTCTGTGGTTGAGGTTCGATAGTTTCATAGTTCGGTTTCCCTGAATAGCGATCGGCAATAGAAAGGATAATCGTCTTGCAAAATGAAAAGCGGTTCGACCAGCGATACCACTTATTCACCCCTATCAAAACTCCTTCATCATCGTGGCCGTTGCGCTGAGATTGCGGCCACGATAGAAGGAGATTGGCACGACGGAGTTGAGCATAGCGGGGGCTGAGACTTCGACTTCTACGTACTCCCCGACATCGACCGAGTCGAGTCTTGACGGAGTTATCGTAACCGTACCTCCCTGGACGCGTCGCTCAGTGAGTATTTGTTGAGCGCTTTGCTCCACCCCGGCGACTGATGCATCGAGCGAAATGGCAGTCCTCGCTCCTTCGTAAGCGGCCACCGTGAGCGATTGTTTCAAGAACACCATCGTACAGGCTTCAATGGTTGACAATACTATCAATACCACGACCGGGAAACAGACGGCAAATTCTGCTGCTGCCACCCCGGATCGTAATGGTCGGTTGTAGTTCCTACGCATGCAACTCATCAAATCTTTCTCCAACGACAGGTATTTCTCTGGTAGATTCGTCAAACTTCTGCAGGAGTCTCTTCGTTGGCATCTCCCTCAATCGAGATGCCATCACTGCGAAGGCGATCGACCATGAGATTGAAATCATCAGCCAGCCCTTGCCAGAAATCCAAGTCGCGGAACTTCACTCGCTTGGGAATATTCCCGTCTGCAATGCTGCGAATCGTACTCCGCAAGCGACAGATTGGTCCGGCAAAACGGTTGCTGAGTTTAATCGTGTCGAAAATAAACACTGGCAGAAGAAACAAAGCCGCAATCAGGAAGGGACCTTGCGTCCACCAGATTTGCCCTAAATGGGCAGAAATCGGTTGAAACGGGTTGCTCAACACCTGTAACACAAATGCAACCACCGAAGCGATAGCAAAGAACCCCACCCAGTGCATAACGAGCCGGCGCACCAGCGCGCCTTGCACCTGAGGATCTACGAAAGTCTTTTTGCGATTGGGTTCTGACATTTTCTTTCACACCTCGAAATAGAAGGTTCGTTCAAGTTGAGACGTAACCAATGATGAACAAGCTTAGGTTACGGTGCAGGGACGCCACATGATCATGTGGCAAAGAGGGTGCAAACTAATGCCGGAGAAGTCTTCAGGTGGATTGCAACCGTCACAATCGTTACGGCAGTTAGATTCCGAGTGGAGCAAGGAGAGTTAAGCCTAGGTAAAGTGATTTTGAACCACCAACCACAAACCACTACCCACCCAAATAATCTCCCACCTGCTGATGAAGCTTCAGCACGGCAGCTTTCACTTCCGAGTAGGGTGCTCTCTGTTCTAAGAGGTTGACCAATTCTTCCCAAAGTGAGGGTGGCAACGTCGAATTCTCGGCAGCCCGGCGAATTGCAGCGACTATCGGATCCAGGTGCTGGCTCTTGGGAGTGTAAACCAAGAGCAGGACGTGCGACTTGATGGCCAACTCAGCCAAAGCGGCATATTCGGGTGAATACCCCTCGGCAAGCGTCTCAGCCAATTGCGAACGACCTGCTTGGATCAAGTAGTCGATGACTGCTGCTTGCAGTTCTTCATCCTCAGGAGTTGGGAACTCAGGCAACTCAATATCAAGCAATTCTGCCGCATAGTTGGCCTGCTCCAGCGAGTCTCCATAGTACTCCTCCTCCAAGCCTTTGGCATAGATCGCAGCCGCATAGCTCCACCTGCTGCTCATCTTCCAAACGGACAAAGCTGTCCGCGAGGGGCGTAGCACTTCTGTCCATTCGAGTTCAGCGGGAGCTGCCTGCAAGTCGTCTTCGACATCGAGTGAATCGACTTCCTCATCGCCAAACGGGTCCTCCATTGACTCCTCCGTGGACTGCTCCGCAGGAGCTTCTGCCAATTCCGGTTCATCAAGCGGGGATGCGACGACAGGCTCGCTCTCGACAACACTCTCCTCCTTTCGGGGTTCTGTTGGCTCTTCGGTGAGAGTCTCCGGTTCTGTGCCGTTGCCAAAGAGTTCGTCGCTTGTTGGTCCCTCGAGCACAGATTCCTCGACTTGCGCAACTTCGACAGTTTCTGGCTTGGTCGACTGGGCAGCCGGCGAATTGCTCGGGGTGTAGTGAATCTCGTCCCAACAACCGCTCAGAGTTAGAATGACGCAACAGAGTAAACTAGATCCAAGCCTGCGGAAAATTTGCGACCAATTACGATTGAAGAAAGGCCCGCGAATCACGCGAATAAACGCGAATAAAGGAAGAAGAGGAGGAATGAAACAGTCAAGAATCAGAACAAGTCGACAACCAGAAGTATCTCGTACTATCCGCGACCATCCGCGTAATTCGCGGGCTACTCTTTCCAGTTTGAGGTTTTTGCAATCTGACTCCATAGCAGTATTGTAGCCCTGACATGCATTTCTTCGTAGCTCACCTGCGAGAACTTCCTCTGTTCAAAACAGGCCTTGATTCGTAGCTTGGGATGGATGAATCCCGCGCCCCATAACTTGAGTAGTCGTGCCGAGCAACTCACCAATCGTCTTTCGACGCTGGGCATGGGGATTATGGGGAGCGTGCTCTGCTGGCTAGCTCTGCCGCCAGTCGGGTGGAGTTGGTTGGCATGGATTGCCCCAGTTCCCTGGCTGCTGTTGATCAAGTCCGATACCCTGCCGGGCCGCCGTCCTTTTCGGATGCTTTGGGTTGCCGGTTTGGTGTACTGGCTGTTGGCAGTCCATTGGATTCGCCTTCCCCACCCGCTGAATTATCTTGCGTGGCTAGCGCTGACAGGTTACTTGGGAATTTACCTCCCGCTGTTCGTTGCTCTCTCCCGCGCCGGGCTGCACCGATTGCATATCCCCCTCGTGATTGTCGCACCGGTCGTGTGGACCGGCCTCGACTACCTCCGAGCGCATCTGATGACGGGTTTCCTCATGGGCTCGCTTTCCCACACGCAGTATCGCACACCCCAAGTGATTCAAGTCGCCGATCTCGTGGGTGAATACGGCGTCACCTTTCTCATGGTCTTCATCGCAGCTTGCGTCACCGAGATCCTCACCAGCTCGACCAGGAAAAAAATGGTCTACGCTGTTTCTGCCCTCGCTCTGGCAACGGCAGTTCTGGCTTATGGTCACCGCAAGCAACTGGATCTCGCCTTCCAAGGCAAGTCGCCAACGAACCAGCACCGCGTCGCACTCATCCAGGGCAACACGCTCGCCGACTGGAAGAGCGATCCCGCCAAGCAGCAATCGATCATGGACGAGTACTGGAAGCTCTCGCTCAATGCCGTAAAAACTTCCCGCGAGCGTGATGGCCGAGATGTCGATCTAGTCGTTTGGCCAGAAACGGCCTTTCGGCAAACGCTGTGGACGACCGCGGACGGCTACCAACCCTCTCCGGATCTGATTCACGAGTCGCTTTTCACTGCTGCCCAGGAGATTTTGACCGAACTCACTAAACAGCTCGGCTGCGACGTGTTGGTAGGAATCGATCGCGTGGAAGTGATGCCTAGCGAGACCGACGAGCTGGCTTATCAAGGATTCAACTCCTCGATACTCGTCGATAACTCCGGCAAGATTCTTTCGACCTACGACAAGATGCACCTCGTCCCCTTCGGCGAATTCATCCCTTTCGCCGATTGGTTCCCCGCGTTGTACAACCTTACCCCCCTGTCAGGAGGTGCTGAGCCGGGCAGGCGTCCCGCAGCCATGACCGTCGGCGAACTCGTCTACTCGCCCAATATCTGTTATGAATCCGCCGTCCCACATCTCATCGGCAGCCAAGTTCGTCATCTCATCGAAAACAATTACGAGCGGCCAGACGTCTTGATCAATCTCACCAACGATGGCTGGTTCTGGGGCTCCAGTGAACTCGACATGCACTTGGCTTGCAGCGTATTCCGCGCCATCGAAATGCGCACCCCCGTTTTGATCGCCGCCAACGGTGGTCTCTCAGCACACATCGACAACTTCGGCCACATCGTCGCCGTCAGCGAGCGCCAGGAGCCGGAATTTCTGCTAGCGGACATAGGGATTCCCCTGGAATCATCGCGCTATCCCAGCTTCTATGCCCGTTGGGGCGACTGGTTCGCGGCGCTCTGTATGGTATGCTGTGTGGTTTTAGCAATTGTCGCCTACCTCAGCAGGGCTACTGTCCAGCCCCCAGTCCCCAGATCCTAGCCCCCTTCCCATGCCCGTCGTCCTCCAACTTCAAAACGCCCACAAGCGCTACGGCCACCAAGAATTGCTCGACGGCACCAGCTGCGCGCTGCCCGACGACGAAAAGGTCGGCCTCATCGGTCGCAATGGTGCCGGCAAGAGTACCCTTTGCCGTGTGCTCTTGGGCGAAGAAGAACTCGACTCCGGCGAAGTCGTCCGCAGCCGCAAACTGCGACTCGGCTACCTGCGGCAACACGACCCGTTTCTCGACGGTGAAACCGTCATCGGCTTTCTCCAGCGTGACAGCGGACAACCGGAATGGCGCTGCGGCGAGATCGCCTGGCAATTTCAGATCCCCGACTCGATGCTCGACCAGCCCGTGCGGCAACTCTCCGGGGGTTGGCAAACCCGCGTGAAACTCGCCGCCCTCTTGCTACACGATCCCAATCTGTTAATTCTCGACGAGCCGACCAACTTTCTCGACCTCCGCACCCAGATGCTACTCGAAGGCTTCTTGCGCAGCTTTCCCGCCGGCTGCTTGGTGGTCTCTCATGATCGCTCGTTTCTCAAACGGACCTGCACCCAGACACTGGAACTCTCCCGCGGGCAGCTCACCATGTTCCCCGGCGACGTGGATTCCTACCTGGAAAACCTCGCCGAACGCCGCGAACACGACCTCCGCGTCAACGCCGCCACGCTCACCAAGCGCAAACAACTCGAAACCTTCATCAACAAAAACCGCGCCAACGCCAACACGGCCAGCCAGGCCCGCAGCAAAGCCAAACAACTCGAGCGACTCGAACTGGTCGAAGTGCAAGGCGAAGAAGCGACTGTGCGGTTCAGTTTCCCCGAGTCCGACGTCCGTCAGGGGACCGCCCTGCGAACCGAACAACTCGCCATCGGCTATCCCGACAACGAAGTCGCCACTGGCGTGCAACTCGAAATCGAACATGGCACCCGCGTCGGTGTGGTGGGCGACAATGGCCAAGGCAAGACAACGTTTTTGCGGACCGTTTGCGGCTCTCTCGATCCGCTGGCCGGTTCGCTCAAGTGGGGCTACGGCTGCCAGGTCGGCGTCTACGCCCAGCATGTTTACACGACGCTCCCCAACAATCAGACCGTCGAAGACTATCTCTACCACCAAGCCGCCCCCGGCACGGTGATGCAGCAGATCAAAGACGTCGCCGGCAGCTTTCTCTTCAGCGGAGAAATGATCGAGAAGAAGATCAACGTACTGAGCGGTGGTGAACGGGCCCGCCTGGTGCTGGCCGGCCTGCTCCTGCAACAACACAATGTGCTGGTCCTCGACGAGCCCGGCAACCACCTCGACGTGGAAACCGTCGAAGCCTTGGCCGACGCCTTGTGCCGCTATCAGGGCACGGTCATCTTCACCAGCCACGACCGTTACTTCATGGAGCGCGTCGCCACTGCCGTCATCGAAGTCCGCGACGGCCGCGTCGCCAGTTACCCAGCGAGCTTCGAGGACTATGTCTACCGAGTCCAAAAAGAACTCGACGCCGGCTTGCGTTCCGAACACGTCGTCCGCGGCAAACCCTCCGACGGCACGACTTCCGGCTCACGCACCCTCGGCGGCAAAGAAGAACGCGAACTCCAAAAACAACTCCGCAGCGTCGAACGAAAAATCGCCAAACTCGACGAGGAGAAGAAAGAGATCAACAACCGCCTGCTAACGATCACCGACGCCGCCGAAGCCCAGAAGGCCCACGATCAACTAACCTCGATCACTGCAGAGCTATCCAAACTCGAAGAAGAATGGCTGGAGATTTCTGGTAGCCTAGAAGTCTAGCGCGTATCCCAGTACCCTCCCTCCGGGAGGGTCGGCCTCTCAGGGCCGGGGAGGGGTTTTGGAATTGGCTCTTAGCCCAAAACAAGCGGTAGCGCAGTTCCGGCAATTCCCAAAAAGCGGTCTTCTTCAACAGCCCCCTCGTCCCGATGCTCCGCGTCGGGACGCTCCCCCCACCGCTCCGCGGCCGCTCGTCCCTTCCGTAATCAGATTTCCCTTTCCACCGCGGACTAGCGCTAGCCACCGCCACTTCCCTTCATCACGCAGCATTCATAAATCTCTTCCACATTTCATACCCCAAAGGGGTTTCATACCGTAGCCCAGGGTTGCCGCCAATTGAGTTCCACGAACCTTGCTGCTACCCTGGGGTACGAAACCCACAAATGCCTCTACCCTGAAAGGGTTGCACAGAGTTCCTGGCCCCTAGATCCACTTTCTCTTTAGAGCTCTTAATTAATTCCCCCCTCTGTGCATAAAAGTGACCGCACCGCGAAACACCTCACGCGGCCAACGGTTAATGCTGATTACCATTTGTCACAATCGAACTCGACATCAGAGTGTCAGACGAGGCGGGATTGAGAACTTCAGCAGGATTCTATGGTCTGACTGACCGAGGCAATTTGGGAGGCAGTGCTGAGATGCATTGAAGTGTCGGGCTGAAGCGAGTTGGGTTGCTAGCACCCATGTGGTTGTTCCGTTAAAATGCAAATCGATTCTAGAAACATCAGAATCAAACGTGCGCTACGATTACCTCATGGTTGTCTACTCGGTAGCAAGATCCCACTAATCCACGAGCGTTGGCGATAGCCCAAGCCAGCTCCAATTGATGAAACATGTCAGACACCATTAACGTCGAAGCCGTAAGAGGTAAAGTCGACTTCGCGGTCATTACGATTAGGCCGGACGAGTACAAAGCCGTCTTGGACCGAGTACCGGACCGGCAAGTCGTGACGCAAGGTCGTTGGTTCTACGAATACGGGAGTATAGAAACTGCCGACAAAAAGCCGGTGAATGTTGCGATAGCAAGAACTCCAGGCCAAGGCCAGGGATCAGCACAGCAGGTCGCTAATAACATGGTCATTGATCTTGAGCCCAAGTGGTTCGTACTAGTAGGAATTGCCGGTGCTTTTCCCAACGACGATTTCTCTTTGGGTGACGTTGTATTGGCCTCGCGCATCGTTGACTTTGCCGTGCAAGCTGCCATTGATGGTGGAACAAGTGAATATGCGACGGGAGGCGGGCCTGTTCACCGTGATGTCCAGAACTTATTGAGTTGGATCCCAAGTCAGGAAAGCACACTTGGAAACTGGAATACCACCAGCAAACTTGGGGCCGAGAAACCCACACTTGAGATTCCCGAAACGGATTCGGACGAGCGGATTTATGGCGAAGACGATCATCGAGACGAAATCTTGAAGTCGATTCGGCGCCACTTCGGGGCTAGGAGACTGCCGAAATTCCATGACGCGTGTTTGGCTACGTCCAACACATTGGTCAAAGACGCCGCACTCGTCGCTCAATTCAAGCAAGTAGCTCGCCACATCGAATATGTGGAAATGGAAGCCGGTGGTGTCTTTTTGGTCTGCCACGATCACCAACTGCCCCTGCTTTGCGTAAGGGGTATCAGTGACATAGTAGGATTCAAACGCGGAGCTGAATGGACCGGGTTTGCGTGCCACACTGCTGCCGCATTCTTCGTTGCAACAGTGAAGAGTTTGCCACTCGATGTTTGGGGACCAACTTTGGAACCGAGGCAACCACTCGAACCGAAAAAACCAGACACGGACGCCACGGTTACACATTCCACAAAGCCTCAGGGGCTCGCAGGCTTGCGAGCTGAAATGCTGCGTATCTCCGACTGGCTACTGCGATATGAGCTAAACGATGAAGAGCGTATTCACCTAAGTGTTGAAGACAATCTTAGTGAGCTCGATCAACACCACAACGTGTCGCTTTTGCTGGGAAAACCCGGAACCGGCAAGACTTGTTTGTTGGCGCGCATTGGAAACAAATTCATCGCGAAGGGACATGCCTTACTCGCGATCAAGGCTGATCTGTTTCCTCACAATAAGTCATTAGACGAATGGGCACGTGACGAGCTAGGTACCGACCTGACCTTTCACGACTTGGTTCAAACGGTATCAGCGCGAGAGCCCGTTGTAGTGTTGGTGGATCAGCTTGACGCATTGGCAAGTACAGTCGATCTGACTTCGTCGAGACTGAATGATCTACTTGTTTTTCTTGCAAGATGTAGCAGACTTCCGAATGTCCACGTTATCAGTTCCTGCAGGAACTTTGATTTTTCTTACGACCCTCGATTTCGGCGGATGAATCCGCGAACCTTTTCGCTTGACCTGCCGACATGGGACGAAGCCAGCGAAAAGCTGCGAGGCGCGGGCATTGACGCGGATCAAATTCAACCAAAGTTAAAGGAACTACTCCGTACGCCACAGCACCTGTCGATGTTCCTGCAATTGAGAGCGGTTTCCGGGGCCCGAACGTTTGAAACTTACTCTGAGATGTTGGGTGAGTTTTGGAATGCCGTCGTGACTACAAAAGAGAAAATGGCATTTGTTAATCAACTGACGAAGAAACTGGTAGACACTGAATCCATTTGGGCTCCGATGGCCGCTATGGAAGGCGATGAGGCGATCGTCACCAAGTTGTGTTCTGCAGGGCTTCTGGAACGCGAGAACAACCAACTCAGGTTCTCGCACCAAACCATTCAAGAGTACGCGGTGGCGAGAATGTTCGCCGAAGCGAATGCCTCATTGTCCGAATTCGTTCTGAAACACCAAGAAACTATATTCAAACGGCCGACGATTTGGGCCGTGTTAACGTATCTTAGGGACAACGCCAAGGAGAAATACGCTTCAGAAGTCGATACAATCCTCACTCATCAACCACGCCCCCATGTAAGGTTTCTACTTGTCGCTTTTTTCTGTCGCCAACCCGATCCGACCGAGCATGAAATCGCCATCATTGGCCACTGGCTGGGCGATGAGGAACTCCGGCTGAAGATTCTCAGTGGCATAAACAACAACCCAGCTTGGTTTGAGGCGCTTAAGGATTCTCATCTGCCTAGCATCATGAGCGATCCTACTACTGAGCAATGGCCACTGCTCTCCGTGCTCATTGACGCGTGGAAATTTGACTGGGACGCTGCCTTCAGACTTATTAAAGAATACTGGTCGAAACACAGCGAATTTGACGGGATGACGTTGCGAGCAATGGAGCATTGCGGCATATGGACGCCCGAAGTCGTTTCGCTTATCGAACGAATAGCTACACGAATCAAGCAAAACCACGGACGCAGCTATCAAGTCGAGACAATAGTCGGAGTTATGTCTGTCGACGCACCGGAGGATGCTGCGCGACTCGCTGCGCGAGTTATTTCCACACCGACCAACGAGCAGCCTGAGTCAAAAAGCCGACACAACAGTCCTTTGGAATCACGTGAAGGATGGTATGACCTAGAAGAAATTGCGAAGGCGGCACCTGCTGTTTTCCTAAATGAGATAACTCCATGGCTAGTGGCAACTGCCGTAGAGTTTCACAACGGATACGAGGGGTCAGCTCTGGCGCACTATGTTGGCAGTTGCTGGTGGTTGGATGATCGAGAGTATCCTCGTGAGTCGCCGATACTGACGGCGATACAAACATGCGTCGATATCGTGTCAAAAGAGAATCCCGAAACTTTCGTGAGCTTGTTTCGGCGACACTGGCAATCGGAAAACGCCATAGTGCATCGCATATTCATTGATGGATTGATGAATGCTGTTAGAACCTGTACCGAAGATGTCTTCGGGTACCTTATGTGTGACGATCGACGATTTACTGTTGGTCAATATGGTGATACGCAGGGATCGCAGTCTGTTCGGCTAATCACTCAACTTTTTCCTCATCTAAAGGAGGGGCATAGTGAACAACTCACCGACAAAATTCGCGGATGGAGCAAATACAAATCAGAAATCGAACCATGCGAATCTCAGCTAGAGTGGGATCGAGAATCTCGCCTCCATCTACTTGACGCAATCCCGCCGGAATTTCGGTCCGATTCACTCGCGCAGTTCATTGAAGGCGAAAAAACTGACTTGCCAAATTGGGATCGGGAACTCATAAGGGGGCATTCCGGATGGGTAAAGACCATTCCGCCAATGGAACAAGGAGAAATGGAAACCGCTGGCGACGATGAATTGGTTGACGCATTCTCTAAGCCAAAACCCGATCGATTTGAGAGGCGTGAAGTGGAAGGTGGATTCGAGGAACAAGGAGGGGGCCCAGCCGCAGCAGATGAGTTATCCAAACTTGCTGAAACCAATCCGTCGAGAGCTGCGGCGATCGTTCGTTTGCTGGTCTCAAAAGGCCTGACGACGCATATCGACCGTACTTTGCGAGGGTTTTCGGCAAGCGAAGATCGTGAACTCGTTTTCTCACTTGTCAAGGAAATCAGCTCCGCGTGCGATGAAGGTGAGGCGTTTCGATCTGCCGCGTCTGACGTTTTGCGGTCACACTGCGATGATGATGGTCTACCTGAGGAAATCATAGTTCTGTTGGAATCATGGCTCGCTAAACCATGGGACACGACCCGTTCGGTCGTTGTCGACGGCGGTAGGAAAGAATGGAAGCCGGAGCAAAGCTTCCTGTGGGCAAATCTAGGTGCAGTAATCATTGACACCGATAATTCTTACTACACGCTCATTGCATTGACACAGAGTCTTCTCAGCAAAAACAATCCTCAGGGTGATCGGTGGATTGGCGCGCTATCCTTCCAGCTCGACAACGAGGTCTCTTACAAGACGTGGCGAATGTTCTGCGACAGTCTTCGTTTCGTTCGAGCTTCGTATTGTTCGGAAGAAATGGGAAAAGCACTGATTTCCAAATTGTATGTGAAATTCCCTCAGCTTGCGTCTGAAACGTCTGGTTGTCGATTGCTCGCAATGCTTGCAAGGTTTCTCGCCCCCGACTTCCTCAACGCGATCTTTGAACGTCTTACTGCGTCGGAGGACGAGTTTGATCAACAGGCTGCGGGTGAACTGATAACCCTTTGCGCTTTGTTGGGCGAGACGTCAGAGTGGGGTGCGCCACTGCTCGATAGACACCTGTTCCAAGGCGAGAGTCCCTCACCAGCTTTCTTGGTTGGAGTCGCACACGCTGCATCAAACTTGTGGGACGACCTAAACAAGCCGAAAGACTGCTCAAGTATCGTCGCGAAAGTAATTAGCTTCGGTAATGAAGAAGCAACGAACGCCATTCAACGGTTATTCTGGAACGAGGTAGCGTTACCTGCTGACGAACAAACGTCCGCTATCTTGCAAAAGCTAACGGAGAAGATTGAAACGGTAAGCGGAGGGTTGGCAGCGGAGGTATTAGGCCAACTTACTGATATTCTTCCTCATTTGAGACCTGAGATTCTGGCCTTTGCGCAGAGATTAGTAGAGACTCGCTTTGATGAACTTCGGCGTCAGGAATTCAACGCCTATGAAGTCGGACCGTATTTGGTCGAGATCGCAATGACTCTTCAACGTTTCGATGATACACGATCAGCGGGTCTAGACCTCTTAGAGACACTCCTAAGTGCCGGTCTTGACGAAGCAAACAAAGCGCTTAAAGACGTTGACGCAGTGGACGAGGTCTCGCCGGAAAGTCCACGCATGCCAAGACGTCGAAGACGGAAAAGATAGAATTCGGTACAATAAGCGACTATCGACTTGACGGACTGCGAGTTTTTTCTGAAGGACAAGTCTACTTCGGTTGCACTTGCCGACGCAAATTTGTTGGGCTACGTATCCTGTCTAAGCGGTAAACGCCGAATTCAGGAATCAACTTCCGAACTCCTGCAAAATCATCGTCCTAAGCTGCATCGTGGTGTGGCCGTTGTTGGTGATGCACTTCCGCTGTATCGCTTCACTTGTCCGCTGCTACGCCGGCAAAACGAAAAAACTAGAAATGCCCATCCCATTGTAGCACGACTCTCCGAGTCGTAACTAAGTGCTTGTCCCAATACCCCTCCCCGGCCCTGAGAGGCCGACCCTCCCGAAGGAGGGTAATAACAAAAACCCTCCCTCGGGAGGGTCGGACGCGGTAGCGGCCGGGGAGGGGCTACGAGTCAAATCAGTTTTGGGATAGGCAATAAGTATTAGATGCGACTCGGAGAGGCGCGCTACAATAGACCCCAGCCCCCTCCGGTCACTCTCGTTCGAGGCTGGCCAATGGTCGCTGCGCGGCTGTTTTTGAGATGGCCCAAAAATAGTTGTGGAAATCTCTCGCGACATCTAGATAATGGGACTTGCGATAAGTGATGGAAACTTACCAGCGCTCGCGGAGTCCCGCGGGTTTGCTCGCGCCAGGTCCGCGCGCTCAGTGAGTTTGACGGTATGGGCGAGCAAGTAGCGGCCAGTTTGGAGGGGTTCTGTTTACAAAACCTCGCCGCACCCGAGGCAACGTGATTCGCGCAAGTCGTGATCGGACAACGAGTTGAAGCCCAGCGGACCGACCGATTGAGAGGGGGTTTTGTTTTGTAGAACAAGTTTGCGACAAAATGTGCAGCGACAAAACCCCACCTGCGGTGCGCAGGAGTGAGATAGAATCATCCAGTTTTCACAGCCCGCTACCAGAATGACCAATGACCAATGTCCACTGACCAATGTCCAACTGACCACTCACCACCAACCACTGACCACTGACAACTGACCTCAGATCTTTGAAAATCGAAAACGTTCTTACCACGCACCGAGTTGCGTCGTGGCTAAAGATCCGCCGGTAGGTACTGGGTCTCCCAGTTGCCACAACCACGGGGCCCAGTCACGATGCGGCCAGATATTTTGTATGACAAAACCATGAGAGAAACACGCAAAAACCACGGGATTCATAGAGCCAGTGGAAATAGTTTTGTATTTTGTAAGAAATAGATTCGTGTTAACCGCGATGCGAAGCCCCAGCGAAGCAGAGCGCGAAAGATCTGCTCCATATACCCCGACCCCGCTTTCTGGCTAACAGCTAACAGCTAACGACTAACAGCTAATAGCTTCACTCAGATATACCACATCGGATCGGCCTCGACGGCGGCGCGGTCCAAGAGATCGGCGAGCGTGATGGCTTCGAGTCGCTGGCGCTGGATAGCGGTCAGCTCGGCGCACACCTCCAGCAGCACGGGGGCCAACGGCGATGCGTTGGCTGCCGAACTGGTGCAGTCGCTGGACCCTTCCACGACTTCCAGCAAATCGGCCAGCGTCACTTCCTGGGGTGACTGGGCAAGTTGATAGCCACCACTCGCCCCGCGGGTGCTGTTCACCAAGCCGGCCCGTTTAAGTTGCTGGAGGATTTGCACCAAGAATTGCGCGGGAATCCCATGGCGCTCGGCAATCAACCGCAGTTGCACCGGTTCGCCCGAGGCATGATGCTGGGCCAACTCCAGCATGGCCAGGCAAGCATATTCAGTTTTAGCGCTGAGGTTCATGGCGGGACAGTTGAGGGTTTAGTGATGAGGGTTGAGAGTCGGAAAAGGGAGCAATCGAGGTTTTCTCTCAACACTAAACCCTCAACACTCAACCATTCTCAGATTCCACTACCTTCGGATTCTTGGATCGTGTGCAGGCCGCATTCGGTTTTGCCGGTGCCGCTCCAACGGCCGGCACGTTCGTCGGTTTCGCCGTCGGTAACAGCCCTGGTGCAGGGCCAGCAACCGACGCTGGGGTAACCCTGGTCGTGCAGCGGATTGTAAGGCACGTCCTCTGCGAGAATGCGATTCCAAACGTCTTTCTTCGTAAAGTTCGCCAGCGGGCTGACCTTCACGAGATTGAACTTTTTATCCCAACCGATGATCGCGGCTTGGGCCCGATCGGCACTTTGGTCGCGGCGGATGCCACTCATCCAGGCGTGTTTGCCTTGGGCGGCTTGGCGCAACACTTTGATCTTGCGATCGAAGCAGCATTGATTGGGGTTCGTCTTGTAGAGCGGCCCGCCGTGCAACGCCTCGTATTCGGGAACCGACAACTCAGGCTGGAGCATGTCGACCTCGATGCCATACTTCTCCGCGATGCGATCTCGCAGGTCGAGCGTCTGCTGAAACTGGTAGCCGGTGTCGAGATTAAAGACATAAGTCTCCGGCGCCACCTTGGCGAGCATCGACAGAATCACACACCCCTCGGGGCCAAACGCGGTGGCCATCGTGAGGTAAGGCGCAAAACGATCGTGAGCCCAGGAGATGATCTCCTCGGGAGAGGCCGACTCCAATCGAGCACTGGCAGCGGCTAGTTCGGCCATGAGCTCGGGGGTCGGTTCCAGTTGCTGTGGCGCATGGGGAGGCCAGGCTTTGGTCGAAGTCTGGAGTTGGTCATGTTTGACAGAAGTCATCGTAGGCATGGCAGGAGATTCCTAGTGGAATGACAATCAAAAACTTGAAGAATCCTGATAGTGAGCGGATTGGCGCTAGCCACCGGTAATTCACAGCTACCGGCGGCTAGCGCCGTACCGCTCAAATTGACTAGTTTCTCGCAGCCAGGGATCCTCGTGCGGTACTCTAATCAAGGAACACCAGAATCATAACTAACTTGGTCAAGTAAGTCAAGTATAGCACTCTGTGCCTGTTTTCGGCTATTTCGTGGAGGTTGAACCACAGAATTCAGCAAGAAACTTCCACTAGCAGTGCTGGCGATAGCGGGTGGAAACCACGATTCGGCAACAGTTTCTGTGAAACTTTGACGATTATAAGGAATATAGGACCTGCTCAAGCACGACGATTGGGCGCCACCGATTGAACACCATTTACGAGGAGCGACTTTATGAACCTCTATCACGACACTTATTTGCGAACCAAGGTGGGACTCGTGTGTGCCTGTCTGATAACTCTTGCCGCAACCGAATCCCAGGGGCAGACCTATCATGGGGGACCAGTATATTCCACGCCGGCTGCTGTGTATTTTGGCTCCGCGCAGGGTAACAATCGACAGATGATGACGCCACAACAAGCGGCGATCTCTCAGCCCGTTCAATTGACTGGCAACAAACCATTCCAAGACATTCAGCACGCTCCCACGGTGAGCCCCTACTTGAGCATGGACCTATTGGAGACCGGCACCAGCCTGCCAAACTACTACGCCTACGTCCGACCCCAGCTGCAGCAAATGGAAACCAATCAGCGCCAAGCCGAGGAAATTCGCCGCCTGAAAAAGCAGGTCCGCATGAGCAACGGGCAAGGGAGTCTCAACAAGAATCAGAATGAAGGCATGCCGACAACTGGTGGCAACAAGCAGTTTATGAATCTAGGGAACTATTTCCCAGGGCGTTAAGCGCCGGGCATACGAGACTTAGCGAAAGCCCCGGCCAAATTTGCCGGGGCTTTCTTCGTTTGCTGCTGAAACATGGTAGAATGTGCCGCGGTCTGTTGTGAGTCTTTATCCCTCAAGGAGCCACACGCCATGTTACGTACTACGAAAATCTTGTGTCTGCTGGCCCCTCTCTGCTGGACGCCGAGCGCCGCTGCCGACGAGCCTGCTGCGATTGAATCACAATCAGCACGCGACACCGAGTTAGCGAAGTCGCTGACGGGCGCCACCTTGGTGGGAAATTTTACCGTCACCGGACAAGAGAAGATCAACCCGCAAGCGGAACGCTATGAACTCACCAGCGTGAAACATCTGGAAGACGACAACTGGCTTTTCGTCGCCCGGATTCAATACGGGGATCACGACGTGACGCTCCCCATCGCTCTCCCGATCAAATGGGCCGGCGACACGCCGGTGATAACGGTCGACAACATAGGCTTTCCTGGGTTGGGAACCTACACGGCGCGTGTGATGATCTACCAGGACCACTACGCCGGCTTCTGGAGCGGCGCGGATCACGGCGGGCACTTGTTCGGGGTGGTGGAACACGGAAATGCCAAGCCGCGAGCGGGGGATTAGTAATCTTCGCCGGGGTGGTAGCTATATGCGGCGGCTTTTCGCACTTCATCTTTAGTAAACAGCTCGGGTTTCATTCGCTGCCCGGAGAGCAACTCCGCCTGGTCGAAGTAGTGGGGCGAATCAGGATCACCGCTGGTGCCGAAGGGGACGAGACTTGCGCCGCGGACACCTTCGGGCGTGAAATCCCAGGCGGCCATGTACGAGGTACCGACGATGCCGTAACGTTTGCGCTGGGAGATGACCCAGGGGATTTGCAGGCTGGGTGTGTAGTACTGAGTGAAGATGACGCCCATTGGGCCGTGGCCCCCGAGGGAGGTAAGACTGGGGGCCAGGTCTTCGAATCGAGCATCGGTGAGATCGCCGATCTGAGGCGGGCGTTGGATGCGATAGAGTTCGCCGTAGGGAACTTGCCAGGTGCCATGCAGACTCTGTAAGCGGTCCGCCGCGCGGGCGAGGGCTTCGAGTTGCTTCGCGGGCTTGTCCTGATAGAGCGAACGCATTTCTTCGCCCGGGTAGGTGATGCCGTAGAGCTGTTCGTACCATTCGTGACAGAGCGAAGCAGCGGTCGAATCGGCGGTGATGCGTGCGTCCCAAGCCAACAGGTGATCGAGGTAGGGTTGCACACGTTTGGCAAGCTGCGAGTTGTCGTGGGATAGTTGCTCCAAGTGATGCGCGAACTGGGGAAGTTCATGCCGGGCCCAATAGACTTCGGTGTCGAAGGCGGCCTGTTGCCACTCTTCGAATGTGACATTGCTCATGCCGCGCAGCATCTCCAAAGAACGCAGCGATCGGCGCGTTCGACGGTCGGCATCGCCGACCATGTAGGCGGGAAACTCCGCGCGATCGGGGTTGTGACCGTCGGTTACTTCAAAAGGAGTCGAGTTGCAATTTTGCAAGAAGCCGGCTCCCGGATTGAGAACCTGGGGCAGTTCATCCAGTCCATGGTTGCCGAGCCACTCGGTGGCTGGGTCACTTCCCTCGACTGGCTGCGTCCAATCGAAAGCGGGATTGCGACGCGGCACGCGACCTGTGTAGACAAACCATGTATTGCCGTCGCAGTCGGCATACAGCACGTTCATGTAGAGAACCTGCAAAGATGCCAAGGCACTGCGGAAGTCGGCCAGATTGCGCGACTTGATCATTCGCAGCGACTGCCGCAGGGGGACCACTTCAAAAAGCCCGGCGATCTGGGCGGCAAGCATGGTTCGCCCACCGCTGGGGGTTTCTTCTTCTGTTGCGACGATGGGGCCGTGGTGGGTCTTGCGGAAGGTGAATTGACGGTTCTCCCAGCCGCGCGATTTGCGTACGCGGATCGTGTCTTGCCACTCTTCGGCTTGACGCCAGTCGCCATCATATTCGTAGGCTAGCGGGTTGTCTGGATCTGAGAAGCGAATTCGCCAGGTGTCGGCTATATCGGGTTGATTGGTGACCAAAGTCCAGCCGAGGCGATCGTTGTGGCCCATGGCCAATACAGGACTGCCGTAAAAGCCGGCACCGGTAAAGTTCCAAGGCTCACCGCCACCCGAGCCATCGCACATAAGATGAGCTTCGAACATTTGCGCGAACCCGAACCACGGCATGTGGGGATTGGCCAGCAGGAGAGGGTTTCCTGAGTTCGTACGGCTGCCACTTAACGCCCAACCATTCGAGCCGGTGGCCGCCCAGATCTGCGGATTGCGGCGCGGCATGTAATCATCGGATAGGCCCGTGAACCGGAATGTCAGCTCCAACGCGATGTGCCGATAGTAAGCCAGCACGTGCCACGGCTCGAAATGCCGAATCAGTCGCGGTCGAACTTCGGGATGTTGCTCAAGATAGAAATTGATTCCCGCGACGAATGCCGAATATAAACTCTGCGAGACGGCATCGAGCGCTGCGAAATCTCGCTCACTGGATCGGACAATTTCAAAACTGCGATTCAGCAGATCCGAGTTGAGCCCTTTGGGGCCGACCACTTCTGAATAGCGTCCCAAGGCGAGAATGTAGGAATCTTCAAGCTGCCAGAAGTAGTCCTCCGCCTGGGCGTAGCCGTAGCCGAAGATCACGCTCTCGTCGGTCGCACCGATAATGTGTGGCACGCCATACTGGTCGCGGTGGATAGTGACTTCGGCGGCAAGCGCGCGAGAGTTGAGGCTAGGTGATGCTTTCTCTGTGGCAAATGTTGCCGAGCCAAGAACATGCCACCCCATGAAGAGCAACAAGGGAGCAGCGTAGAGTTGCCAGTTGCTAACCATCGGCATGCTCGTGGCTGGCGGCCAACGCTGCGAGTTCCTCGTCGACGATGCGGTAGCGAATCCACTCGCCTTGCGGTTTGGCGCCCAGAGAGTCGTAGAACTCGATCGCCGGCGCGTTCCAGTCGAGAACCGACCACTCTAGCCGGCCCCCTTCTCGCTGGACCGTTATCCGAGCCACCTCGGCGAGTAACTGCTTGCCAATCCCCCGACCACGATAAGAGGGTTGCACGTAGACGTCTTCCAAATAGATCCCCTCTTTCGCGAGGAAAGTGGAATACGTGGTGAAGTACAGAGCAAAGCCCACCGGTTGATCGTCCCACTCGGCGATCATGAATTTGGTCGCCGCATCGGGAGCGAACAGCGATTTCTGCAAGCTGGCTGGTGTTGCTACAACTTCGTGCGAGAGTTTTTCGTACTCTGCCAATTCAGAGATCAGCGAGAAAAGTAGTTCGGCATCGTCAGGAGTGCCGGGGCGGATATGGAGGTTTGGAGTTGGCATCGATGTCTTTTTCACTTGTGCTCTGTGGGTGGCTGCAACTGCTGTTTCACGTCTTCAGCTAAGTCACTCCACAAATGCGGATGAGATTCAACGAGGCGGGCAATGTCGGCAAGGTCCTTGATTCGCTTGCTTTGACGTCTGTCGGTTGTCCGCCACGCTTTGATTTTGCCACTGAGGGTATCCTCCAAAGAGGCGACTCGCATGAGAATGCCGTTTACGTCAGCAGGAACAGAACGCGACGGAAAATGTTGATAAAAATCCTCGGTACTCACCTGGAGGCTGATCTTCGATCGTCCTTGAAAAATGATCGACCATTCAAATCGCTCCGACTTGAAGCCCGCATCCTCCAAGAGCTTTACAGTTTTTTCCATCGCATCGGTGGTGACAACGAAATCAACATCCTGAGTCACCATGGGCTCAACAGCCCAATGGTTGACTGCCACCCCGCCGATCGCGCACCAGGCAATGTCTGCGCGCTCCAGACAATCCACCAGCCGCATCACATCGTCGGTACCGCCGGAGGTCTGCCAATCGAAAAATTGTTTTTCCGTCATGGTTGCAGTTTACCATAAATGCCGTGCGTTGGGATCACGCAAGCCTGATCGTGGGCTGAAGCGTCTCAAGAGAGTCATGTTGGTCAAGCGTCTATATCCCTAGCCAAAGCCCAGCACCTTAATCAGGAAGGATGGCATTGTGGTATACATCTTGCACGTCTTCACAGTCGTTGAGCAGGTTCATGAATTTCTCGAATACGGGCAGGTCATCGGCACTGATCTCGGTACGGGTCAGAGGTAGGTATGTTATCTCAGCTACTTCCAGTTCGGTCTCCGGCAGCGCCTCTTGCAATGCTTGCCTGGCTTTGTCGAATTCGGCGGGGGGGACGAACAAAGTCACTGTCCCTTCTTCAGATTCAACATCGCTGACGTCCACATCGGCAGTCAACATCGCTTCGAGGACTTGATCACCATCGTCCCCCGCAAAGGAGAACACTGCCATATGTTCAAACGTGTGAGCAACGGAACCCGGTGTCCCGATTTTCGCGCCGGCCTTGGTAAAGCAATTTCGCACGTCCGTGATGGTGCGATTATTATTGTCGGTCAAACAGTCGACAATCACCGCACAGCCGCCCGGCCCAAACCCTTCGTAGCGGGCCGAGGAAAAATCCTCGCCGCCGACGCCACTGGCCTTCTCGATCGCCTTTTCGATCACATGTGCCGGTACTTGATCGCGTTTGGCTTTGTCGATCAAGCTGCGCAAAGCCGAATTGCCTGCCGGATCGCTGCCGCCATTCTTAGCAACGACGTACAACTGCTTACCATACTTGGAGTAGACCTTGGTTTTTTGCGCAGCCGTCTTGGCCATCGACACTTTGCGAACTTCAAATTTTCTGCCCATGGCGTTTGTCTCTTTACGGACTGTGAATGGTTGAGGGCTGGATTATAGCCAACTCGCTAGGGGAAGGAATGGGGAGTTGGTTCGAGGAACTTGGCTGTAATTTTTCCTATGCTACAGAGGAATTCTTGTGGTTAGTGGTTGGTGGTGAGTGGGTGGAAAGCTCACGATTCTTTTTCGATCCTGCGCACCGCGGGAGGGGTTTTGTCGGCGTACATTTTGTCGAAAACTTTTTCTACAAAACAAAACCCCCTCTCCATCGGTCGGTCCGGTGGGCTTCAACTCGTTGGCCGATCACGACTTGCGCGAATCACGTTGCCTCGGGAGCGGCGAGGTTTTGAAAACAGAACCCCACCAAACTGGCCGCTCCTTGCTCGTCCAAACCGCCAAACTCCTCCAGCGCGCGGACCTAGCGCGAGCGATCCCGCAATGCTTTGCGAGCGCTGGTGCGCTGCTATGACATACTGCATGCTCCATTATCCAAATGCCATGGAGGAATTCCACAACGATTATTGGGCCAGCAATTTTGGGGACAGGGGATGGGGACGGAGGACTGAAATAGGCGCGAGGCGACCATTGGCTAGCCGCGAACGTGCGTGACCGGAAGGGGCTTGGGATCTAATGTATCGCGACTCTCCGAGTCGCATCTGGTACGTAGTGCCGATCCCAAAACGTAGAATAGGACCCCGTCCCGTTTGGACCAATGCTCTAAATCTCGGGTCGGGGACCCAAGCTACTTCTGAGCAAAATCGGTTCTGGGATAGGAGGGGTTCTTTGTTACGACTCGGAGAGTCGTGCTACAACGGGATGGGGATTTCTAGTTTTTTCGTTTTGCAGGTGTAGCAGCGGACAAATGAAGCGATACAGTGGGAGAGCATCACCAACAACAGCCACACCACGATGCAGCTTAGGACGATGATTTTGCAGGAGTTCGGAGGTTGATTCGTGATTTCGGTGTTTACGGCCGAACGCAGATTCGAGTTGCCATGGATCGCATGTATCGTCGGATTGAACATCTCCCCAACATTAGACGCAGGACACGCCCTCATTGGACAGGAAGGGTGTAGTCGATGCGGGTTTCGCTAAACAGAGCCTGGTTGTTGCCAATCTGGTGGCGCAACTACATAGTCGCCACCACCTCCCTCAGTTTGAGGCGAGGCTAAGTCACATCGGATGGTCCAACCTCTATCTAATCTGAGCTTCGCGAACTGCGTTCGCTTTTCTTACCTCCGCGGCTTAACGGCGACACCGGGGGCACTACCTTTACGCAGCCACGCTACCCAGAGCCGTTAAGCGATTATTAGATTTATGTATCTGAAAGACAACCAATCGACTATGTTCGACCCAATCTACGGCACTGGTCTGTTGTAGGGGAAGCAATACTGTTCACTTGTGGATTGTGGTATGATAGGGCATAGCACACCAAACGGGGACACAAGAGTTCCCAATCCTAATCCGAGACCTTATGCAGCAATTCAATGCCTATCGATGACAACATTTCTGTCTGGCTAGAACAGCTTAAACAGGGAGACCGGGAGTCCGTCAAGCCGCTCCTCGACCAGTACTTTCAACGGCTCGTTGGCCTTGCGGCGGCGCGAATGAGAGGGCAGGCACATTTGGGTGGCTACGAGGAAGATGTAGCTCTCAGCGCCTTCAAGAGTCTGTGCCTGGGCGCTGAAAAGGGGCGTTTCCCCGATTTGCAAGACCGTGATGAACTGTGGCGGCTGCTGGCTGTCATTACGATTCGAAAGGCCATCGACTTGCGACGTCGCAAGCGGCTTGATCTTGCCTCAGACCAAGAAATGCTGCAGGCGTTTCTTGGTCGTGAACCCTCTCCAGAAGAGGTCCACGAGATGAGCGACCAGGTTCTTGCTCTGCTAGACAAACTGGGAGATCCGGAGTTAAGAAAGATCGCGCTCTGGAAGGTTGAGGGATATACCAACGAAGAGATCGCCCAGCGGCTTAGCTGCGTCGTCCGCACCGTAGAACGAAAGCTACACCAGATCCGCCTTGCCTGGCAAAGTGAGTCAGCGTGAGTGAATCTTCGTCCCACATTTATGAACAGCTTCCTGCCAATCAGGTTGCGATAGTCAACCAGTTCTGTGATCAGTTCGAACACGCTTGGCGTCAGGGTGAAACACCAGCCATCGGGGACTATCTTTCCACAGCGCCAGCATCGGTCCGCAAAGTTTTGTTACACGAACTTGTCCTCATCGACGCAACCTACCGCAAACAAGCAAGCGTTGCGTTCGATGTGAGTGATTCTTATCAGCAATTCCACGACCTTGATCAGAGTTGGCTTGCGGAGAATATTCCCACCGCGGTTTCTATTCATCCGAAGGACAAGTCAGACCTCGACCCACCAATGTCGACGAGGTACGAAATCATCAATGAAATTGGACGAGGCGGTATGGGTATCGTTTATCAAGCCCGGGATCGTCGACTGGGGCGCAAGGTATGCTTGAAATCTCTACACCCTGAAACGAGTCGAAGTCCTGAACGGCTGGCGCGATTTCGTCGCGAAGCTCGAGTTGTCAGCTCGCTCAACCATCCTAATATCTGTACGATCTACGAGTTTGAAGAGCATGACGACCGGCCGTATCTCGTATTGGAATGGATCGAAGGAAATACGTTTCGCGAACTTGAGCGTCAAGGATGTGATCTGCGGCGTTTGCTAGGCTTGATGACTCAAGTGGCGAGGGCCCTGGACGCCGCACATGCCGCCGGTGTGGTCCATCGCGACATTAAACCAGAAAACCTTATGGTCCGTGGCGACGGATTGGCAAAGGTTCTCGACTTTGGACTAGCAAGACTTGTTGAATCCGAGCCATCGAACGTAAGTCTTACCGACGATCAAACTGCTGAAGGAGCGTTGCTCGGCACGGCGAAGTACATGTCTCCCGAGCAAGCCCGTGGCGAGCCAGCTACCGCCGCGTCCGATGTTTTTTCCCTTGGGATCGTGTTGTATGAACTGGTGACGGGGCGACACCCTTTCCCCGGCGCTTACCTAGCGGGCATACTCAACGCTATCGTAGAAACCGATCCTGCGCCGGCACTGACAGTAAACTCTGTCCTTGATCCTCAGCTCGTCACACTGGTCAGCCGAATGTTGGAGAAGATCCCAGAGGATCGGCCAACCGCCGCCGACGTTGTGGCCTTGTTGGGCAGCATTGACTCGCTTGCTGAGGATCAAGGGATCTGTTTGTCCGATTCCACAACAACAACAGCGCAACTCATTGTGGGGCGAGAATCCGAGCTGCAAGAAATACGCTTGGCGTGCACTGCAGCGGAGGGGGGGCGGGGTGGAGCCGTCTTCGTTAGCGGCGAAGCTGGTATCGGCAAGACGACTCTGCTCAAGGGATTTGCAAACAACGTTGCCAGACGCAAGGGATTTATCTTTCTGCATGGCCAGTGCTCACAGCGGTTGTCTACGTCGGACGCATACCTACCTGTTCTAGATGCACTAGCCCGGTGTAAAGACGGGCCCGATGGGCGTTTCGTCGAAGAAATGTTGAAGTCTAAGGCACCCGCGTGGGAGGCACTGACGGCATCCAGCACGGACGCGCTCGCACGGCTCTCGACTGAGAGTGGGCCGTTGTCTCAAGGCCGAATGAAACGCGAGTTTCGCACCCTACTTAGTGCGCTATCGCAACGACGTCCCGTTTTGCTGCTTCTCGACGACCTGCACTGGTCCGATGCATCAACCGTCGATCTTCTCAGCTACGTCGGGCAAGACTTGCAGGATATGCGTTTGCTGATCCTTGGTGCCTACCGAACGACGGAATCCGCACTCGAAAACCATCCGTTCGAGCGTCTCCGACGAGATTTTGTCGCTCGGGGTCAAGGTCGCGATAGCACATTGCCCTTTCTTAATTGTGACGAGATCGTGCTCTTTCTGGAACGTCATTTTCCAGCCCACCGTTTCCCCGATTCATTTGCCGAATTTCTCCATCGCCGGACGGAGGGTAGCCCTCTGTTCCTCCAAGGCCTGGTGCGATATTTGCAAGACCGCAAAGTGGTTACGCAGGAAGATGATCGCTGGATTCTTACGCAGGACCCGCTCACACTAGGTCACGAACTTCCTGATTCGGTTGCCAGTCTGATCGATACGACGTTGGATCAGCTTAAGGAAGAAGACCGACATCTATTGCAGGCGGCCAGCGTACAAGGGTCTGAATTCGACAGTGCCGTCGTCGCGGACGCACTGGAAATTGATCGTGCAGCGGCCGAAGAGCAGCTTCAGCGCATCGAGCAAGTGTACGGTTTGATACGCACGGTTGAAGAGACTGAATACAGTGACGGAAAGCTGACACTTCGGCACGCGTTTGTGCACGTGCTCTTTCAGGAGGCTTTATACGCAGCGATCACGCCGGCGCGGCGTGCTGGGTGGAGCCTGGAGATCGCCCGAGTCCTGGAAGAACTCCACGGTCGGCGTGCAAAGGGAATTGCTCTCGAACTTGCCTTTCTCTATGAAGCGGCACGCGACTTTCCGAGTGCTATTGAATGGCTACTGCAAGCGGCACGTCAGTACGTGATGATTGGGGCAAATTGCGAGGCAGCAGAGACTTGCCATCGGGGATTGCGGTTACTTGAGAAGCTTCCACCCACGTCGGAACGCGATCAGACGGAATTGGAACTGCAGTTCACCAGCGGATTTGCGGAAACCTACGTGCGTGGTTACGGCTCCAGTCAATCTTTGCTGGCGTACCATCGAGCTCTAGAGCTGTGTGAGCGTCAACCTCCGACGAAAGAGCAATTCTCGGTGTTGCATGGGATCTGGGTATATCATTCGGCGAGAATGGACGCAGAGAATGTTGCTACGCTGGAAGAGCGAATTGTGCAGTTAGCAAATCACTTGGGGCTGCCCTGCTATCACTATGCTGCGAACACAACGATCGTGCTGAGTCTCATGCACCAAGGTAAGCTTGAGCTTGCGGAGAAACATCTTCAATTGGCGCAGTCCGTCAGCGAATACTCAGTAGACGACGATCGCCACTTCATCGAGCAGATGTGCATGCCATTTGGCCCTGCGTTTCATACTGCTCGTTCCTGGCTCCGTCAACTCCAAGGTCGCGAGGAGGAGGCGCTCGCGGAAACGGCAACCGCGGTAGCTTGGGAAGATGAGCTGGGCGTGCCGCAATTCCAGGTTTCATCGTGGTACGCAACTTTGCACTATCTGCAGCGCAATGCGGGGCAAGCTCTCTATTGGGCACGAAAATCGATTGAGTTCGCCCGCCGCGCCGATTTCGATCACTATCTCGACATGGCAAGCATCATCGAGGCCTGGGCAGTAGAAATCGGCGAAGTGGGCGACCGGCTGAATCGTGCATCACTCGTCGAAGCAGTCCTGAAGGACATGCCTGATAATCGAGACGAGAGAATTCGATTTGGATCACCGCTGCAAACGTGCATGCTTGGCGAAGCACTCGCGTCGCTTGGCCGCCACGATGAGGCGCGAGCGGCATTCACTGATTCTTTGACCTTCGGTCGCGAAAACAACGTGAGATGGTGGGAGGCGGAAACGCTGCGCCAGCTCGGCCTGCTATACGAACAAGCCTTTGACAATTTGGAGCAAGCGGAGGCGAACGTTCGCGAAGGTCTTGTTCTGGCTGAAAATCAAGGAGCAAAGTTGCTCGTTCGACGATGCCTTGATGATCTGAAACGCCTGGAAGCACTTTGACCCCCAACTCTTAACCCAGACTCTCCCGACCGTTGTGATCGACCTGCAACCGATAGGAAGCACTAATTGCTAAAGTCCTCACGCAATCTAAGTTTGCTTGGAGGACGTCGATCTAGAACGATTTCCACTCCAGTGAGGTGCGAGGAGTCGTCCGACGCCAGATACATGATCGTTCGAGCTACCTCTTCAGGGGTAAAGAATTCCTGCGAAGGTGTACCGTTGGAAATGGCCGCGAATGCTGCTTCCGTTCCGCCGTGTTGCTCGGTCAGGGACTGAAAGAACGGCTCTTTTTCCCACATCGGGGTCTTCACACCGCCTGGCGTTACGATATTAACACGGACGCCCGTGCGAGCATCCGCACATTCGATAGCGGCGGTTTTTGAAAAGAGTCGGACAGCCGATTTGCTTGCGCTGTAGTTGCTGGCTCCCGCACTTGGCGTAATGCCTGAGACAGAAGCAACGTTGACGATGCTGCCGCCCCCGCTATTGGCCATTACGTGAAGTGCGGATTTAGTCCCTAGAAACACTCCGTCCAGGTTAACAGCCATCACGCTGCGCCACTCATCAAAAGCCATTTCCGAAATATGTTTAGATTTCGAAATCCCAGCATTATTGACAAGCACGTCCAGCTTGCCATGACGATCAACTATTTCATTCATGACCGAGTTCCACGTCTCTTCAGAAGTCACATCAAGTTGGACGGCTTCTGCACTACTTCCGTCTTGTGAGATTACTTGCGCGACTTTCTGTGCAGCGTGGAGGCTGGCATCGGACACGATCACTGTCGCACTCTCACTGGCGAAAAGCTGGGCCGTAGCTTTGCCAATGCCTGACCCCGCGCCAGTAATCAGTGCAACCTTGTCCTTTAGCTTTCCGTGCATTGTCATTGGTTTTATGAACTTTCTGGACCTCTTCCGAAATTCCAATAGCGCGGCTACCAATGCAACGAGTCGCCGCGAAATACCTACCGTTCGAGGCGTGTCAGTTGTTCATTACTAACCGACTCGGTGAGAACCACGGGCAGTATTGTAAGCAGAAGAATTCTAGGCAATCTTCCTTAGCTCTGCAATTCGCGTCGTGGTTAGGCATGGCTAACCGCCAGTTATCAAAGTTAGCCATCGAAGAACATGTGGCCGAGCCGAACGCCAAACTTTGATGTTCCTAACAGTGATTTTGGGAATGCCCGTCGGCTTTCTCGCCCCCAAAATCCTTCTGGAAATCTATTTCGAAGTTTTTCAGTTTCAGCTGTCGGGTTTTGGGGTAGGTGGCTCGATGTTCTGGTAGAGGCATCGGTTGGGGGCTCTTGTGTCGCCGCCATTCTCCAAAATTATGGGATCAAGAAATGACCAATTCAGCATTTTGTGAAGACCAGACGTTTGGGAACTTAACTTTGATCAGAAGCCCCTGCTCCGCCATGTAGCGTAATTCGGTGTTCTACTACTGTACGCCCAAACGCGGCGTCTATTTAACCAACGGTGCCCATAATGCCTTCTTTTACTCCGATACATGCGATCGCTCTCGCTGCGGTTGCACTACTGCCTTTCGCAACTCCCTCGGAATCGGCTGCGGCGGCCTTTCATTGGAATTCCACGGATTCCTTGGATGTGTGGCATGACCCAGCTAATTGGCTCGAAGGAGCGGTCCCCACGGCTGCCGACAGTGCCTTTCTCGGCCTTCTCGCTGGCATTGAGAATACGGGCGTGCGGATCCAACAGCCGGTCTTCATCACGGATCTAGTCGTTGAAGACGGCATGGCGTTGCTCAATATTAGCCCTGGTGGTGTGCACCATCCAATTTCGGTGTCCGGGTCTGCTGTAGCCGGTGGTTTCAACTTCCCTGATAATCGCTCCGCAATACGACTGTTTCGCGGGCCTACCGCTTACGATCTGAGAGCCAATGACTTGGCGATTGATCACGGGGCAGAGCTTGACCTACGTAGCGGCGCGATCGTTGAGATTGATGACATCGCGTTCATCGGCAGCAGCGGCGTGATCGAAGGAGAGGGTGTCATTAATCTTAGAGTCGACAACGATGTCGTCACTCTGCGGAATAGTGGTGCCATTACTCCCTTGGGGGCCGTCGGCTTGACCTTCAACCAACTCGGTGCCGGGCTTTTTGACCTGGATGGCTTGAGCGAGGCCGGTGCACTTGGAGTTGTTCGAGGAACTGTGGACGGCGGCGATGGGCCGGCTAGGTTAACTTTCAACGGAACGGGTCTTAGCGACACGTTCAGCGGACAAATCCGTTTGGCGACTGGCCGGTCGCTGGCGATGAATCTCTCGGACGGATGGACTGCCGACGCACAAAGTGAGATCCGGATTGAACCGGGTTCGGGAAGCAGTGGGCCGGCGGTGCTATCCGGTGGTCACCTGACTCTCGAAGGACGGCTCAGAGTTTTCCGCAGCGTTTTCGAGTCATCTGTTGCTTGGGCCGATATCGAGTCTGAAGTAACGATCAACGATTCAGCTTCGATCGAAATTCAAGAAGACGCTCTGTCGTTCGACTCGAAAAGCATCATCAACGGCGGTACCTTTACGCTTGAGCCGGATTCTTCCCTAACATTTCAAGGCGAGACGATCGTACGGTCCGGTGATTTCAGCACTCCAAGTATGGATCCCAATGAATCGATTATTCGCTTTTCAGGCGAGACGAGATGGGATGGGACCGTAAGTTTCGTCGGCGCCGCGCGTCAAATAGGTGACGCCACGGTCGCCGGTTTGACGGTGATCAATGCCGACCTATTTGATATGGATGGACCTATCTGGTTGTCTGACAAGCCGACGTGGAATGTGAACTCCACTTTGACAGTTAACGCCGACAGCATCGACAGCCAAACCAGCAACGCCTTTCGCGGTGACGTGAGTGTGGCGGGCAACGCACTGGCAAAGCTTACGATTAACCTTGCTGACCCAACCGACTACTGGCAGCTTAATGGCACGCTGAATCTGAATAACAACCTGCCCTTCGGGGCCACTCGAGTCAGTGGCTCAGCGGTTGAGATCTCCGGCGAATTGAGTATCAATGGCTCAGACATTCGTGTCGATGCCGATGCAACCTTCGCCCCGGACAGCACAACTAGGTTTATCACCAACGATTCAAGTCTGATCATGCGTCGAGAGACCCGCGTAGAGGCGGGTGCCACATTTGTCGCCGATGGTCTGCTCGGCAACGCGGCAGCCGGTCACATGACGCTCTACGATGGCGTGAGCACCGATGATGTCGGACTGAGTAATGCCGGCTTGTTGGATATCGACGACGCTGCTGGCATTGTCGCGGTCGATCGGTTCGAGAACACAAGCACCGGCACGCTGGCGATCGACATCGGCGGTTACCTGCTAGGCGACGAATTCGACCACCTGCAAGTCGCCGGTGAGGCGGCAATCGACGGTGCCTTGATGGTCGACCTATTGCTCGACGAATTCGCTTTCTATCCCGAGATTGGCGACGAGTTCATGATCCTCACGTCGCTCGGCGGCGTCAGCGGCGAGTTCGCGAACGTGCTGCCGACGTTTGCCGAGGGGAGTGTTTACGGGTGGGAGGTGCTCTACCATCCACACGACGTGACGATCCGACTCGCAAAGGTAGGTCCTGCCGTACCCGAGCCGGGTTCGTTGGCCATGGTGGCATTTGCCTGCGTCTCGCTGGCCGGTCTCCGCCGCCGCGTCCGGTAACGCAACACTTCTCGGCATCAATATCAAAAACTTAAGGAGGTACGAAATGACAACTCATTTTCCCCGATTCGGCTTGTCGCTCGGTATCGCCATGTTGGCAATCACCACGCCGCTGCTGGCCGAAGGTCCAGGCGGGTTCACCGATGGAATGCAGGCCTCTGACGGTGTGCTTTACAGCGTCAATCAAATCACCGGCGAGTTGATCACGATCGACCCGAACTCGGCGGCCATTAGCGTAGTCGGATCCACAGGGTTCAACCTAGTTGAAGGTCTCACCTACCACACGCCAACCGACTCGCTGCTGGCTGTCGACAACGAGAGCGACCAACTGATTGCGATTGACCGGCAGACGGGCGCGGGCACCGCTATCGGCTCGATCGGGCGCGACTTCGTGTTTGGTCTAACCTACAGCGAGCATAACGATACACTTTACGCTTACGATAACCTGGCGAACGAACTTTTGACGCTTGACCCGACGTCGGGTACCGTCGAAGGGGGTGCGCCGTTGTTCATCGACTTTGTCGGAGGCCTGACCGACCAACCGGAGACAGGCGTCATCTTCGGCGTCGACTTCGGGAATAGCCAGGTCTTCTTGATCGATTTGGAAGGCGGCCTGGCGGGGCCGATCGTTGATGTTGGCCTCACCTCACTGCAGAGCGTCGCCTTCGACTCCACCACCGGCGACCTGTTCGCCATCGACCTTCAGGTGGGCTCCGACGCCCTGCTTCGCATCGATCCGCTGAGCGACACGGTCAACACGGTCGGTTTCCTCGAGTCGGTCTCGCTCGCCTCGCTTGAGTTTGTTCCCACCGCCGTACCCGAACCGAGTGCGTCCATTTTATTGTTTACGGCTGTGGCGTTCCTCAGCACCCGTCTGTCTCGCCTGTGAGTTGTGAACCCGCGTCGGTTGCATCAACCGCGTTGAATTGGGGCTTCTCCGAAGTTGCAGAGGTGTCAAATCTCGGACAAGACCGCTGCGAGTTAGCCGACTGGCTAACTCACTGGTTTTGGTCCAGCCGCTGTCATTTCGAGGAAGCTCAAACTGAACGAGGATGTGCACACCGACGCTAGATAACGTTTGGCAATGATGTGCGGTATCTGACGTCTGGCGACCTCAGCACTGTAGTCTTGCTATCCCGCCTTCCCAACTTTCCAACAGCAAGTTTTCACTTAAAGTGTATCAACCTATCATTTAGCGTCGCCCCGAAAGTCCGTTGCAAATTGGCTAATTGGCCGCATGGGAGGGCTGCCACTCGATCGACTGGCTGCACCAAGTCGGCAGCGCAAGAAGCCGGCGGGGACTTTATGTCAAGGGACTTCAACGTCCAGATGGTTCTGTAAGGCGTCGAGAGTTCGCTCAACGATTTTCTCAGGCCGGCCATGGGCTTCGATCCTAATCAGTCTTCCTCGCCCGGCGTAAAATTGGAGAAGCGGCTGGGTCGCCTCGGTATAAGCCTGCATTCGCACGCGGATTGTTTCGGGTTGGTCGTCGTCGCGCTGCACCAACTCGGCGCCACAATGGTCGCAGGTGCCCTCGAACTCCGGCGGGTTGGCAGTCGCGTGATAGACGGCGTTGCAGGATACACAGGTGCGACGTCCGCCAAGGCGGTCGACAATTTCTTTGAGCGGTAGTTCGTATGAGACGACCGCGTTCAAGTCGACTCCCAACTCACGCAACGTGCCCTCAATGCTCTCGGCCTGAGCCAGCGTGCGGGGAATACCGTCGAGCACAAACCCGCCTCCGCAACGAAGGCAGTTCGACCGCTCGCGCAACATCGATATGACTAGCTCGTCGGAAACCAATTCGCCCCGGCCCATGGCATCAAGTGCGGCGGCCATTGCCGAGCTGGGATCCTGGATGCATTGGTTTGCACGGAACAGATCGCCGGTGGACAAATGGCATGCGCCAATCCGAGCGCAAAGCAGCTTCGCCTGGGTCCCCTTGCCAACACCGGGCGGTCCAAGCAACGCCAGCCGATAGGGGCGATCTCGCCGTATAAATGGCTCGCATGAAACGCCGTCGCCATGAAACCAGCCTACTCGACTCGGATGTCGGCTCATCGGCATTTCCTCCAAGAAGTTGGCTAACTGCTCTATAAAAATACTGGCGTATCAGACAACAGCCATGACGTCACAAAGTACTATTCTATCCCTCTATGTGGGCGATTCCGCACGTGCACTCCAGCTCAGGCCCCTAGGCCTGGGTAATATGGTGGTTCTTCCTAACTCTAATCTGGAAGTGGGGCAAGTCTTGTTCCAGAAGCCGGTGTGCGAGCCGACTTCGGACCCTAGAAAGCTCACTTGTACGCGCAGCGGAGCACCAGACTTCGCTCAATTTGAAGATGGACCAACTGAAAGAAGTTGCATCAACCGCGGCGGCAAAGGAGATCGGCAAACCGCGCGAGGTATCCTAGCTGCGAGTAGACCGCTGAACCTTGGCCGACAGGTTAACTTGCTACGCTTCACACAAGTGAACGGAGAACCCAAGCAGCTGTAGTTTACGAAACCATCTCCAACTCCTCCGCCTTGCTAACAGAATCTGCCTGCTGCCTTGACGGCAAGCAACTGGAGGGCGTCAGAATGCCGTCGATTCGTTGCGCCTGCGGCGGGCCATTGGCGGAGTTGGTTTCGTAGAATGTCGGCGGTTCGTAGATCCAGCCGTTGCGGAGTTGTTTTTCCTGGCGTATTAGGGACCGGTAGAGATAGCGACCGGCGATCGGGGCAGCCAGGCGTGAGCGCCAGCCAAACTCCGCGTGCAGTTCGCGTAAGAGCCCGTTGATCTGTTCGACGCGCCGCGGCTCGTGCCAATAGTATTTCCGCGTGGCCCACAGCACGCCTGCGTAACGAGTGGGCAAGTTAGCGGCTTCGTGCGCGAAGCGAATGCGAATTCGCGCGTCGCGGTGGTTCTTAAACTTCTTCCATCCTCGCAGCACGGTGCGAACGATTCGCACTACGCTCGGGCCGTTCACTTCAAAGTCGCGACGGAAGGCACGCAGCAGGAATTCCGTTTCCTGACCCTCCGGGATGTGCGGGTGCTTGTAATTGAAAACGTACTGCCCATGGATGTCAGCAATGGAGACTTCCGCCAGGCTCTTGAGTTTCCCGTCGGCCAAGTGTTCGGCAAACAACGGCGTGCCAGGGATTGGTGTGTAGAGCATGAACTGATGAAACTCCGTGTCATGGCACACCGCATGCTCGATCGCATCATCAATATTTTCCGGTGTGTGCTCTTCCAGGCCGATGATGCTTGAGCCCAACACGCGGATACCATTGTCCTGCAAAGTCTTCACGAAACTGACCGTGTCGGTGCCGGAGAGCTTGGAGTACTGAGATTGTTTTCCTTCTAATCCCAACCAGACCCAGGAGACTCCCAATGCGACGAGTTGCTCAATGTCGTACTTTTTCAGCACGTTTGCGGAACTGAAAACATAGAGCGACCAAGCCTTGGCGTTCTGTTCCATCAACTCCAGCAGACGCAAGGCGCGCGGTTTGTCGATGAGAAAGTTCTCGTCCATCACGAAAAAGGCTTTTACCTTTAGACGCTCTTCCAACTCGCACATGACGTCGAACAGTTGCTCACCGGTCTGGAAATATTCCACGTATTTGCCTTTGCCACCGAACATGGCGGAGGTCGAACAGAAGTTGCAGCCGATCGGGCAGCCGACCGATGGGATCAACGTGGCGCAGGCGTCTCCTGGGTGGTTATCGAGTCCGACGCCCATGATCCGCGAGCCGATGTTCGCCCGCGTGACGGGGTGACGCACCGGCTGATTGACGTCCTCGCCTAGGAAGTGCCGCATCCATCTCACGCCGTCGCCACGGACAATGTGGTCGACGTCGGCGTACTTAGACAACTCAGGCAGGTTGGCTAGATGGCCGCCCACCACGATGGTCGCCTCCGGCTGATACTTGCGGATTAGCTTGCACATGCGGCGAACCTTCAGCAGATTGGTCATGATCGAGCTGATACCGATGATGTCGTACTGCTGAGTTTTGAGTTCTTCGACGAAGCGTTCCTCGGTGGGGAAATCCAACAGCGTACAGTTCGCCTGCAGGTTGGCTTGGATCAGCATCAGCCCCCAACTGCGGTTGAATGTTCTCAGCGAGAACGCCTCCTGTACGCGAGTGACCTGGTTGTGGTACAGCTCCATTGGGTTGATGAGTCGACTGCCGTAGGCATCATCCTGGGCGTAGGGGCCGAAGACGCTAGTGAGCAGTACGCAGGCCTTAGTGCCCTTGGGATGGACGAGTCCTGAGTGGGGAGATTGGGACATGAGTAAGTTGTCCTAAGGTGGTACAAAGGGCAGCCGAAAAATTTGCGTCACTTGCAAGCTCTGCGCATATTGCCAAACAAGCGCGCCAATCCCGCCGCCTCGGTGTTCCAAATCGCACACTATTTGGACATCGCAAATGCTCCAGACGGCTGATACTGTGGCTTGGCGGAACGGTACGTTCGTTTGACGTTTTATAGGGCAAAACGCGTACCTTTTGGTCGACTTCTTCTCACTTTGATTTTGTAATTGATACTGGTGCGGGGTGGTGATTGGCTTTGTGCTTCTGGGTTGTTGCTGAAGTCGCGTCGGTGCAGTTCACTTTTTTCAATTCGCCGAATGGACAATTGAAATCGGGTGCATCAGCCGACATGACCGACGGAAGTTGGCGTAGGACGATTTCGACGGTTGCAAGGCAATCCGCATAACTGAGACTGACTATAAGTATCTTATTGTTAGCTCGTCGTATGCGTGTGGAACAAGTATTGCACTTAGCAGAGAGCAAGAGGTGATACTGTCAAAATTGAACCGGAAGGGTGACAACCGGTTGCGCATAGTGTGCGGATATGCCCAGTCAACATGAACAAGAATTCGCAATGCTACTTTCGTGCAGAGACATGACTGTTTGCTTCCACGTAATGCAGGCGCAGACGATCATTCGATAAACGCTGCTCGATGAAATATCAGATCGGGCTATGTGCTATCTATGACATTCACGAGGCGGGAGTTTAAAAACTTGTACGGGAACCGATCCATTACGAAGAAGCTGTTAGTTGGCGTCACAGTTGTTGTGCTACCAGGGTTCGCATTTGCCGCTCCCGTCGTGTACACGGATGAAGCACTGTTTCTAGCAGAATTGGCGACAATTGGGGGATCTACTATCCATGAAAGTTTTGAGGACGGCCTTGTATGGGCCAATTCTCGCAATTCTATTGTGAGCCCCGGCAGTGCACCGGACGTAATTAGCCAAGGAATACTTTGGACTTCAAACTATCTATTAAACAACATTGCAACAGGCACGGTCGGGGGTAGTGCGCCAGATGGATCGTACGCAATCTATTCACTTCCTCACGGCATGACAACAGATTCAGGCCTCTATTGTGACTCCGCCGAAGATCCAGACATTCCTAGCGAGTGTTTCCAGAACGACGGTTTGAAGGTTGAGTCCGCAACGGGTGCAACGCTCTATGCTTTTGGGGGACGAATTGACACGGCGAACAATGGTAAAGTCACTTTCTTGTTGGACGGCGTTGATATCAATGGCAATAACACGGACAACATCGACAATTGGCAGCGCGAGGGGGACTGGGCAGACAGTTGGGCGTTCGTTGGTGTGATTGACACAACAGGATTCTTGACTGCAGAACTTCGAGAACTCAGAGGAAAAGATTTTCAACAGGTGCTCATGTTTAATGACGACTTCACTATTCAGACGGAAGGAGTTCTCTTATTGCCAGGCGACTTCGACGACGACGGCGACGTTGATGGAAGCGACTTTCTGCGTTGGCAGCATGGCGAGTCTCCGACCCCACTGAGCAGCGGCGATCTGGCCGACTGGCAGACGTACTACGGCGCGACCACACCCCCGCTGCCTGCTTCGTTTGCAGTGCCTGAGCCCTCTGGCATGGCATTGCTTGTTGGGCTTGCAATGTTCGGCGCACGCATCAGATCAAGATCGCGGTTCTTTCGGATCTTTAATCGGTTTGTGAGTCCATTCGATTGGCTAGGAGAGTCCCTTTAATTGCTGTAAGAATTACCTCTTTCGTGATGATCTGTCGTTTCATCTGTGTGGCCGCGCCTCATGCGTACCCAGATGTAATTAACTACACATTGGATAACGTCCGACTTGCTGATTCCACACACAGGCCCGGTTCATTCTCCTGGACCTTCAGTATTGGCGACTTCGAGGGAGGTGTCGGGGCATTCACTGCGCTGGGAATCCCCTGGCGACCCGGTGGTACTTTACCAACTCTTGAAGATCCTGGAATGGTTCTCACGATCGAAAATAACCAAATTGAGATTTCAGTGGATGGCAACTTTCATGATTATGGGTTAGACAGTAGCCTCAAATTCGTTCAACCTATCTCCTCCATGCAGTCCTCGTTGATTGACCTGAGCAGAAGCCTCTTTGAGTGCTGTGGCAACGGTTTTAAAGATCAGCCTTTCCAAAGTGGAAGAATCATTCCCAGTACCTTTCACGTCGGCGACTTTGATGTCGATAGTGATGCAAATGGTTCTGATTTTCTCAAATGGCAACGGGGTGAGGTATTTAGCCCACTCGCTGCCTAGGATCTGGCCGCTTGGGAAGCGAATTACGGCAATACGCAGTCACCACTGAGTGCCACGAATGCCATTGTGCCGGAACCAAATGCGGTATTGTTATTCGTGATGGCCAGTCTCTTTGTCATCGTTATCTCTTTCAGGCGCCATACATAACCACTTGCGGCCCAGCTTGGGCGCAATTATGAAAGGTGTTTAATGAACGCCAGCTTTATTCGTTTGCCCCTTCCGACAGTAGCGAACCATGATCCGCCAATGGCGGTCGGAGCGCACGGTCTCCTTCAATCTGGCAACCTGCGAGATGAGCGAGGATGCATCACCTTCAGCGCCGAAGCCAAAGGATCAAGTCACTGAGGTAAACGCCACCGACAACACTTGTTAGCGACGGCGAACGTCGTGAAGACGATGACATTCAGTGATTTCCGGGCGTCAGCACATTTGAAAAACGCCGAATCAATCCGTGCGCATCGGCCCTACGCCGAATCTACCTCAACCGGACACGCCGATTTCGAATTTGACAGCGACAAATGGCAATCTACATTCACCGTCTATGCAAACGAATTCACCGCTGACCGCGTGAGGTGTTTCACGGTGCGGTCTCTTTTGTGAACAGAGGAGGGGTTAATTCAGAGCTAGAAAGAGGAAGGGGGGCTGGGATCTAGGGGCTAGGGACTGGAATAGGCGCGACGCGCTGGTTGTTGGCCACGGCGTATCTTTGACTAGGAGCTAGTCAGAGTAAGGGAGATTGGGACGGGGAACCACTAATATCGCAGCCGAAGCCCGCAAGCCAGGGCTGCCGAAAGTAGCAGAGCGAGCGAGCCTGGTTCAGGGATGGTGCCGGCAAGCCTCACGCGCTCCAATTCAGCCAACGACAAGGCGCTTCCGTACACACGGACATCATCTTGCCAACCTTGAACTGAGGTATCCGCAGTAGGTGCGGCATCGGTGAAGCCAACGCCGAAACGGGATGTCCCCCCATCTAGGGTCAGCTGAGCTAGTGATAGATCGGAACCGAGTTGACTGACTGAAGTCGTTGGGTCGCCAATATAGAACTTGGTATTATTGGCGGCTTGGGTGCCGTCATAAGTAAGGGCCAGAAAAACCCACTTGTTATCAGCGTCCACATCGGCATCGGAGAAGCCGGCCGCGAAATCGGCCGCTCCTGAACTAACGTTGTTTCCCAAAAAGATGGCGAGGCGGAAATTATCAGGGCCCACGGCGCCAGAATTCGGCGTGGCATTCATATTCCAGCTAAACCCTCCAAAGGCTCCCCCTGACTGTTTTGCCACGAGGCGATTGTTGCCGCTCGTATAGCTCTCCACTTTGAGCCAGGTAGTGAGAGTTAACGCGGCGAGTCCATCCAAGTCGGCCGCATCCCCTTCAAGCACATGACCAAACGAAGGGGAATCATTCCGCAGATCGATCGAAGAACCGAAACCGCTGGGGGTGTCTGACGAGCGCGTTGCTCCTCCCATCAACTGACCCGAAGTGTTTGGTGCGTCGCCCGTGTCTAATGCGTCGCCGCTGGGTTCGTCAAAATTATACAGAAGCAATGGCGCTGCCGACGTCACCGTGGATAAGAATAAAACGAGAGATGCTGAAACCAGAAAGGTCGTTCGAGTCATTATGCTTACCCCTCGCGATGCAACGCGTATTGACTGATGTGAGAGAGATGCCGTTTGGAAATAAAAAGGAGATTCCTTCTCGGGTTGCTGATTATGACGACTTTGTAAGGAGAATGCAATTTTTTTCCTAATTTCTGAAAGTGCAGGGCCGATGCGAAGTTACTAAGTCTTGTGGTGTCATGGGTTTATGGTTCTCTTCCTTGAGGTGATGGTGGGGAAAATGAGGAGTAATTGGTAGAGGCGCGAGTGGAAGAAAGGGGGGAGAAGATGATAAGTCGCTAGGCAGAAGAGGGGGAGGTTGGGATCTGGGGCTAGGAGCTGGCGACCCCCTGCAGTTCTCTTAAAGAACCAAGAGTTCGTTTGACTTCCGCGTATGAGGGTGTTATGATAAATAGTAACAGCAGGGTATTCATTCATGCCATATTACTTCTTTCACTGGAATGACCAGTTGGTCGAATACCTTGACTTGCATGACATATCGATTACCGATTTTCAGAATATCGTGATGGGTGCCCATCGAATTGCAATTAGCAAATCGACTGGCCGCGAGATTTGTTTCGGCTGGTCAGCCGACGGTCGTTATGTAGCGTGCGTCTATGAATGGATCGACGACGATACGATTTTGCCCATCACTGCTTACGAAGTGGAGTATTGACTATGGCCCGTCAAGCGAAAAGCATTTTCCGTGAGTTCACTCCCGCCGAAAATGCTCGGCTAGCGAAGCTTCGCGAGAAGCTTGACAAAGAGCGTCCGGAAATTGAGGCGATGGGACGTGCTTTCTTGGCAGCCGAGCAGGAGGCCAAGCGAGCCATCGCCGACCTGCGTGCAGAACGGGAACGCCAAGGTTTGAGCTTGGCGGATGTATCGAGTCGCTGTGGTATTACTCGGGAAACGATCTCCGCTCTGGAGACGAACGAACACCCCAACCCTACGATGAAAACACTCCAACGGTACGCCATGGCCTTGGGCAAGACATTGCAGCTTAGCCTGGGGAATTGAGGAGGCGGTAGGCAGAGGATCTGGGGGCTTGGGGCTGGAAGGAGATAAGGCACGCGGCGCTAGAAATCGAAGTTGTCGGGATCGGGGCCGAAGCGTTTGTTGCGATCCATGTTGTCCAGCTTTGCGACGTCTGCGGGGGAGAGTTCGAAGTCGAAGATGTTGGCGTTGGCGAAGATGCGCTCGGGCTTGGACGATTTGGGGATCGTGGCGACCCCTTTTTGCAGATCCCAACGCAGGACGATTTGGGCGATGGTCTTGCCACACTTCTCGGCGAGATTGCGGATGGTATCTAGCTTAAAGACCTCGCCTGCCATTAATGGTGACCAAGCCTGATATTGAATCTGGTTGGCTTGGCAATAGTCCAGCAAATCTTGCTGCACCAGGTACGGGTGAAATTCCATCTGATTGACCATCGGCGCGACTTCTGCTTTTGAGAGCAGAGCCTCGAGATGATGACGCAGAAAGTTGCTGACGCCAATCGCCCGTACTTTTTGATCTTTGTAGAGTTTTTCGAGGGCTTTCCAGGTTTGTTGAAACTTGCCGGCCACGGGCCAGTGAATGAGATACAAATCGAGGTAGTCCAGGCCGGTGCGTTGGAGGCTGGCGTCGAACGCGGCAAGTGTCGCGTCGTAGCCTTGATCGTTGTTCCATACTTTACTCGTCACAAACACTTGCTCCCGAGGCACGGTGCTTGTCCGAACGCCTTCGCCTACTTCCGTTTCGTTGCCATAGATGGCAGCCGTGTCGACGAGACGATAACCAGCCTCCAGTGCAGATCGCACGGCGTCGGCAACTTGCTCTGTTTGGTAAACGCCGAGCCCGAAGTACGGCATGTGGACATCATTGTGAAGTGTGAATGTGCCACTCACATCAGTGACAGTCTTTTGGGGTGTCGTCATCGTTTTCTCCTTGGGTTTAGGTATAGCTAAGACGAAAGGTTTTCGCTAGCCGTCGAATCCTGAATCGGAACTGCAATTGACCGTCGTTGCCAGTGATAGACAATAGTTCTGCCTGTGAGGGGATCGCATTAGAAGCTACCAGAGGCCCGATCCTGATTTTGCAGGCTGGCTGTTCCGAGTGTCGATGTTCAATCTCTCTCTGTTTTTGAAGACGCCGTATGCAGTTTCACCCGACTGGTACCGATCCTACAACTGAGGCCTTTCTTGTATGTCGCAACACAAGGTGGAATCTGCTTGTGCTGCTGGCCGTGTTTTGGGCCATACCCCTTGTATGGTGGTGGTTTGAAGTTCGCTGGATTGCCTACGCGTGTGTGGTACTGGCGCTGCTACTCACGGGCCCGATGTTGGGGAGTTGGCGCAAGCGTGGACGTGCTGAGAACTGGGTGTTGGCACTACTTCCCGACGCGTTGTGGGTCAACTTGCGTGACTGTGAATACCATGGAGCCGAACCCGGGCTGACGGTGGTATCGATTCCCTATGATGAAGTGCTCGCAGCTTACAAGTCGGTGCATCGCTACAAAACGCCTGATAGCGATGGCGACGTGAGCCATAGGGATGTCTACCTCGATCTGCAGATATCGAGTCCGCAACGAGAGCAGCTTCGTGGCGCATTGCAGCAGGAGCGGCAGCTTTCTGGACCGCGAAGAAAATACCTGGGCGGATTGGTAACCGTCGGTGCGAAAAATCTGAAACAACAGCCCGTGGATTTTGTTGGCGATGATTTGCTGAGGATCAAGTTTACCGTTGGCAATTACGGATTGAGGCCGCGAGTGAAGCATGTTCTTGCTGAGCTGCGAAGATACACGACCGTCCGTGAAGAAGTGGATCAGTCAACCAAAGATTGGGAGAAACTGAGTGACGCGGAGTTCAACACGTTTCTGCGAAAATTGGTTCTTGATGGGAAAGATATTCGCGCCATTGATTTACTGAGACGGCGCACTGGCAAGTCGACTGTCGAAGCAAGAGAGTTCGTGGACGAGATCCGTAGGCAAGTCCAATAATCGGTATGTCCGGCCAGTATGGATTCAGCGAACGCTTGTTGATTCTTATTTGAAGGAATAGATCGCTAGACTGGTTCCATTGCTGCTACCAATTCATCAAGTGGGACAGTTCCAAAAGTGGTGGCGTAGTCTGACATCGCATACGGAACGATCAACTGGCCATTGTGTACCACGGCTCCGCAGCTATAGACAACATTGGGGACATACCCTTCCCGTTCATTTTCATTCGGTGTCACGAGGGGCTGTTTTAGTCGTCCGATCAGGCGAGACGGGTCGTCGAGGTCCACCATGAACGCGCCAATCGAGTATTTTCGCATGGGTCCTACGCCATGGCTCAGTACCAGCCACCCGGCATCGGTTTCGATGGGCGAGCCGCAATTTCCCACCTGCACAAACTCCCAAGGGAAGGTGGGTTTCAAGAGGATTTGTTTAGAGTACCAGAAGTGGAGCATGTCCGAGTACATCAGGTACAGGTTTTCACCATCCTGCCGAGAGAGCATGGCATAATGTCCATTTAGCTTCCGGGGAAAGAGCGCGAGTCCCTTGTCGGCAATTTCAGGTCCATTGAGGGTATGCATCTTGAAGTGGAGAAAGTCATCTGTCTCAAGCAACTGGGGGAGTACCATTTTGCCGTCGTAGGCACTGTAGGTTGCATAGTAGTGTGTTGAGCCGTCTTCCTCCTGAAACTCTACGAAGCGGGCATCTTCGATTCCATTGGATTCTGTGGGTCCAAACGGGAATATCAATCGCTCCGAGAGGACGTGCTCTGGACGGTAGGTGATCTCATAGTTGGACTTCGCGAGCATGACGATTGATTTGAAGAATAACGTGAGCGTCTCTTTTTGATCACGATTCTCGCGGATCGTGTCTTGAATGGTCGCTTCTAATTGCTTTAGGGTAAAACTCTCCTCAAGTCGTGAGAGGACATGTTCGGCGAAGCTGTTTGCCAGTCCAAGCTCGATTAGTTTCCTTTGAAAAAGAGTTTTCTCGTATAAAGAATCGGGAACCGCATCGGGTGTGGTTACAAAGCGAGTTGCGTCATCGATTGTAATCGTATTCGAATTGTCCACCACACCGGAGCGGAATGTAATGGAAGAAATATGTCCTTCACCAGTCGCTCGGAGACTTAGTGCGAATCGTTTCGAACCCTCTGGTAGATTGGTCTGATCAGGATGCCAAACGATCGACGGATTGAACAAGGCGGCCGATTCTAGTGCGTATTCCTGAGTGAAGTAAGCACCAATCAATAGTCGGCGGTTTTCACTCAGTGGTGTGTCGGTAATTACGTAGCTACTAACTGCCTCAAATCGTCTGAGGAAAAACTCCCGTGGTTTTTGGTGACGGCCATGGAACTCTTCGAAGACGTTTTCCAGAAGCCGATCTATTTCCGCCTCTGAAAGCATCGCTATGCGGGCAATGATTTTCAGCTTGCGTTGGTCGCCGGGGGGGCTAAAGTTGCGGAGGACTACGCGCCGACTGTTCGGTGCAAGTACAATCCCAGTTCGTTCAAGTTGCATGTACTACGCCCAATCGGGTTCGATTTTCTGTAGTCGATTTTAACACGGCCGGAAATGAAGGCTGGAAAACAGATGCAGAGCTTTCCAAAAGTTCCATCTCAGAGAGAGAGAGCAGGAAAGCTAAAGTCGACTCGGCACCCTGGTTTTCATTGAGTCGGTTCTCTTGAAGTCCGTCGTGACAGCCCCCAGTTCCTGTGTCGTACAGTGGTTGTCCGAGATCATTGCGACCCAGGAACCAGTCGAAAGCGAGGTGAGCTTGGTCGCTCCAAAAGTGGTCGTCGTCCGCATTGCGAGCCTCGATCGCGGCCGAAACCATCGCATGTGCTTCGATTGGTTGCTGGTCGAACTCCGCCGCAGGTTCGCCTTTTGGGGAGAAACCATTGCTTCCAATTGGGCGGAAACGACTGAGTGGTGACAGTTGCTTTTCTGCAATCCAGCGAAGTGACTTGAGTCCGATTTCGAGGGCACGCTCATTGCCTCCCCACCTTCCGCTGAGAATCAGTGCCTGTGAGAGCCTGGCGTTGTTGTAAGAGGCGATTTCCTCAAACCACGGCCAATCGTCGGTAGCAACGTCTTCGTACAAATCAATCAACTTATTGGTCAAAAGCTCTCGCATTTGATTGACCAGTCGATCTCCGCTAAGTCGGCGGAAGTATTCATGGATTCCAATAAGTGCGAGGGCCCAAGTTCGCGGGGAAGTTGTTTCCGCACACGCTGGCAACGCACGTTCAAACAGCTGAACCGCCCAGGCTTGGAGATTTCTACGCTTTGACCGGCCGATGCATGTTCCCAGCGCCCAGATCGCTCTGCCTTGCGAATCGTCCGACCCATCCCTCTCCAGCCATTTGCGGTCGTAACTCATAAAGTTGCGGAATCTTCCCGTCTCTGAATCAAACGCATAGTTGAGGAAGGCGGCGTAGGTGGACGCACACTGATGCACCTCTCGCGAATCCTTGCCCAGTTCCTCAAGCAGAACGGTTAGAATCAATGCTCTGGCATTGTCGTCGGTACAATAGCCTTCTTGATTGTTTGGAATTGAATAACATGCATGCTGCAAGATGCCCGTCGAATCTGTCATTCGTAGCAGGTGGTCTAGATTCAAACTAGGCATTGCCAGTGGTTGTTCTTCCAAGGTTCGAACTGCCAATGGTTTGGGAACTTGTGTAGGACTACGACGTGCGACCTGGAATGAGTTGAGGTACAGTCCGGCTACGTGACTCCAGACCATCTCGCGACCCAGCAGATAGGCACGCTTTCTCATCGTATGTCGACGATTATCGTCGCCCAGTAACGCAATCATCTCTCGTGCAATTGCAGGAGAGTCGGCAAACGGCACAAGGACTCCACGATCGTCGTCCAAGAGTTCTTGAGCATGCCAATACGGTGTTGAAATTACCGCCTGTCCGCAGCCAAACGCGTAGGCAAGCGTGCCAGAAACCGCCTGGGCTTCATTCAAATAGGGTGTGATATACAGATCAGCTGCACCAATGAAATCGGTCAACTCGTGCAATTCGACAAAGCGGTTGTAAAAGCTGACGTGCTTTTGGATTCCCAGTTCCTTGGCCATTCGCTCCAGGCTTATCCGATAGGTTTCGCCTTCGGTTCTAACAAGACTCGGATGAGTGGCTCCCAGAATGATATACATGAAATTGGGAAATTCCTGAATCACTTCGGGCAGTGCCTTCAAGACGCATTCAATGCCTTTGTTTGGCGAGAGAAGTCCAAATGTCAGGCCAACGGATTTCCCTTCCACTCCAAATTGATCTTTGTAGAAATTCGGATCGGCAAAGGGACGATCTGGAATACCATGCACAATAAGATCGATTTTTTTCTCCGGCACCTTGTAGACTTCGCAAAGCATAGAGCGACTTCGCTCGGTCATAACAACCAGGCGTGCGGAGAGGTCGATCAACTGGTCCATGACACGTTTTTGGTTGTCATTGGGCTCTGGCAGTACCGTATGGAGTGTGGTTACAACTGGTCGCCTAAGGTCGCGCATAAACGCTAAGATATGCCCACCAGCAGGGCCACCGTAAATACCGAATTCATGTTGTAAAGAAACGACATCGACGTCGCTAAAATTGAGGAAATCGGCGGCGCGACGGTAGGATCCCAGGTCTTGTTCAGTGATCTGGAAACGAACTTCAGGAGGATATTCGTAGCTGTCCGCAATGTCATCTACCGGAACTACTATGCATTCGGAGGGTGCGTAGAGAGCCACTGCACTTCGGAGATCGTGGGTAAAGGTTGCAATGCCGCACTTGCGAGGTAGATAGTCACCAACAAATGCAATTTTTCGTAAGTCTGTATAAGCCATGAGGGGACTCCTTGAGAGTGTATGGCAGTTTGTATGGGGAGAAATATCATTTTAAGGCTTCCATTAATTCACTTTGTGAAAATTCAGCAACTGCGATACAGGTATCAGCGGCACCGTAGTACAACGGCAGCGAATCTCTTGATTCGATCAGTGCCGTGGGAAACACCAAATTGGATAAGTTCCCTGATAGTTCGAAGTCAGCCGAGGAGTGCATGTTCGGGCAGTGAGTTCGTTGCAGGATGCGAGACGGAGGGTGTCTGTAATGCATGGGTCTTCAATGCCGTATACAACTAATAACGACTCTGGCCAGCAGGACTATTTCAGAATCAATCTTGACCCCACCGGGATTGAGAACACCAATCACGTTGAAATCATTAGCAAACGGTTCCAGATTTTCTGGTCGAAGGACAACTTGTTCCCTCAATCGTCGAATCATCGAAGTAAAACTCCAGACGCAGCTACCGTTTCGTTGGCGTTCTTGACCATTTCAACTCTTGCCCTTTTATCGGCAGCCAATTGTAGCCGTCTCGGCTCGTCCGCTTGCGAGACTGAGCACTGGGGATGGACACCGGTCGGCGAGTACGATGAATGACCACATACTGGACATGTTTTTGCTTTGGATGGACTCGCGAGAGGATGTGGTTTCTTATTGTTCATAGATGTTCCAGAATGCTCGTGGATAGATGGGCTTCAACGCTTTTTCTTAGAGCCCGCAGGCTGATTTATGTGGCGTATTTCATCGATCTCCGTTGCAAATCGCAATCGCAACGGACTTTCCGAAGGTAGCTGGCCTACAAGTGTCTCAGCTTTGGCAAGCAATTGAGTGGTAATCGACTTTCCTTCAAAAATCTGCCGCCACTTTCGCGTGGCATCAGTCTCATTCATCATCGGTTGATCTCCTAGGTGTTTATGGATCCTGGCAGGTTTATTCGAAGTGAATAGGTTTACATCGGTGAGTCCGGGCTATTCTTCTCTCGAACCCCTTCCTCGGGGTTCGCTGCATCGCGTGGGTTTCTTGAGTCAGGGCGATTGGAACTGCGTTGCATTCTGACGAGCTTTCTGCGCGCTTCGGTTCTAACTTGTTCTGTCGCACCAGGCATCTCTAATACTTTTTGTAGTTCCTCCACGGCTTGCACTTCGCACGAGGTGGCACAGTGAACCAGTGCTCGGTTGTAAAGAGCCATTGCACGTATACTGGAGGGAGCATGCGCCATTTCGATCACGCGCGTGTAGTCAGCAATCGCCAACGCATTGTTTCTTAGTCTGGCATACATCATCCCACGACGATAAAGCCACGACGCGTGAAGTTTCGAGATAAGCGGTGATTCTAGTAAGTTGAATTGCGGCATTGTTTCGACTACAGCTAGCTAATCTTGCCACCTTGCGGCGCAACTATCGGAGTTCCGCTCCTGGAATCGCAGACAATAGGCTTACTAATTGTCTATGCGAGAGTTGCGAGCCATAAGCAACCCAAAAGATGCACTGGGGCGGACTCCAGCTACTTTGCATCGGCTCGCTCGTTTTGAAGACAAAAGCATTGCTCAATCTCAAGAGAATCTCACGAGCGAATTCAATGCTATCGACACGGATGCGACAGGCGAAACCTTCGTCTTTGATCGAAACTGAGAATGGTTTTACGAGAGACGTGAGATTTGATCCTTCACAAGCTTTAACACTTGGCAGACGATTGCTTTGTTCGTCCTGCCTGTAGTTCTTTAGATCTTGCTGATACCGGTCGGAACGGCATTCCTTCTGCAAGCTCGTAGCGTTCGGCTCGGACAAACCACAGAGCCAATCCACCCGTGTTATGGGCCGGGACATGCGAAGACGCCTCGGCGCGGACTCCTAGGGAGCCCTTCTTACCAGTTTTCTTCCAACCGCGGCGTTGCATGATGATACGTACGAGGACGCCAATCGCTTGCCGCAATCGTTGAGTTCGTTGTGCATGGATTTCCGAGAGAAACTGGTTAATAGCTGGTAAAGATTCAAGTTCACGCACTACTCCCGCCATAGGAGCACGATCGTGGTGAATTTCGGATTCTTCCATCCGTCGTTGACGGTTCTCATCACTAAAAAAGGTGAGCATTTCTTCGAAAGGTTGCTCAGGGTCGTTTAGCACATCGGCGAAGGTTCTTCCCTGACGGTCCGCGAGGAATTCATCCCGGGTAATTGTGACTTTCGACATATATGTGGAACTCGCTAGGGTCGTGTGCGTAGAGGGTTTTGCAGATACATATATTGTAGCTGCAAAACCTGACTGTTCAATGGGTTTCCTGTTGATTTTCTGCAATTATGGTTAGGTGACCCCTCAGTTGTAGCGGTATTGCAAGCTTTGCAACGCTGAGAAACTTGCTTGTGAGGTTCGAGGACCTGCCTTCAAGTTGAGGTTTTTTTGCAAGCCGAGCTGCAAATTGGGCCGGCAGTCAAAACTTTCAAGAAAATTGGATGAGTTTTAGCAAAGCATGTCGACTTGCTGCGGGACGAATAATTGGACTGATCGAACGAGCGAACCGCGAACCCAAGGCCACCCAGTCATTGTGGAACCACGGCATCGAGTGCGGTGACGATTCTTTGCACACATTCTTCGCGGGCGCCGTGGCCCATGAGACCGATGCGCCAGCACTTGCCGGCCAGGTCGCCGAGGCCGCTGCCGATTTCCAGGTGATGTTCCTCTAGCAGTCTACGTCGGATGGCTGCCTCGTCTTCGATTTCTGTGGGGACGTTCACGAGGTTGAGCATCGGAAGTGAATTCTGGGGGTCGGAGGCGTAAGTGTAGCCGCGGTTGGTCAGTTCCGACTTTAGCGACTCGTGCGCCTGCTGATGGCGGGCGAAGCGGTTTTCCAGGCCCTCGTCGAGAATGATTCGCAATGCCTCGTGCAAGGCGTAGTTCATGTTGACGGGCGCCGTATGATGATAGGCACGGATGCCGGTCCAGTAGTTTCCCACTAAGCGGAGATCGAGATACCAAGAGTTGACGGTCGTTTTGCGATGATTGAGTTTGTGCATTGCACGTTCGCTGAGTGTGACCGGCGCCAGGCCGGGGGGGCACGACAGACACTTTTGTGTTCCTGAGTAAGCGCCATCCACGCCCCATTGGTCGATCTTCACTCTCAGGCCACCCAACGAGGTAACGCAATCCATCAGCAGGAGGCCGCCATGTCGGTGGACCGCGTCGCCCAGCCGATCGAAGGGCTGCAGTGCGCCGGTGGAGGTCTCAGCATGGACCAGCATCACGATGTTTGGTTTTAGCTCGTCGATGGCGGCGACCACTTCGTCTTGATCGAAGACCTGTCCCCACGGTGCGGTGAGATTGTGTACCGTTCCCCCTGCGCGGCGTGCCTTTTCTGTGAGGCGCTGACCAAAGACCCCGTTGATTCCGATCAGGCAGATGTCGCCCGGCTCGACGAGGTTGTCCATGAGCATTTCGGCCCCGGCCGAGCCAGTGCCGGAGCAGGGGAGTGTCATTTCATTCTCGGTTTGAAAGACTTGCTGGAGCATTTCGCGGATCTCGTTCATGATCCGCATGAACTGGGGATCCATGTGTCCGATGCAGGGGAGTGCTAGTGCAGCGAGGACAGATTCCGGCACCGGCGAGGGGCCGGGGCCATGGAGATAACGCTGGGGCACGGAAGGCATAGGTTTTTCTCAAGAAAAGGATGCTATTCTAATAATCGTCTGCACATGTTTTATACGAGACAATCGAGGAGGATGCAAAGCGGGCAACAACGAGGGATTGCGTTCTCTCGGTGTTGGGGAAATGAACCACCGAGTGCGCTGAGGACGCAGAAGAGCTGGCACAACTCGATATCTTGCATGAGTTATCCGTCGCAAAACCCAGATCCTGGCACTAGCACGGAACAGCTTCGAGTTCACCTCGCCAGACGGTGACAGCCTGGCCTCCCAAGATGACCCGGTTGTCAGCGACGCGCACTTGAACGACTCCTTTCCGCCGCGAGGCTTGCAACGCCACTAGCTCACGTTTTCCTAGCTCGGCAGCCCAGTAGGGTCCAAGGCAACAATGTGCCGAACCGGTGACGGGGTCTTCATCGATGCCTACGGCCGGGGCAAAGAACCGAGACACAAAATCGTAGCTATCGTCGTCCGACTCGCTGGTGACAATGGTTCCTCGTGTGGGAATTGATTTCAGTTTGCCGAAATCGGGCTTGAGAGAGCGGACGGTCTCGGCTCGATTGACAACGATCAAGTGGTCCATTCCATTCTTGCGGACTTCAACAACGGACTCCAAGCCCAAGGCTTCCAACAGGCCTTCGGGTGGCTCGGCGTTGAGGGATGGTTTTGACGGGAAATCCATCTCGATGGTCTCGTCTGTTAGCCGGCACGTGAGGACGCCGCTTTGTGTATGAAATCGGATAGGCTCCTTGCGGCTATGAAGGTCTGCAGTCCAGAGTGCATGCGCCGAGGCGAGTGTCGCATGACCGCACAAGGACACCTCCACCTCGGGAGTAAACCATCGCAGGCTGTAGTCGTCGGCTTGCCGCCTTACAAACGCGGTCTCGGAGAGATTCATCTCGTTGGCGACGGCTTGCATCCACTCAATAGGAGCATCACAATCAATCCAACAAATGGCGGCAGGATTCCCACTAAAAGGAACTTGTGTGAAGGCGTCGATCTGCCAGCATGGTATCGCAGTCATCTTGTGTTTTCGTTGGAGTTAAAGTGGAATTGTTCTGGCAAGACACAGTGAGTGGGAGTGCAGTTCACTGCGAGGAAGACCTGCCGGGCGTAGCCCGGCGGCTAGGGTGTGAGGGGGACTATTGCTCCCGAAAAACACGTGATTTTGCTTGACATCCACGTCGTGCTAGGTTCCATACACCAGTTTACAAGGATAGTGATATATTAGGAATTCACAGGATAATGGTGTAGAATAAACTGGCTGTGGAATCGTCGTAACGCCTAGCTTAATCTTTTCATTGCAACCAGCCACATGATGTTTCAGCTGCTTCGATCCCTCTTTGCTTGGACGATACTGTCCGTTGTGTGCCAAACTTCATGGGCACAGTTCACAACGACACTCAACATCCCACCTGATGTGGCACCCAGTCAGATCGATTCCGATACGCAACTCAACTTGGGTGATGGCGGAGTAACTTCCAATGGATTTAGTGCCGGCAATCCCAATGGATCCAGCACCAATGTGGAGATGAATATCACCGGCGGAACCGTGGGACGGGATTTCGCTGCCCGTAGTGGTTCGGTGGTGAATATGAGCGGCGGCTGGATGGGTCGTTCCTCAGACGCATTTTCAGGGAGCACCTTTAACTTTTCGGGAGGGACAATCGACGAGGTCTTCGGCGCACGCTTTGGCAGTAATGTGAGATTGAGCGGAGGTGTGGTGTACGATGGTTTTCGAGGATTTGGCGGGAGCCAAGTCGCTATCTATGGAGGCGACTTCCGAATTGATGGCGAGCCGATCATTGGTTTAGAGAGCATCGGCGACACTTTGCAGTTTGATCCTCCTGATGGTTCTGTCCTGAGCGGAACGTTTATGGATGGCAACCCGTTCGCGTTTCTGATCTACGGGGACGAGTACCAATGGATCAGCAACGACAAATTCTACCCCGGAGTGCTGACTCTACATGAGGCGGCAGTACCTTCGCCGGGGCAAACTTTCATTACCGCCTCGATCGATCCTGTGCCGAAAGGCATTCGCGATGGTCAAACAGTCGTTGTTGATGCGGGGGGAGTGGTTGGCGAAAGTTTTAATATGGGACAGAATAGCTCCCTAATTGTCCAAGTAGGGGGCATTGTCGCTGAAGAACTCGAAGCGATTGATGCCTCGATCACGATGACAGGAGGCGTGATCGAGCGGTATGCAAAACTAATCGGCGGCGAGATTGCAATCTCTAGTGGAACCATCGGTACCTTCTTCGAAGTTCGCAATGGGACGACTGTCGATTTGACGGGGGGCAGTATTGATACCCATTTTACCCTGTTGACGGACAGCACGTTGAACATCAACGGGGGAACGGTTGGCGACTATTTCCGCGCGGGGCACTCTTCGGGGGTGAGTACGAAAGTGGTCGTGAATCTCGAAAAAGGATCGATCGGCCGCTACTCGCACGCTCATGCGGGAAGCACGATCAATCTCATGGGGGGAACGATCGCTCAAGATTTTACTCTTGAAACGGGGGCCACGCTGAACATCTTGGGTGGTTCGATTGGTCGCGATCTGGAGGCCCTGCCGGGGAGTGTGATTAACCTGTCGGGGGGAGCGATTGGATTTGGGTTGGATGCCTACGACAGCGAAGTGAATGTTTCCGGCGGCACGATCAGCAGCGCGTTTGCCGCCCATGGCAACACAACGGTCAACGTGACCGGAGGCTTTCTCTACGGGAGTTTAGCGGCCATTGATACGAGTACGATCAATCTCTCAGGCGGCACGATTCAAACCGATCTCTACGCTAACAGTGGCAGCACCTGGAATGTCTCTGGCGGGGTGGCGGGGCATTACTTCGAAGCGCGAAACGGGAGCAGAGTGAATTTCATCGGTGGTAGCTTTGGTGGCAGCTTCGACGCATTTGCGGGAAGCGAAGTTCACCTGTCGGGTGGAGAATTTCGTCTCGACGGCGTACCCTTCATTCCCGATGGCGTGACGCCGCTTGCTGCTCTTCAAGGAACGCTTAGCGGTACGTTGGCCGACGGTACACCGTTCGTGCTTTCTCCCCAGAACTTCGACAGTTTGGCGGCGGGAACGACAACTCTGCATGGTATGATGCTTCCCTCTGTCGGGCCGTCGCTGATACTGGCATCCACAGATAACGTTCCTAGTGGAATCCGCGGTGGTCAGACATTGATCGTTGATAGCGGTGCGACCCTTGCCAGTCACTTCAACGCCGGATGGGGGAGCACATTGGTAATTGAAGAAGGCGCTACGGTGGGATGGAATCTTGAAGCGGCGGGGGCAAACGTTATCGTTGCCGGGGGTGAGACAGCAGCCCTAGAAGCCTACTTCGGGACCACGGTCGTGGTGAAAGGGGGGAACGTTGTTGATCTGGATGTTTATGATGGAGCAACAGCTGAGATTTTAGCGGGAACGATTGGCTCTCCCTTGAAAGTACATGCGGGGGGCACGATTTCCCTTTTAGGTGGAACACTAGGCGATCAGTTGTTTGCGGAAGAAGGAAGTAGTGCCCATCTATTTGGTACGGAGTTTCTGGTCGATGGAGTAGACATCAGGGACATGCTCGAGGAAAACGTTCCTTTCACCTTGGAAGATCGAGACGTGACTCTGAGCGGACTACTGGCGGACGGTTCACCTTTTAGTTTCGATATTCAAGATGAGGCTTATTTTCCCTTCATACATTTTCATTCCGATGCTTTGTTGACCCTCACTTTGGTTTTGCCCGGTGATTTCAATAGCGATGGCAAAGTGGACGAAGAAGACTATTCGATCTGGCAAGGGGCGTATGGTGCTACTATAGCAAGTCGTTTTTCTGGTGGGGATGCCGATGGTGATCATGACGTCGATGGCAGAGACATTCTAATTTGGCAGCGGCAGTTGGGCATTGATATCAACTCCATGCGTGCTTCGCAAGCGGTCCCTGAACCGCCGTCATTGGTGATACTGGCTTGGGCGGTAGTGGCGTGGGGTACATGGAAGACCGGCCGGGCGTTGCCCGGCGGCTAGAGGGGGTGAGTGGGGAGTGAATGGTGTAACTCAGGAGCAGGTTGTCGCGGGGCAGGCGGTTTATTCGCCGCGGACGCTTTCGATTTATGACTGGGTGGTGTTGGGGTTCTCGAATCGTCTGGTTTGGCGGTGCCCGACGTGGCGATTGCTCGAGCATTACAACCAGCACGTTACATCGAATCACTTGGATGTGGGAGTGGGGACAGGGTACTTTCTTGATTGCTGCCAATTTCTCTCGGCCGACCCCCGCATTGGATTGATGGATCTTAACGCGAATGCCTTGGCGTATGCTGCGGAGCGGATTGCGCGGTACCGACCGGAAACTTACCGCCAGAATGTGTTGGAAACCATTGAAGCTGAGATGCCCAAGTTTGATTCGGTTGGCGTCAACTATCTGCTGCATTGCCTTCCTGGCACGATGGATACCAAAGGAGTAGTTTTCGATCATCTGCAGGCTGTGATGAATCCGAATGGAGTGCTATTTGGTTCGACACTATTGCAAGGGGGCGTACCGCGAAACTTTCTGGCGAAGCGAGTGATGCGATATTACAACCAGCAGGGAATTTTTTCCAATGATAAGGATGATTTGGATGGAGTGAAGAAAGCTCTTGGAGCACGATTTGCAGAGGTATCGGTTGAAGTGCTGGGGTGTGCAGCTGTGTTTGTGGCGAGGGGAGTACGCTAGTAGGGATGCTTGGAGGTAGAGTTTGCGGGGAGCGAGGAATTCATTAAAATAAGAGGGTCCCCCCCATTCCTCCTGCCTGGTCAAACATTGCATGTGTCGGCTTGTCGCAAGAATTCTGTTCGTTCCTTGTCTGGTATTGAATTGTGGACTCGGGGCAAGCGCCGACGAATCTTCGGTAGGCATCGAGCTGTTCGAGAATCGAATTCGGCCAGTACTCGTCGAATCATGTTTCCAATGCCATTCGGTCGATGCCGACGAAGTCGAGGGGGAGCTGACGCTGGATAATCGCGCAGCCGTACTGCGCGGCGGACGATCTGGTGCGATAATCACACCGGGCGATCCTGCTGCTAGTCGGCTGCTTCGCGCTCTTCGTTATGACGATCCTCAGCTGCAAATGCCTCCGGAGGGAAAACTGCCGGAGGCGGTGATCGCTGATTTTGAGCGGTGGATAGAACTCGGTGCACCTGATCCTCGGGACGGGAGCGCGGCTACTCTGGAGACGATTGCCTCACGTGCCGAGTTGCACTGGGCATTTAAGCTGCCGGTGCGACCTGCTCTGCCAGATCTGGAAAATGCGTGGGCAACCAACTCGCTCGATAAACTGATTTCGGCGGAGCTAACTCGAGCTGGTCTTTCTCCAGCAGCTCAGGCTTCGCGCGGTGAACTCATTCGTCGCCTCTATTTCGATCTGGTGGGTTTGCCGCCCAGTTGGGAACAGGTGCAAGCATTTGAAGCGAACGATTCGCCGGATGCCTATCACAAATTGGTCGACGAATTGCTTGACTCGCCGAAGTTTGGCGAGCGTTGGGCGCGGCATTGGCTCGATGTGGCCCGGTTTGCTGACACCAAGGGTTATGTGTTCACAGCAGATCGTAACTTTCCTAACGCCTACAAGTATCGTGACTGGGTGATCGGGGCTTTCAACGACGACCTGCCGATCGATCAGTTTATGATGTACCAGATCGCGGCCGATTCCCTGATAAAGGGGGATGAAGAGCGGCAGCACTTGGCGGCGCAAGGGTATGTCACGCTTGGTCGAAGGTTTATCAACAATCCGCATGACATCATCGCCGACCGCATCGATGTGGTATTTCGAGGGATGATGGGAATAACTGTCGCTTGTGCGCGGTGTCATGACCATAAGTTCGATCCGATCACGGATGAAGATTACTACGCACTCTACGGTATGTTCGCCAGTTCGGAAGAGTTGCAAGATGAGGATTTGCCACTGCGATTGGTGGACAAGGCCAAGCCACAAAACGTGGGCGTATTCATTCGAGGTAATGCCCAGAATCGTAGCAAACCGATCGCGCGGGGATTTCCGAAATTTTTCACAGTTTCAGCGCAGCCCGTAACCTCTGGCAGTGGCAGGTTGGAGCTCGCGCGAGCGATCGCCAGTCCCGAGAATCCGCTAACGGCGCGGGTATTTGTGAACCGGGTGTGGGGACACCTGTTTGGTGAGCAGCTTGTCGGCACGGCAAGTGATTTCGGGCTCCGTAGCGATATTCCTCGGCAGCAAGCGGTGCTCGATTTGTTGGCCACTGATTTCATGAGCAAAGGTTGGTCGCTCAAGTGGCTGGTGCGGGAATTGGTCACCTCGAGTACCTATCGCCAATCCTCGCAGGCTGACCCCGCTACGCTGGCCGCCGACCCCGAGAACCAGTTGTGGGGTCGGATGAATCGGCGTCGGCGTGACTTTGAGGCGCTGCGTGATGGATTGCTTGCAGTCTCGGGGCGTCTGGAAGAGCGAGTAGGAGGTGAGTCGGAGCGGATTGATACCGAAGAGGGAGGAGCGCGGCGCTCCCTTTACGCCCACATCGATCGACAGAATCTTCCTGGAGTGTTCCGTGCCTTCGACTTCGCGAGTCCCGACACTCACTCGCCGGAGAGGGCGCATACCCTCGTTCCTCAGCAAGCACTTTTTTTACTCAATAATCCGATGATGCAAATAGTAGCCCGGGACTTGGTTTCGCATTTAACTTCTGACGAGCCTAGCGAGCGAATTGCGGAGCTCTATCGCCGAGTGTTGACGCGAGAACCGAGCGCAAGCGAAATAGAACAGGCCCTAGTATTTCTCAATCGAGGTGATCCTCAGCCCTTGCCAGCCGACGAATGGAGTTTCGGCTACGGCAAAATCAAGTTAGTCAGCAATCGTGCCAACGTGGCGATTGTGCCCCTCGCGCACTTCGTCGAAAACCGCTGGCAGGCGAAAAACGAGTTTCCGGAACAAGAATTCGGGTACGTCTCGGTGACACCCGAAGGAGGGCATCCCGGCAACAAGAGTGATTGTTGCTCGATACGGCGCTGGACGGCACCGGAGGGTGGCAAGTTGTTGATCACTGGCGAGATTGAGCGTCCCAGTGAAAATGGGGATGGGATCGAGACGACGATTGTTTCTTCTCGGCTTGGAGTGATTGCCAGTTGGATTGTCGAGCAAGGCAAAAAAGTGACTCGCGTTGAGTTGCCGGTGGTGGAATCTGACGAGACGATTGATTTTGTCGTGGGTTGCCGAGGCAATGCAGGTTGGGATACTTTTCAATGGAAGGTTGCGCTTTCCTTGGAATCAGGCTCAGGGATGCAACATTGGTCGTCGCAGCAAGATTTTCATGGCCCACAACCTGAGCCGCTCGATCTGTGGACCCAGTTTGCTCAAGTGCTGTTGGTATCGAACGAGTTCCTGTTTATCGACTGAGGAAGACATGTCTATCTGCTCAATGCCTGTTGTCTCTCGTCGCGATTTCTTCGCCAAATGCGGGATGGGAATGGGCGGATTGATGCTCAGTGGGTTACAGAGCGAATCTGCTCTTGCTGCTGCCGATCAACTGGCGACCAGGACTCCCCACTTTGCGGGGAAGGCGAAGCACGTTATCCATTTGTTCATGAATGGGGGGCCCTCGCATCTCGACACCTTCGATCCGAAACCGATCCTCAATAAGTATGCCGGCAAGCCGCTGCCTTACGAGAATTTGAAATCGGAGCGTCCCACGGGGGGCGTGCTCGCTTCGCCATTTAAATTCAATCGCTACGGTGAGAGCGGCATTGAGGTTAGCGAATTGTTTCCGCATGTCGCTGAGCGAATTGACGACATCTCGGTGGTGCGTTCGATGTATGCCGACGTGCCGAATCATGAGCCATCGTTGATGCTGATGAATTGCGGCGATGGGCGGCTGATTCGACCGAGTGTTGGTTCTTGGGTGACCTATGGCCTAGGAAGCGGCAATCAAAACTTGCCAGCCTTCGTGGCGTTGTGCCCCGGTGGTTATCCGATTCAAGAATCACAGAATTGGCAGGCCGGATTTTTGCCCGGTGTTTATCAGGCGACTCACATTGACACCCAACACGAGAGCATTGACCGGCTGATCGAGAATATCGAAAACAAGCGCACTTCCCGCAGCGATCAACGACAGCAACTGGATCTGCTATTGGAACTCAATGCGCAACATGCCGCGAGTCGGCAGGATGACCCACAACTGGAGGCCCAGATCAATTCGTTTGAGTTGGCTTATCGAATGCAGATGGAAGCGACCGACGCGTTTGATGTTACGCGTGAGCCGCAACACATTCGCGATTTTTATGGCTCCGGAGTGCAAGGTCGGCAGATGTTGATTGCCCGCCGTTTGGTGGAGCGCGGTGTGCGGTTTGTACAAGTCTGGCACGGCCACGGTCAACCCTGGGACAATCACGATGACATAGCTAGCCTGCATCGCAAATTGGCGAATGAGTGCGACCGGGCGATTGGTGCGCTATTGGCCGATCTCAAGCAGCGTGGGTTGTTGGATGAAACGCTCGTTCTCTGGGGGGGCGAGTTTGGCCGCACGCCGGTGGTAGAACTCCCCAAAGAGGGTCTCAACGAAGGCAAGATGAACGGTCGTGATCACAACCACCACGGGTTCACGGTGTGGATGGCGGGTGGTGGAGTGCGCGGCGGATATATTCACGGTGCAACCGATGAGTTTGGTTTCAAAGCCGAGGAAAAGCCGATGCATGTTCACGACCTGCACGCCACGATGTTGCATTGCCTGGGCTTCGATCACGAGAAGCTGACGTATCGCTACGCGGGACGCGACTTCCGACTCACCGACGTGCATGGTCAGGTGGTGAGAGAGTTGCTGGTGTGATCGGGAGTCGGTGTGCGGGTTAGTTCCCTGAAAGTGCCGTCAAGAGTGTGGCAGGGATGTATGTTAGCACTACAGCGCAGGGTCGAATTAACCGCGACGAACACAACAAGAACTTAGAATGCTGCATGGTAATCGCTTCATCATGGTTCGCGCGGGAACGGATTCTACAACGAATCAACAGCAGTCAGGGCGCCGGCTGTGAAGATGCCGGAGAATTTTGCGATTCTCAGACTCTTATCGTTGTGCCGTTCTGGTTCAACCTTGCGTAGTAGTACTAGAGTCTTGCTGCGTGGACTCACGTGGCAAGGCTGCGAAAGCGAAGATTCCTGCTACCACGAATAGAGCGAAGGCTGAGGGCTCGGGGACGGTCGTTGTATTGGCCCTGAGCGAATTGGGAGAGCCATAGTTTGCTTGCCAATCGGCCAAGCTTCCCGTAGCGGGACTTCGTTGCCAAACTAGAAAATCCCTGCCGTCGACGATGCCATCTCGATTGAAATCAGCGGAGCGAGTGGCAGTGACGAACTGCTCACCTGGGATGTTGGCCAGATTGATCGATCCGAAGTTGTTTCCCAAGTTTCCTTGCAGAATTCCCACTCCAGCGAATTGGTTCGAGAGATGGCTGTGAGAGCCATTGCCAATAAACGCGGCAATTTTGACGGGGCCAGTGGGGTTTCCTAGCTCGGCCAGCGGCAGCGAAAACTCGATGCCGGTCATCACATTCTGGGGATCTCCGCCCGTGGGGCCCGAGCCCGACACGACCCCTTGTGTATTGCTGTTGTTGATTGCCATGAGAAAGCCGATGTCATTGGCTAGGTCGCGGTGGCCACGGGTGTTGTTGGGATCGTTGACGGTGTCGACGGGTTCGGCGAACTCGTGTTCTGCTGGGTTGCAGGAAGTGTCGGCGGGGCTAGAACAGCCATTGTTGAATTGGTCAATCGGCTCCCCTTGGGCTAGACCAGGCTCGAAGCCGAAAGCATTGCGCTGAAAACCGATCTCGCTCTTCTGTCCCCCAGCGCCTGCGGTGAGATCTGCGTAGAAGGCCGACAGGGTGTAGATGTCAACGGGATTCATCGGGTCGCCAAACTGATGATTGCCGTTGGAAAAAGTGACATACCGATCGGCCTCGAACCCCGCGTCGAACCGCAGGCCATGGAGTTGTTGGAGAGCACCGGTGGAGGGGGAGCTCCCGGGACAACAATAGGGATCGACCTCGGCTGGGAGATTTGAGCCAACCAACTGATTCATGCCACCTGGCATGGCGTCAATAAAGATTTCCAGCTTGTTAAAGTTTGATTCCAGATTACCAGCGATGAGCACGTAGAGACGGTCTCCAGTGATCGTAGCGAAGACTTGATCGATCTCCGAACCCCCGTTGGCATAGCGAAAGTCTCCGTTGGTGGCATTGCCGTATTGTGTGTTCGTGTTCTGAACCGATCGAGCGGCGCCGTAGTACATCTCGTCTCCAACAGCGGTGCCGTCCACGACCGGCGCAGCGACAGATTCTTCTGTTGCTATGACCAGCAGCGAACACGCTATCAGGATGCACGGAAGCGATTTCATCAAAAGTCTTGTAAGATACGGCATGATTAAACTAAGAGCTTGCGCGACAGACTTGCGACCATGAGAGCGATCAAACAGGACGAGATGATTGTTGGCTCGGGGACTGATCGCGACGACGCTAGGGCAGCAGAGTTGCCGTATTCCGCTTGCCAGAGGGCGAGGTCTGCCTGGTCGACCATGCCACTGGCATTGAAGTCACCATCGCTCCAGTCGCCACTCTTGCCGAAGTTGCGTTGCCAGGTCAGGAAGTCACGTCCGTCGACGTCGCCATCGCGATCGGCATCGCCATCAAGAATGCCCGAGACGCTGACTATCTTTCTAACGACACCATCGTGTTTGTTGAGAACATAGATTTCACCATCGGGACCGACTCCGAAGCGAAGGTCAGTTCGTGACTCATTTTGTCCCGTCTCATCAGCAATGATTTGCAAGAGGGTTTTCTCGACCCCGCCACTGGTGAGCTGAACCTCGGCAAACGGTGCCAGGTGCCCGTTGTTGAGATTCGTGAGATTGGTAAAATCATCGCGCTGGAAAAGTTCGTCGACGTCCACGGCGAAGATCGGTCCGGAGTTCGTGGCGAACTCTCCAAAGAGATAAAGTCCTGTAAGTTGTGGCACCTGGGTGCCACGGTAGACGGAGCCACCGACGATCGCCACGCTGCCGTTGACCAGATTGTTTATGTGGTCGTACTGAGCGACGGGGTAGGTGAAGCCGTCAGTCGTGTGGTTGGCTGGTAGGTTGTCCACTTCGTTGGGATTGCCTGTTGTAAGAAACGTACCCTCTCGTAGGTCCCAGCCATAATTTGCTCCCGCGACGCCCAAGTTGATTTCTTCGATACTTCCCTGACCGATGTCGGTGATAAGCATTTTGCCGTCGCCCGCCGTATCGAAGGTGAACCGGTGGGCATTGCGAAGACCATTGGCCCAAATCAAGTTTCGCGCGGTTGCTGGATCATTGCTGGTGCGAAAGGGGTTGTCGCCAGGGACCGAGAATGGGTTGGCTCCCGCGGCCAGCGGATCAATACGCAGATAGGAACCGAGTGGTTGGGAGAGATTTTGAGCAAGATTGAAGGGGTCCTGCGGACCGCCGCCATCTCCTAAGGCAATGTAGAGCTTGCCGAAATCGGGCTCGCCTGAGCTAGCATTGGGGTTGAATCCGATCTGGGCAATATTGTGATCACTGTTAGTTTGACCGACATAGAGCAATTCTCGATAGGAACTGGTGTCGACGGTGCCATTGGCGTTGACGGTCCACTCGCCAACGATCGAATCATGGTCGACGCCGGGTGGAGAGGGTGCACCAAAGATGACTGGATTGCCGACTAACGGCCCGCCAAAAGCTGTGCGACTGTGTGAAGTGTAGAACTTGCGATAACCATCGGTGCCTGAATTGTTGAAGTCCGGATGGAATGCCAAGCCTCGCAAACCTTGCTGAAAGCCATCACGGAAAGCCGGAACGGCAGTGGTGAGATCCAAGAAAGTCACGGGAGTGGGACTTCCTGCGCCAGTGTCGAACGAGTAGATCTTCCCGCGCTGGTCAAGCACGTAGGCCAGCCCAGGGGCACCTCCCCCGGTGAGGAATTCCAGGCGCGGCGCTTGATTGTTGCTGTTGGGGATCGAGACGACGTCTTGCAGTTCCATCGACCAGTCAAACTTGGGAATGCTTGCGTCGAGCGGATTGCGAGCGGGCAGAGCTGCTGCCGCTTCTAAACAAATGGACATTTGCCCAATAAGAAACACCAAGATCCATCGAGTTCCGCCCATTTCACGCTCCAGTTTCCGAGCAACACTGACTGTCGAATAGTTTCCAAACGGTGATCGGGCCCAGAACAATTCCGGACCTCGAAGGAATTCATTATACCAAGCCCTTCCTGATGGGAGCGAAACTGCTGCCTTGATTTGTCGTTTTTTTTACAAGCGGCCAATTTCAGAATGATGAGCTAGGCGATATCGATGCGACCTCATGTAGTACTGGGGAGTTCTCGACGTGCGGGGTCGTGGTTTACAGCAGGAGAACTGCAAAGTTCGTCGCATGAGTTGAATGTTGAATAATGACCAATGTGCAATTTCCCATGACCAATTTCGGCAGAAAACTCTTAAGTCTTGGTCATTCGTCGTTGGGCATTCGGGATTCAGTGTATATGACTTTGCAGTTCTCCTGTGGTTCACTGGAGGAGCGTTGTCGGGTTGTGAATTGTGAAGTAGAATCAGAGAGTCGTTTTTCCATGTTATTGTGTCGAGGTTCTCAATGAGCGACTCTTTTCTCGTTCGCTCGCATCAAACCGCTTTTGGTGTAGGCTGCCTGCTACTTTCTTTTTGGGGAGTGGGGATCACGCAGGGAGTCGACCTCCAAGGCGCGCACCTTTTTACAGCGAACTGTGTGCGGTGCCATGGGGAGGCAGGAAGTGGCACAGAAGATTACCCCGATCCCCTGCGGGGCGATCTTTCCGTGGCACAGCTTGCGGAGCTGATTCGGCTGACGATGCCGGAGGATGATCCAGAAACACTTTCTGTCGAAGAGGCCCGGTCGATTGCTGAGTATGCTCATCGTGAATTTTACTCACCCGTGGCGCAGTCGCGAAATAAGTTGCCGGAGATTGATTTGGCACGCCTCACTGTGAAGCAGCATCGCCGAGTTTTGGCAGATTTGGTTGGCGGCTTTGCAAAGGCCGTGCAGTGGCAAGGAGGCGAGGGACTCAAGGGTGAATACTACTTGGGTCGTCAGGGAAGCGAGACGAAACCACGAGGCGAGTTGGCACTGACTCGTGTGGACCAAACGGTTGAATTCGATTTCACGGGTTCTCCGCCAGTTGAAGGTGGTAAAGACAAGGGTCACTACTCGGTTCTTTGGTCGGGATCGATCTATGCTGCCGCGACGGGTTGGTATCGATTCGACGTACGAACCGAGCGATCGGCACGACTATGGGTGAACGACAATAGCGATCCGATAATCGATGCCTGGATACAATCTGGGGAGGGAAGCAATTCTGAAGCAAAGGTTTTTCTGATCGGGGGGAGGAGTTACCCCGTGCGGGTCCAGTTCTCGGTAAGCAATCAAGGCGTGCAGGACAAGAAATTCGATAGAGAAGAATTCTTGACCAAGGCAGCTTCAATTCGGTTGCTGTGGGAGCCACCGCATGGAACGCTACAAACGATTCCCAAACGGTTCCTTTCGCCTCAAGCAGTTCCAGAGTCGTTTGTTTGCACGACGCCGTTTCCTCCAGATGATCGCAGCTATGGATGGGAGCGGGGAACGACCATTTCCCAGGCATGGGAAGAGGCAACCACGGGCGCTGCGATTGAGGCGGCCAACTATCTCGACGCGCACCTAGCACAATTAACCAAAAGGGGCAATGTATCGACGCGGGAGACGCTAGAAGGTTTCGCAACGAAACTGGCCGAGAGTGCGTTTCGCCAGCCACTCACTCCTGAATTGAAGCAAAAATATGTGACGCAACATTTTCAGGAAATCGACGATCCGCAGCTTGCCTTGCGAAGGGCAGAGTTGATGATCTTGATGAGCCCACGGTTTTTGTACCGCGAAGTTGATGCTGAACCCTCTGCCTACGACGTTGCCTCCCGGCTGGCGTTTACGTTGTGGGATAGTCAACCAGACAAGAAACTGCTTGCTGCGGCAGACAAGGGAAAGCTGGCGACCGAAGAACAGGTTCGAAAGCAGGCCGTGCGTATGCTAGGCGACATGCGCGCCAGATCGAAGCTACAAGATTTCTTGCTCACGTGGCTGGACGTTGATTCGCAAGTGGACCTGACAAAGAATCCAGAGCGGTTTCCGGAATTCGATGCCGAGACGATTGCCGATTTGCGTACCTCACTTGAAGTATTTCTCGATGAGGTCGTCTGGTCGGAGGAATCAGACTATCGTCGGCTGTTTTTGGCCGATGAGGTGTTCCTAAACAAGCGGCTCGCCCGGTTCTATGGGGAATCGGAATTGAACGACTCCGAAGAGTTTTCTAAGTCGAAGATCGATGGCGGTCGCCGGGCGGGGGTGTTGACGCATCCCTATGTGCTGGCACGGTTTGCCCATCCGGAGGACACATCGCCGATTCTGCGCGGGGTATTTCTGGTACGGCGTGTGCTGGGTCAAGCCTTAAAACCTCCTCCAGAGGCAGTACCGCCGCTTGCTGCAAGATTGCATCCTGAGTTGACCACGCGCGAGCGAGTCACCTTGCAAACCAAACCGGCGAGTTGCATGACCTGTCATCATTTGATCAACCCCCTGGGATTTACACTCGAACGATTTGACGCGGTGGGCCGTTACCGTGATCATGAGGACGACAAAGTAATCGACGACGTAGGTGTGTACCAGGCACGAGAAGGGGAGGCTGTGACACTCGCCGGAGCACGTGACTTGGCGGAGTTTCTCGCATCGAGCGAGGAAGTCCATGAAGCATTTGTGGAGCAGCTATTCCACTACCTTGTGCAACAGTCAATTCAAGCCTACGGACCAGAAATGCAGCAGCGATTGACTCGTAGCTTTGTGAAACAAGACTATAATATTCAAAAGCTTGTAATCGAGATTGCGGTGGCGTCCAGTATGCGTGGGCGTGATGATGCTGAGATTGAACGGATAAGTGCCGATCGAGATTAGTATTTGTTCTAAAGGGAGCGGGCAAAGATGGTCAAACTATTGCCACAAAAAGCACAAAGAGGCACGATAAATTGTACTTGAATCTCGCAGGAAACTTTCCAGGGTGTGACGTTGTAGCGCGCTGGGTTCTTTCTGGCTATTGATTGTTGTAAGGAAAAGAACGAATAGACTGGGGATCGAGGGCTCAACACGTGTTTTCAAGTAGAAGAGAAGTACTATGACTCACTTTAACAATCGTCGCGACTTTTTGCGGAAGCTAGGTCTGAGCGCAGCCGCGGTTCCTTTTCTAGGCAATACTCCCAGCCTGGGATTTGCCAATCAAGGTGCCCGCAAGCAGCGATTGGTGATTCTGTTTACTCCCAACGGAGTTGTGCCGAAAACCTTTTGGCCTGACGAGGAGGGGACTGAGTTTACGCTGAAAGAGAGTCTCTCCCCCCTGGAACCGTTTAAGGATCGCTCGCTCATTCTCCATGGAGTGTGTGATAAGCTGCGAGGGGATGGCGACAGCCATATGCGGGGGATGGGTTGTCTACTGACGGGGAGTGAACTCTTTCCGGGAAATATCCAAGGAGGGAGTGATACGCCAGCGGGCTGGTCGAGTGGACTTTCGATCGATCAAGAAATCAAAAACTATCTCCAAGCCAAGGAAGCGACCCATACCCGCTTCGGTTCTTTGGAGTTTGGGGTACTCATCCCAGAGCGTGCCGACACGTGGACTCGTATGGTGTATGCGGGCCCCAATCGCCCGATTGCGCCGATCGACGATCCGTATCAGATGTTCTCAAAAATGTATGGCGAGATGAAAGATCGTGAGAATATCGCGAGCATCCTCGATGACCTCCAAGCCGATCTTCGACAGGTTCGCAATCGATTAAGCACTGATGATCAACGACTGCTTGACCAGCATGCCACGTTTGTACGCGAATTCGAAAAGTCACTACAAGAAACCGGCGACCACGATATCGCGCATGCCGAGCCGGAGCTTGATCCGGGTGTCGAGCATAAGCAGGAAAACATGCCGACGTTGAGCCGGATGCAGATCGAGCTCATGGTCAACGCCTTTCAGAACGATTTTACGCGCGTGGCGACGCTCCAATACACGAACTCAGTGGGTCAGGCACGCATGAGTTGGCTGGGTATCGAGGAAGGGCACCACACAATTTCGCATGAGCCAGATGACAACGCCACGGCTCAAGAGCAATTGACCAAAATCAACCATTGGTTTTGTGAGCAAGTTGCGTTGTTGGTGAAGAAGCTAGCGGAGACTCCCGAGCCGGGAGGTCCGGGATCATTGCTCGACAATACCCTGATCGTGTGGACTAACGAGTTGGGCAAGGGGAACTCGCACACGATGGACAACATTCCTTTTGTGTTGGTAGGAGGGGGGCTCGATTTTTCCATGGGTCGTTCGGTGAAGTTGAAAGAGGTGAATCACAATCGGCTCTTGATGTCATTAGCCCATGGGTTTGGGCATCAGATCGAGACGTTTGGAAATCCGGACTACTGTGGGGGTGGGGCGCTGTCGCTTGGCTGAGATTTGCGGAAAGCCACCTGCCAAGGCGGATCAACGACATGCGGCTGCCATTTGGGAAATGCGAATTTGGGTGCTATAATCATGATAGTCCTCGCATCAGCCGTTTCTTATTCCCCTTTGCCCCACCAACAGCATGCAACCCTTCCTTCAAGCATTGGGGCGACGTCTCAAGCCCATATTGGATGTTCTGCTGAAGGTGCCGGACAATGTCGAGCGGTACGATTATCGAATGTATCTTTCGATGATCATCGCCAACTACATCGCACTCCTTTTGCATCTGTCGTGGGTTTTCGTTTTCTGGTGGTTGGATTTTCCGACGCTCAGTCTGATCAATGTTGGCAGCGTGATCTTCTGGATCTTCAGTATCACGATTCTGTACCGATGGGGAGCCATGCTGACCGCCGTCATACTCGGCTCGACGGAAGTGCTGATTCATCAGTTTCTAGCCGTCTATTTCTTGGGCTGGGACTATGGATTTCAATACTATCTGCTGGTAATTGTCGCGTTCACGTTCTTAATGAATTTCAAGAATGTGATGTACATTCCGGTGATCTTGTTTTTCGTTTGCCTGATCTCATTCTTGGGTTTTTACTATCAGGTTCAATATTGGAACCTCCCCCATGTGAAATTGGGTGAGACGGCAGAAATGGCTTCTGGAGCAAGAGAAGCATTTCAGATAATCAATGTGGCGAGTGCCTTCGCTATTCTCGCGATTATGTCGTTTTTCTATAGCGACGCGGCCCAGAAGGCGGAGGCGTTGTTGGAGTTGGAACGCGCGAAATCGGAATTGTTGCTCTTGAATATTTTGCCGACTTCAATCGCCCAACGGCTCAAAGAAGACCGTTCGATTATCGCCGACTATTTTGAGTCGGCCACGGTGTTGTTTTCTGACATTGTCGGATTCACGGCCCTCTCAGAAAGAGTGCCACCAAAGGAACTGGTGGACCATCTGAACTGTCTTTTCTCGGCCTTCGACGACTTGGCTGAAAAGCATGGACTTGAGAAGATCAAGACGATCGGCGATGCCTACATGATCGCTGGCGGAATTCCGGTCCAGCGAGCGGGTCACACCAAGGCGGTTTCTGCTATGGCCCTTGATATGATCGAAGCGGTAGAAGCGTGCAATCGGGCAACCGGCGAGCCGGTCAGCATTCGTATAGGTATCCATACTGGTCCGGCAGTGGCGGGAGTGATCGGAGTCAAGAAATTTGCCTACGACGTTTGGGGTGACACCGTGAATACCGCCAGCCGCCTGGAGATGAGTAGCCTCCCGGGTAAGATTCAGCTCTCGGAGCAGGTCGCCGAGAGACTCGATGGTGACTTCGTCGTCGAGGAACGTGGGGAAGTGGAAGTGAAGGGGAAGGGGACCTTGAAAACATATTGGCTCGTAGGCAGAAATGTCAATGGAGTTGTATCGAATCTAGTTGGTACTGACCATTCTGTGCCGGCCACGGCTGAGAGAAATGGGGATTCGTAGATCCTCGTCACAGATCGCCTGTGACTTTTAAGAGCTTTTCTGCAATTCTATGCCAGCCTGTTTGCGCATTTCGTTTCCAACATTGAAGCGCATCTCGCTTGCGAATCGATCGATGGGCCGACTTTTGCAAAAAACCCCACACTATAGACACGGATGAGGAGGATATCCATTGTTACAATGGGTCCACCCCTGGCGTGAAACAGCTCTAGGTACATTCCTAGATAAACCCCGAATCCTGTGTTCTGATAGCTCTAGCCTCAAACGGAGTTCCAATATGACTGCCTTTCGTTTTTGCCTGACTGCTTCCGTTATCCTATTGATTGAGTGCTGTTCGCCCGCCTTTGCAGAGACGGTTTACAACGTACGTGATCATGGTGCCGAAGGGGACGGCGTGACGCTGGATACCGATGCCGTGCAGGAGGCGTTCGACGAATGTGACAAGGCAGGGGGTGGTACGGTGCTTTTGCCGGCCGGAACGTACTTGTGCAAGCCACTCACCATCGGCACCGAAACTACCTTGAGACTGGAAAAAGGTGCCACACTCAAGGCTACCGACGATCCGGCCGATTATGCTCGCACGGACAAGCCGGGCCAATTCAATCACTTTTTCACCGGCAAGGATTTGGAGCATGTCACGATTGAAGGCGAAGGCACCATCGACGGTTCGGGCCAGAAGTGGTGGGTTGACGCCGAGGAGGCCCGCCAGAAAAAATCTGGTTATACGCTGCCCCGACCGAATTTAATTGTCCTGACTCGAGTGAAGGATCTCACGGTCCGCGGTGTGACGATTCAAAATGCCCCAAAATTTCACTTCGTGCCGACGGACTGTGAGAACGTTGTGGTAGAAGACGCTAAGTTCTTCGCGCCCGAACGCGCTCCTAATACCGACGCGATTGACCCGAGTATGTGCCGAAATGTGATTATTCGACGGTGTTTGATCGACGTGGGTGATGACAACGTGGCGGTCAAGAGTGGCGATGCCCATCCAGACCGTGAGTTCGCTGCCGAAACCCTACTCGTGGAGGATTGCACTATAAAACATGGGCATGGCATTTCTATCGGCAGCGAAGTCGTGGGGGGTGTGAAAGATCTCGTGGTGCGGAACTGTACCTTTGAGGGAACCGACAACGGTATCCGGATCAAGACCGACCGTAAGAAGGGCGGACCCGTAACGAATATGCTCTACGAAAACATCACAATGAAGGATGTGGCGGGGGCGATCAGGATCACGTGCTATTACCCAAAAATTCCGCCGATTGAAGAGCCTAAACCGCTCACTGAAACGACACCGGCATATAGCAACATTACGATTCGCAACCTGACGGCCACCAGTACCAAAGATGCCGGGTTCATTGTGGGTCTGCCTGAGAGTCCGATCAAGAACGTGTTGTTGGAGAATGTGAAAATCACCTCAGATAGGGCGGGCCTTGAAATTCGGCACGTTGAGGGAATCAAGCTGGAGAACGTCGAGATCATTCCTGCGAAGGGTGAACCGCTGATAGTGAACGATGCGGAGATCGACGAGTAGTCCTGGAATTGATTCGTTTCGATCCATCGATGCATACAAACTCTCTCCATTCGTTGGCCGGATCTTTCCTCACATGACAGCTCAACCCAATAATCCGCCTTACATTGATGGCTTGCTACAGCGATTGGCCAATGGCGATTCGCGCACAGCAGCCGCTTTTAGTCGGCACGTGCATTGGGGTTATTGGGAAGAACCGCCTCGGGCTGTTTGTACACCTGAGGAATACGGCGAGGCTGCTGAGCATCTTTGCAGAGTACTCTGCAATACGGCCGGGATTGACGACGGGATGCGGATCGTCGACGTAGGGTGCGGCTTCGGCGGGACAATTGCGAGTTTGAGTGAGCGCTTTGGTCAGTTGCAGCTTGTGGGGGTGAATATAGATCCGCGGCAACTTGAACGCGCTGCCGAGTTGGTGCGACCGTGTGGAATCAACTCGATCGAGTTTGTCCAGGCCGATGCGGCCCGGATTCCGCTTGATGACTCCAGTTGTGATGTCGTTCTGGCTGTAGAGAGTGTGTTCCATTTCGACCGTGCCGCTTTCGTTGCCGAGGCAAGTCGCTTGCTGGCACCTGGAGGGAATCTGACGCTTTCGGATTTTGTGCCCAGTGAGAGGGCTGCCGAGTATCTGGATGCGATCGATTTCTCGGCGGATGAGGCAGTCCAATGGAGCTATGGGGAGATTGATCTTACTTGCTCGCTAGATCGCTATCGAGAACTCGCCAAGGCCAATGGGTTAAGGCTCACTAAGGCAATGGACGTCACTGAGAACACGTTGCCGACGTATAAGTTTCTCGCAGCCAGTGCCAGTGACTGGCCGAAGTCGAGAGAGGTTGAGTTGTTTACACGTGCCACAAGTTTGTTGGAGAAGGCGAGTCGCAAGGGGATGTTGGGGTATCAGGTTCTACGATTTGAGAAGCATTGACGCGTTGCGCGCTCCGCTCTAGCGAGAACTACTCGCTGGGCGCGTCGCGGCTAACAAGTGTGGAGGTGCTGGCCAGCAGATTCGCAGTGAATGCCACATTGCCAGGCCTAAGTCACAGTTTTACCCACGAAGAGGATTTGTGTGTAAACTAGACTCTGAATTCCGCGTTTCATCCCTGCCAGTCCGTGGCTAGAATCGCACTACAAATGCAGTCGATTGTAGAGCTTTGTGTGGTGCATAGTGAACCGCTTCCAAGTACAGCAACAACATTCGAGTAGAGATTCTATGACAGAGAAAAAATCCGTGGCGCTGGTAACAGGGGCGTCGTCTGGGATTGGCAAAGCAATCGCGGAGAGGTTGCTAGCCGATGGGATGGTAGTCTATGGTGCCTCGCGTCGAGTTGAGATGATGGCTGATCTCAAATCGCTTGGGGCAATTATTCTTGAAATGGACATTACTAAGGAAGAAGATGTCGCACGAGTGATCGACCAGATATTGAGCGAGCATGGTGGCGTCGATGTGCTGGTGAACAACGCCGGATTTGGCAATTTTGGTGCCGTAGAAGATACCCCCATGGAGGATGCCAAATATCAGTTTGAAGTGAATCTGTTTGGACTCGCACGGATGACCAAGGCCGTGCTGCCACACATGCGTGCCAAGGCCCGCGGCAAGATCGTGAATATCTCCTCGATGGCGGGCAAGATGTATATGCCTTTAGGAGCCTGGTATCACGGTTCGAAACATGCCCTGGAAGGGTGGTCTGATTGCTTGCGCATGGAGACGGCACCTTTCGGAATCCAAGTCATCATTATTGAGCCGGGCGTCATCGAAACGGAATTCGACGACTCGATGATCGGTCCGATGATGAAGCGATCCGGCAACACGGCTTATGGTGGCATCGCCGAAAAGATAAAGGTGGCCAGCACCGAGGCGTACAAAGAAGGAAACGGTTCGCCGGCTAGCGCAGTGGCAAGAACGGTTTCGAAGGCTATCAGGTCCAGGCGGCCGAAAACACGTTACGTGGTAGGAAAGATGGCGCGGCCGATGATGTTTGCGCGAAAGTGGCTGGGTGATCGAACGTATGACGCGATCGTTTGGTGGTGGATTTAGCGGGAGGGACAATAACGCGCTCCGCTATTGACGAGCAGGACTCGACAGCCGCGTTGCGGCCAACAGTTTAGCCGTGGCCCCGCAGGGGAGCGTGTCCTCTATGTCCGCGAGAAGATCTCTTCCACCGCTTCGATCACGGGAACTACCACGATGCCTCCTTCGGTGATCGTGAAACCGCGGCGAGCGTCGAGTTCCAGATCGACGCCGATTTGGGCACCGTCGGGGACTTGCACATACTTGTCGATGATAGCATTGCGAACGACGGCGCCTTTGCCGATTTGGACTCCGCGAAATAAGATCGAGCCAGTCACTTCAGCACGCTCCTCAACGCGAACTCTTGGGGAGAGGATCGAGCGATCCACCTTGCCACCGGAAATGATCGTGCCAGCGGCCACGATGCTGTCGGTGGCCATGCCGCGGCGGCCGGAGGGTTCGTTGAATACGAATTTTGGCGGGGGCAGATTAGGCTGGTCGGTGCGTACTGGCCAGTGATAATCGTAAAGATTCAACAGGGGCTCGACATCGGTGAGTTCCAGATTGGACTGATAATAAGCGTCGAGGGTACCGACGTCCCGCCAGTAGAGATCCGCTTTGGAGTTCTCATCGATGAAGGGATACGCCATCAGCCGATGTGATTTGATAACCGACGGAATAATATTGCGACCAAAATCGTGCGCGGAATGCTGGATGGTGGCGTCCTGGCAGAGTTGGTCGAAGAGAAAGTGAGCATTAAAGACATAAATACCCATCGAGGCTAGGCACTGCGTGTCGCTACCAGGCATCGTTTTGGGCTCGGCAGGTTTTTCTTCGAAGCCGATGATGCGGTTCTGCTCATCGGTTTGCATGACGCCGAAGGATTTGGCATCGTCCACGCCCACCCGAAGGGCGGCGATGGTGAGATCGGCGTTATTCTCTTTGTGGAAGTCGACCATCTTGGAGTAGTCCATCTTGTAGATATGGTCGCCAGCCAAAATGACGACATGCTCGGGACGTTCTTTTTCGAGCGTGTAGATGTTCTGATAGACGGCATCGGCGGTGCCGCGGTACCACTGGTCGTCGATGCGTTGTTGTGGGGGAACGACGTCGATGAATTCGCCTAACTCGCGGGAAAGGAGGTGCCGCCAGCCGGTGCCAAGGTGGCGATTCAGGCTCATCGCCTTGTATTGAGTGAGTACCAGGACGCGGCGAATACCGCTGTTGATGCAGTTGGACAGGGTGAAATCGACAATCCGGTAGATACCACCGAAGGGGACCGCCGGCTTGGCGCGTTCGCGAGTGAGGGGTTCAAGCCGAGTTCCCTTACCGCCTGCTAAAACGACTGCCAAGACATCATTCATCGTGATAAGTCCTCCCTGGTGCTTCCCTGCCGAATAAGAATAGTCGTATTCTCCGTAATTCTAGTGGTTTCTTTAATATGGGCAAAGGGCTACCTCACCAGGTTGCCAAGCGATCTGAACGAAGAATTCATCGTTTCTGAATAGGACCACAACTTTTGGACAGTAAATTCTCGTTCATGTCATCCGTAGAACCAGGGCCGTGTAAGACGCACTTCGATGCCCACTCTTTGCCTACCACCGTGCGTTTCGGCCCTGGTTTCTTTCCGCTGAGTTTTGTCCGAGCGAGATAATACCCAATGAGAGCCTTTCCCGAATACTTGCCCTCACCCCGCAAAATCGCCTCAGAGTGCGAACAGATCCGTCAGCGTTGGACCCCCGCAGAGCGTCGCCGTCGGACGGTTGGTTTTGATTTGCTGGCGGAACAAGAGCGTTGGTTTCCGCCGACGATTGAGACGGCATCGTGCCTTTCAGGAGTTGGAAGGGTGGTGGCGGAAGTTTAGTGATTCATGGCAATGTGTTGCGGGCTCGTTGTCTTCGCTAGTTGGTCATACGCCTGAAGCATATTGGCCAGGGAGAAGTGCTCCTCAACGACGTTGCGGGCGTCAGCCGAGCATTGCTTGTGCAGTTCGAGGTTTTCCAGTAGCTCGACTGTGTGACGTGTCCAGAAGGAGCGTTTTTTAGTGGGAACCAGAAATCCATTTTCTCCGTGCGTGACGACTTGAGCGTGAGGAGCGGTGTCGTTTGCGACGACGGGGATTCCTAGTGCCTGCGCACAGAGCAGGGCTGTGGGGATTGCCGTGCTGCGGCCAGGTTGCCAATAGAGGGTCGAGTGTTTGAGTAGTCCAAAGGGGTCGGGAGTCTTTTGTGAAAAAAGACTCCCGACCCCTTTAAAAAAACGAATTGCAGTGGGATCACTTACCAAGCGAGCATAGCGCTCCAAGCGGTAGCGATCGGGACCGTCGCCGAGGACTACAAGGCACGCCTGGGGGTGCAAGGTGCGGACCAGTTCGAAATTCCAGATTGCTTCGTCAATCAGCTCTGATCTGGTGAGCGGACCGGCAATCGTAATGAGTTGGGCTTCGGCGGGGAACTTGAGTTCGGCGAGGAGTTCTTCATGGGATAGGTCGCTATTGGTTGGTGCGGCGACTCCAGGTGTGATGACGGTCGTCTTCTCCGAGGGTTTCTTGGCGTAATCGGCGACGATGTGATCGAGCACCGCTGCATTGCCGAGCCACTGAGAAGCCCAAGAACCCGCGGACGAGGATTCTGCGGGGAGCGTGGCAATTAGCTTGGCCTTGGGGAGTGTCCAGCGGGCGAGCGAAGCAAACTCTGTCGCGCGGACACCCCAGAAAAAAACTACCCTGGGATGCATCGAGCGGAGCTGAATTGCACATTCGCGCAGGGCAAACGGATCTAAATGCCAGCGGCGATGCACGAAGATGCAGGTGGCTCCCAGGTCATCGATTTCAGCTTGCGCATTAGGGTTGGCCGAGAGAATGATTACCGCCACCGACTCACCGGCTTGGACCTGACTGCAGACCACTTCTCGCAGATGAGCTGCGGCGTTGAAGGGAGACCACTCGGCGATGAGGTGGACGATGGAGTGGGGCATGCGTGGGTGTCCGAGTTAACGCGCTCCGTTTTGCCGCGCTCTACTCCGCTGGCGCTCTGTATCGCGGCTGGCAGACTGTGGTGTGGGAGCGACACGCTCCATGATGCGGTTGCCCTCGCCTAATAGTTCGTCGATGCGCCCGTTGAGTTCTGCCGAAGCTTCGACGCCGGTTGAGTTGCTATCAAGCCATACTTGGCCGCCAGTGGCCAGGTCGAGTCGCAACCGCAGCTTCTTTTTGCCGGGATAGCCGCGGACGATCTCTCTGAGCTTCTCCAGGCCCTGCTCGCCATGATCTTCTTCGCGGACGCGAATCACCATACCGCTGGAGAATTGTTGTTCCATCTCGTCGAGCGGCAAAAGTTTGTCAACGATTAAGTTGGTTTCTTCACTACCAGCGCGGCGATCCACTTTGCCGATGACGGCCAAGATAGCGTCGGGGACGACGAGCTGGCCAAATTCGGCGAACTGTTCGGGCCACATGATGCAGCGGACGATCCCCTCAAGATCCTCCAGGTCCCACATAGCGTATTTCGTGTGAACACTGCCGGGACGGGGATTCTTAGTATGTGAGAACTTAATTGCTGCCAGCATTCCTCCCAGATGGACTTCATCTCGGTGGGCAAGATTTGCCAGCGACTGGCTGTTGTGCGAGCAATAGGTGCGAATAATCTGCTCGTGCTCGGCCAGTGGATGGCTGGTGAGATAAAAACCAAGCACCTCTTTCTCGCGGGATAGCTGATCCTTTTCTTCCCAAGGAGCGACGTTCGGCATATCGGCAGCGGCGGCCGATTCGGTCGGTTCTTCTTCATCGTCGAAGAGGCCGATCTGGCCCGAGCGGCGATCAGCAGCGGCGGCGGCGCCCGATTGCAGAGCCCGTTCCAAGAGAGTCATGAGTTGTGCACGATGCCCTCCCAAGCCGTCGAAGGCTCCAGCTTTGATGAGCGCTTCGATGGTAGCGCGGTTGCAAAGTTGCGGATCGACGCGCTCGCAAAAATCGAACAGGCTCTTGAAGAGACCATTTTTTTGGCGTTCGGCTTCGATCGCTTCGGCGGCGCCGGTGCCACAGGCCTTAATGGCACTAAGACCGAAAAGGATCTTGCCATCGCGAACCAAGAAGTCGGGGCCAGAGGAATTTACACTCGGCGGTACCACCTCGATCTCCATTCGACGGCAATCTTCCAAGTGCTCAACGAGGGCATCCTTGTTTTTGAAGTTGCGTCCTGGGATGTCGCACGACAACAGGGCAGCCATGAATTCGACTTGATAGTGTGCCTTGAGATAAGCGGTCATGTAGGCGATAAGTGCGTAAGCAGTCGAGTGGCTCTTATTGAAGCCATAGCCGGCGAATTTCTCGATCATGCCAAACAGTTCGGCCGCTTTTTTCTTGTCGAGCCCCTGGCTATGAGCCCCCGTGATGAATTCTTCGCGGTACTTGGCGATCATCGGCAGCTTTTTCTTGCTAATCGCCTTGATGCAAGTGTAGGCATTGGAAAGTTGAATGCCCCCCAAGCGATTGAGAATCCGCATCACCTGTTCCTGATAGACCATCACGCCGTGGGTCTCGGAGAGAACTTCGCGCATCGCGGGATGAGGATACTCGGCTTCTTTACGGCCGTGCTTTACCTCGATATAGTCGTCGACCATGCCCCCTTCAAGCGGACCGGGGCGATAGAGGGCGTTGGTGGCGATGATGTCGCGGAAGTGGTCGGGTTTCATCCTCTGCAGCAAATCACGAATGCCTCCCGATTCGAGTTGGAAGATTCCTTTGGTTTCGCCACGACATAAGAGATCAAAGGACTCCTGGTCGTCGAGCGGGAATTGATACGGATCGATTTTCTCGCCGCGTGACTCCTCAACCAGTTCGATGGTGCGGGCGAGGATCGTGAGATTTCGCAGACCGAGGAAATCCATTTTCAATAGGCCGGCGCGCTCGACGTCACCCATCGCCCATTGAGTGATGACTTCAGACTTGCCCTTTACGTGTTGGAGCGGCACATATTCATCGACCGGTTTTTCCGCGATTACTACTGCCGCGGCATGGGTACCGACGTTTCGCGCGAGGCCCTCAATCTTTTGGGCGAGATCCAATAGCTCGCGAATCTCACCATCGCCTTCATAGTTTTTCTTGAGTTCGTCGCTCTGCTCAATCGCCTTCTCGATGGAAATGCCCAATTGATCGGGCACCATGGCGACTACCTGATCGACGCGGAAAATCGGCATGCCGAGAGTTCGGCCCACGTCGCGGATCGCGGCTCGGGCTGCCAGCGTGCCGAAGGTGCCGATCTGTGCAACATTGGCTTCGCCGTATTTGTCTTTGACATATTGGATGACCTCGCCACGGCGTTCTTTGCAGAAGTCGATGTCGATATCAGGCGCTTCCAAACGACTTTCATCGAGGAATCGTTCAAAGAGGAGATCGTACTTGAGGGGGCAGACGTGGCTCATCTTGAGGGCGAAACACACCAGCGAACCGACACCCGAACCACGGGCCGTGCAGGGGATACCCTTCTCAACCGCGAAGCGGACAAAGTCCCACACGATCAAGAAGTAGTCACAGAAACCGAGCTTGGTGATCACGCCCAGTTCGCGGTCCAATCGGTCGTGGACTTCTTGGGCGAGATCGTCCCCATTCCAGCGATCAGGCTCGTTGGCATAACGCTCCTTGAGGCCCGCGATGCAGAGCTCGCGCAAATATTCGTCTGAATTTTTTTCTTCGGGGGGTGTGAAGCTGGGAAAGTGACGTTTACCAAGTTCCAGGTCAATGTGGACCGAGTCGGCGATTTCCTGGGAACGCTGCAAGGCATCCTCGCAGCCGGGAAGCGCCTCGTACATTTGTGCAGGACTCCGCAGGAAGAATTGATCTCCCTCCATCTTCATGCGGTTCGTGTCAGTGCGGAACTTGCCGGTGTTGATGCACAAGAGAACGTCTTGGGCCTCGGCGTCTTCCTGCCGTACGTAGTGGGCATCGCTGGTCGCGACCACCGGCAATCCAACCCGCTGGGCAACCACGAGCGCGGCTTCCATCGCCTGCTTCTGAATGTCGAGGCCATTGTTTTGGATCTCGATAAAGTAGCGATTGCCAAACACGCCACTGAACCACTCGGCGACGTTGGTCGCCTGAACGATTTGTTCTTCGGTGGCCGGATTGTTGCCGTTGAGCAGCGATCGGCTGAACTCTCCCGACACACATCCACTTAGGCAAACGATTCCCTCCGAGTGATCGGCGAGTAACTCGCGGTCGATACGGGGTTTGTGATAAAACCCTTCGAGAAACGCACGGCTGGAGAGCTTGATCAGGTTTTGAAAGCCGATGCGATTCTGGGCGAGCAGCGTGAGATGAAAACTGGCTTCCTTGCTGCTGGTGGCCCCCGATTTCTCAAACCGACTCCCCGGCGAGACATAGGCTTCGTAACCGAGAATCGGATTGATCTCCGCATCGCGACATGCCTGGTAGAATTGCAGCGCACCGTAGAGGTTGCCGTGGTCGGTGAGCGCCAGCGCGTTCATCCCCAATTCTTTAGCGCGTTCGACGAGCTTTTTGATAGGGCTCGCACCATCCAGCAGACTGTAGTGGCTATGGCAATGCAGATGGACAAATTGCTGCGACAAGATGGTTCCCTCCAACTTTGGAATCCGGCGTTTGATCTAAAGGGATATTGTAACCCTTGGGTCGAGGTGTTGCAGGGGGGGAGAAAAAGAAAGCTTTTGTGCCTAGCCAGAGGAACCAAGGTCTCTGCTATGTGACTTAATTCGGGCAATCATAAAAGTCATAGAACCAAAGATATGAAACCCGCTTGTTAGAAATGCAGTAGGTGGGCAACTATCCGTGTCCGAGCTGTTTGAGGAAATCATTGGGAGCCAAGATTTGTACCTCTCGATAGGGATTGAGTACCAAGAGATCGGTGTCTCCTGAAACGAGGTATTTGGCATTTCCATCAGTAGCAGTGGCCAGGAACAGGTTGTCGCTTGAATCTCGGCAATCTTCAATAACGGAAGTGATTTCCACTGTTTCGCTCTCTGCTATCGTAGCTGTCAACAATTCCTCCCGACGTTTTCTAGTCAAATAGCGGTCAAATTTTTGGCGACGCAAAACTCTAGCGAGTTCATCTGCCGTCTCAAGGGACTAGAGAAGAGTTCCCCTCTCGATAATGGTTGCTAATGCGATCACGGGCTTCGAGGTAGGGAAGAGATACGCGCTGACAAAGTGTTTGTGTCCAGAACGCATCGCCCAACTTTGTTACTCATCTCGAAGTAACTCATCAAGAATCTCAGGGGTCAAGCCGTTTGCCTGGGCCTCGGTGCTGGCTTGTCGAATAACCTCTTTTAAGGGACGAGCAGAGGCAATGGCATCTTGAATATAGAGGCTTAGCAACAAGTTGAGTTGTCGCTTCTGTTGTTCTGGTGCCGACAGATAAAGCTCTGCGGTGCTGGGTTCTACTTCGATCGTGATTTCTGTGGTTTTCATGGTTTGAAGGGATGCCGTGGAGAAGGCTAATGAAAAATGATTCTCTAGTAGTCCACATTCTAACCCCTACGGTTGCCAAAAGAAACTCTGATCGTAACGGCAACAAAGGAGCTAGAATCTGCTTCTTGTCGCCCTCTACTGCTTCCAGTACGCTGGCAGTTTCCAATTTCTTGTATCCATTCCCGCGAATTTCTGAGACACTCATGAGCGATCCCTATTTTCAGGCGATGTTTGCCGACCGTATTGGCGGAGCCCAGTATGGCAAGGGCACGGCCATCTACAAGTTTGAAAAGATCAAGCGAGCTAAGCGGCAGGCACTGGCCGAGCATCCGGAGAGACAGCTCTTAGATTTCGGCATCGGCGAGAATGACGGTGTGGCGGATGAGTTGGTGCTGCGTACGATGGCCGAGGAAATCGGGAAGCCGGAGAATCGCGGCTATGCGGACAATGGTATCGGTGACTACAAAGAAGCGATCGCCCGGTTCATGCAGCGAGAGTATGGTGTGACGCTCGATCCAGCGACGCAGATCAATCATTGCATTGGGTCCAAGTCGGCGCTGGCAATCATTCCGGCCGTGTTTATTAATCCGGGCGATATCACGCTGATGACGGTGCCCGGCTATCCCGTGGCAGGCACGCACACAGGCTACTACGGTGGGGCAGTCTATAAGCTGCCTCTGCTTGCGGAAAATGATTTCCTGCCGGACCTGGAGAAGATTCCGGGCGACATCGTTGCCAAGGCCAAACTGCTTGTACTCTGCTACCCCAATAGTCCCACAGGCAAGACGGCGTCTCGTGAATTTTATGAAGCAGTGATCCGCTTCGCCAAGAAAAACAACATCGTCGTGGTGCAAGACGCGGCTCATGCCGTGTTGTCTTTTGACCGCGAGCCGAATAGTTTTCTCTCCGTGCCGGGCGCAATGGAAGTAGGAGTTGAGCTACATTCAATGTCGAAGGGTTTCGACATGATCGGCTGGCGGCTGGGTTGGGTTTGTGGCAACGAACGCATCGTGAGTGCGTTTGCCGATGTGAAGGACAACTGCGATTCGGGACAATTCATCGCGATCCAGAAAGCTGCCGCCGCAGCACTCGATGAGCCATCGATTCCCACTCGAATTCGCGCAAAATACAAGCGGCGCATGGAGAAGCTGGTTGCCACGCTCAGTCGCTGCGGGTTTCAATGCTCTATGCCGGGAGGTACGTATTTCCTGTACACCCCGTCACCCAAGGGCTTGGCCAGCGGACAGACTTTCGAGAATGCCGAGGCGGCGAGCCAATATCTTATCAAGGAGCAGTCGATCTGCACCGTTCCCTGGGACGACGCGGGAGCATTTCTGCGATTTAGTGTTACCTATGAGGCAGCCGATGAAGCGGCAGAGGACGCTTTGATGGAGGAGACGGAAGCTCGGTTGAAGAATATTGGGCCAGTTTTCTAAGAAAGCAATTCATGGCAATCCATAAACTCGCCAATTATTTGATTTGTTGTGCGTTGTTCTTGCCCTTGATTTGCAATTCTACTGTTGCAGACGAGCCGCCAATCCTTGCGTTCCCAGGTGCCGAGGGATTCGGCGCCCACTCCCAAGGGGGGCGTGGTGGTCGGGTGCTCTTCGTGACCAATCTCAACGACTCCGGGCCGGGGAGTTTTCGCGAAGCAGTGGAAGCGAAGGGGCCTCGCTATATTCTATTTCGCGTGGCAGGAGTCATTCCGTTGGAAGATGAACTGGTGTGTCGTGAGCCATATAGCACCATTGCAGGTCAGTCAGCGCCTGGCGACGGGGTTTGCCTCAAGAATTTCAATTTTACGATTCGAGCTCATGATGTGATCGTCCAGCATCTGCGATTTCGCCCCGGTGACGAACCTGCTGCTGCACTTTTAGCCAAGGGAAGATCCTTCGAACCAGATGCCGTGACGATTGGTGCGCCGTCGCGTGACGTGATTCTCGATCACTGCTCTGCCACTTGGTCGACAGACGAGTGTTGCACTGTCTCGGGGGCAGGGATCGACAACGTGACGGTGCAATGGTGCTTGATTGCCGAATCGCTCAACCACGGTGCCCATCATAAGGGAGACCACGGCTTCGGTTCGCTCATTCGCTGCAACGGTCGCGTGAGCTATCATCACAACTTATATGCCCATCATCGCACGCGCAGCCCACGGCCTGGTACCTACGGCCCGGGCAGCATTCTGTTCGATTTCCGCAATAACGTGATCTACGACAGCAACGGCTATTCGGCGGAAGATCCGGTGCGGATGAACTACGTGGGCAACTACATCCGTAAGCCGAATGGCCCTGCTTTCAAGGTGGGTGGGAAGTCGACTCAGATGTATCAACAAGGGAACTATCAGGAAGAATCGGGGACGAAGAACGAGGACTTTTGGCAGTTGATCTCTAGCGCGAAACCAGAAAACAAACGCGAAGAACCGTTTGAGGTAGAGCCCGTTTCGACCCAGACGGCCAAAGATGCCTATGACGCCGTCCTCAGAGCAGCGGGTGCAACTTTGCCTGAGCGCGATGCCGTAGATGCGCGGATCGTCGAACAAGTGCGGGCCGGTACGGGGGAGCTCATCGATTCACAAGCAGACGTGGGTGGCTGGCCTGCTTACGGAGCTGGTGAACTACCCGCCGATGCAGATAACGACGGCATGCCGGATGAATGGGAAACCCAGCACGGGCTGGACCCGGCCGTTGATGACCACCTAGGTGATCCGGATGGGGATGGGTATCCGAATCTGGAAGAGTATCTCAATGGTGGGGAGCCGTAGCAAGGTTCTTTGCAGCATGAAGAGCATTGCCAGAATACTATCTGTCAGTGTCAATGGCCTCCTCTTTGCTCGTCAGTAGGTCGAATGGATCAAGACCAGATTTCCGTAGATCTCTGTAGGCGAGTGATTGATTGACCTGAAGAGAATAATTCGGCGTAACGCATCGTTTCAAATATTCTAAAGCAAGAGAATCGTCTCCGATTGTTTGGAAAAGGTGAGCAGCAAAGTAGTTCACATTCACCTTCTGATTGGTAGAGAGTGTCGAACTCAAATAATCAATCTGCTGTGAAATTGGGTGAGTATTAGTGGGATCCAAACAAGCAGGCAGGAAAAGTTGTGCTAGTTTTACCATCGAGTTCCTGTCAGACTTGCCAAAACGCTTGAGATGTTTGGTGTTGGCTACAGATTCAAGGATATCGTTTCTTTGTTCGTCGTTTCCGATCGCCTCGTAGAGTGTTGCCAAATGGAGTCCTGACCAGGGGTCAGGATAATGCTCGTAAGCACTTTGGAATTCTCGTATGGCTTCGGGAATATCTTCATCCAAGAGGAAAAAGACAGGACTTCGCCAGTCACCAGCCTTATATGGGGGATCTGCATCTACATAATGTTTCTTAGCCAAAACACGAGCGTTCGCCACATCTCCTTGGCCAGTGCGGATGCACCACAAATACCACTCGGCCTGATCGTCTTCATAGCGTTCTGCCAACTTTCGAACCCATTTTTCCGAATCGTCGAAACGCCCCAGCCCGTCGTTGGCGCTCATCGCTCGAAAGATTCCTGTTGAATCGCCCCAAGTAGCGGCACGCTCCGCAAAGGGGAGTGCTTCGAGGAACTCATGATTCTGCAAATGTAAGCGGGCTAGTCGGCGCATTCCGGTATAATTTCCTGTTCGTTCAACGAATTCAAGCAGAAGAGGTTTTGCCTCCGCAGGACGTCCCTGATCAATCAATCTACCTGCCATCTGGTACAATTCGCTGTCTGATCCAGGCCAAGGCACCTGATGTAGCTCAGGTAAATCCTCAGCATAGGGATCTTCACCCTTTGCATGTAGCTGAGCTAGAGCCAAAATCTGATTGGCGTCATCTACTCCCCCAATAGGTGCGGTACAGCGTTTGAGATACTCGTCGGCTAGCTTCTGTGTGCCTAGGATCTTTCCCACTTCGGAGACAAAGTAGTAGACTCGCACTTGATGAATTTTAGAGAGTCGTTTCACTTTCTCATCAAACACTTTCCAATCGAATACGACTTCCTCGCCATTCCAAAACTTTCTCAGAAGATTAGCTAGTTCGTAGTACCTCTGATGACTTCCCACCGAAGCCGGTATCCACTCCACAGGCAAATCTTGTAGAAGAGAGTCACGTGTTTCCAGTTGATCGAGTTGGTTAGCTACTAAGACAGCGTGCAATCCGATGAAAGGATCTTTGTCCGGTTCAAATTTGTGTAAAAGGGATTTCAGAGCTGCTTCAGGGTTGTCTTCCAAGAGAGAGAAGAGAGCTTCGTCGATTTCGCCCGAGATGCAGGAGGTGTCGTGAGGTTCCGTAAAGTACTGTTGCGCCAAACCTCGAGCATATTCTAGATCACCTCGACCAGTTCTGCGGCACCACCAGTATAAGAGAGAACGTCCAGTGTCGTATCGTTCGGAAGTGCTTCGCACCAAGCTTTCTGAGCGATTCCAATGTCCCGTACGTTCGTTGACGTAAGCTGCAGTCATCATGGCCCAAGCTGCCCCTGATTGGGCAGCCAGTTCTGCGTGTTTAAGAGCTTCATCGAACTCGTTCTGTTCGAGATGCTTTTCTGCCAGTTCCGCATGGACGCGGGCATCAGAAAGCCCCAAGTCGGTTCCGACCGATAGAAATTCCTCCATGAGTGTGTTGGCTATAGTGTTCTCACCTTTTCGGCGATGAATTGCAGCCAACTCTTCATATCCCCAGCGATTGGGGCACACCACAATGAAGCGTTCGAGAGTCTTCTGAGCATCTTCGTAGAGCTCAGCTTTAACTTGTTGCTCGGCCAAACGACGTAGAAAGTACGGATCGTAACCAAAGTGTTCCAGATACCTCTTTACGTCAGGTTGGGCATGTACCCAGTCGTTAGAAACGAAGGCGGATGCCCAGATAGGAGAATAAGGATTGACGAAGTGTAATTCTCTGGCAAACCACAGGCGGCGGGAATTTTGGTGTGTATGCAATTTGACAATACGAGCCACAAGATCATGGCTAGTGGCATCTCCGCTTTGAATCAGCCGATTCCATACCCATCTGAAATGAGATGTCGTAGTCGGTTTTCTTCCCCACCAGGATTTATCTAACAGTAATGTAGCAGTCACTGAAAGGTCCCCGAATTGGATCTTTTCCATAAGGGCGTTGATCTCATTCGACTGAAGCGTCGGATCCAGGTGTAATGCCTCGATTATCGGAGCAAAGCGATAGCCTTGGAGGGATTGAGAAGCTGCGTCGAGAAAATCATCAACAGGAACACTCCAACTAAACTTCATGAAAATTCCACGGCGATAAACCTGGACGAAGTGAACGTCTTGAATCATTTCAGCAAGTGCAGACCATGATAGTTCACTTTCTAGGTCGTCAGCCATTCCGGCTCGCAAAGCCATCACAAGACTGGGTACAGGTTTATTTGGCCAGTTTCCTTCGTAGCATTCTCTGATAGTACTAACAGCCTCAGGTGGTAGCCCTGGCATTGCTAACACATGCGATCGCAAGGAGCGTAGGTTTACCGAGGGCCCGAGGGTAGTCATCCTGTGTAGATTACTAACACCACCTCGATCTGCCATGGAATCGATTGCCCGGAGGCAGAGCGGTTGAAGACGGATTAACGAATCAAAGAAAGTATTTTGATAGCTAACATTGCGAGTCCTTTCTGCTAGGACCAAGCAAAGATAGGCGGCCAAGCTATCTGTAGGATCGGCCGGCTCCTGATTGTTAAGTTCTGCCCTCGATCCGAATAGGTCGAATGCAATCTGCACCCACTCTGGTGCCTCGGGTTCCTCTGGTGCCTGGTCGGAAAGATTTTCCTGTTCGATTGACGAGTCTTCACTATTAGTCTTGTTCACGCTCTTGATAAGGGAATGATCAAGATAGGCGGTGAGAATAGGAACCCATGCCGGGGGAGTGTCGGAATTCAGAAACTCTTCGGCTTGTTGTAAATCTTTGACAGCGGCAAAATCGAGGCCAGCCATGACACGCGCATAAGCTCGATTCCAGCGAGCGAACGGAGAGTCACCATGTCGTACGAGCAGTCGTTCTGCATACAATAAACTGCGCGCATAAAATACTTGCTCTCGACCGGTGAAGTGGTAGCGGCACAGTTGCCCCAGATTTGCATATCCCCGCACAAGAGCCGCCAACAAAGCAGGTGACTCTCCCTCGGTGCGAATTTGGGAATGGAGGCGACGGACCGCATCGAATTGGGCATATTCGTTGAAGGTGTGTAAAAGTGATTCGACCTCTTCAGAGAGTGTCGCTTCGGGATTGATTGGAGTCGGCTTGTGAATCCATCCCCAGGACTTGAATAACTCTACCAATTCTGATCGAGTCCACAGTTCCGATTTCTCGACAATATCTGGGTACGATTTCGAGGAAACATAGCCGCCTGCAGCAGCTTGGATTTTATGACTCAAAGAGTGTTTGTTTTCGGGATCTTCGCTGAGTTGAAGGGTCAGGCTCATCTTCTGATCAGCTGTGACCGTTGAACACTTCAATGAATCGATATGAGGGTTACTTTCGTCGATCGAGTCACCGAGCACCATATCGCGGGTCGTAAATCCAAATTCTTCCCGAGCTGAAAGTAGTACCGCCTGACGGATCAATTCGCGCGGAAGCAAGGGTGTCCATTCCTTCTCCACCTTGCTCGGGCGGAAAACGTCCAGATAGACTACTTTGATTTGCTCGCCGAGTACGTCATTTGCCGATCCAAATTGGGTCGGGAGCAATCCAAAACCCAAAAGCAAAGCCGTCATAAGTGACAAGGCGTTCAAGACTTGCATTACAAATCGGACACTAGGCTTGTATACGAAACTGCTTGACAAGATGTACCTCTCACGAAAAGGGTTTGGACCGCAGAAAGACGATGCAAGAGACGCTTTTCGCAATCGACCAGTCAATTTTGATGCTCTCAGCAGCCTGCCTGTCAACTTCACATCTTACCAATGCTTTTTCCCGATACAAATAGTTTCTGGTTTATTGGACTGGATTGTCATTCCTCTTGCTTTCCTGATAGGTTATTCCTATCGGTCGGAGGCTATCGCTTGCGTACCCTTCCACAAGTCCCGCAACAACCATGCTCATCCTCTTCGTCACCCTCTATCTGCTTGCCTCGATTGCCATGGGGTTGTGGTTTGCGCGGCGGGTTAAGAATACGGCGGACTATACCGTGGCGGGGCGGGCACTGCCGATGGGGGTGATTGTTGGCACCACGTTCGCAACTTGGTTTGGGTCGGAGACGGTGATTGGCATCCCGGCAAAGTTTCTTGAAGGGGGGATGGTTGAAACTGTCGAGGATCCGTGGGGGGCGTCGTTTTGTTTGATTCTGGTGGGGCTGTTCTTCGCTCGAAAACTCTATCGCATGTCGCTGCTGACGATCAACGATTTTTATCGCCAGCGCTATGGTGTGGCCGTGGAATTGTTTTGCTCGGGGGTGAGTCTCATCTCCTATTTGGGATGGGTCGCGGCACAGATCACGGCAATGGGGTTGGTCTTCTCGCTGTTAACTGACGGTGTGATCGGCCCTCTTGCTGGCACTTGCATTGGGACGATTGTTGTGCTGCTGTTTACCTATTTTGGGGGCATGTGGTCGGTGGCCGTCACGGATACTATCCAGATGGTGATCATTGTCTTCTGTCTGGTGGCGATTGCAGTTATGGCGGGCAATTTGGCGGGAGGATTTACCCACGTAATCGAGGTTGCTGCCCACCGTGGCATGCTCCAATTCTTTCCGCCACTCTCATTCCGAGAGACCATGTTCTATCTCGGGGCGGGAATTACGATCATGCTCGGTTCGATTCCGCAGCAAGATGTGTTTCAGCGGGTGATGTCGGCCAAACGAGAGAACATCGCCGTGTGGGGACCGATCATTGGCGGTTCGGGCTATCTGCTTTTCTCTTTCATACCGATGTTTATCGTGGCTTGCAGTCTCGTAATCATGCCTACAGAGACGGCCGAGCTGGTGAAGGAGGATCCACAGCATGTGTTGCCGACTCTTGTTATGACGCAGATGCCGCCACTGACCAAGGTGATGTTCTTTGGAGCCCTGTTGTCGGCGATTCTCTCGACGGCCTCTTCAACAATCCTGGCACCGGCGACCGTGTTCGTGCAGAACGTGCTTAAAAACGTCTGGCCAAGAATGAGCGATGCTCAAGAATTGCGGCTCATGCGGCTGACAGTGCTGGTGTTTACTGCAGGGGTGCTGGTGTACTCGATCATCATGCAGGGCACATCGGTGTATGATCTCGTGTCGAGCAGCTACCAAGTGCCGCTGGTCGGGGCGTTTGTGCCATTGGTGTGCGGACTGCATTGGAAGCGAGCGACCAATACGGGTGCGATTACCTCGATCATTCTCGGTGTAGGCACTTGGATTCTGTTCATGGTCACACCATTGGGAGACCATTTTCCCCAGCAACTTGCCGGCCTCTTGATGGCAGGAGTTGGAATGTGGGTTGGCTCCGTGTTTTCAGGCCCTAAGCAATAGACCGCACACGAACCTTTTTGGCCGAGAATTGTCTAACCCTGCTATGACAAATTCTCGACTCGCACAATTCGAAGAGACTGAAAGCGAACTATCGCTAGCGAAACCTCTTGCGCCGGAGGAAATCCGTGTGGGGGACTTCGTGTCGCTGTTGCATGTGTTCTACGACTTCCCTTCGTTTTTCTGGTGCTGCGATGAGTTTTCACGAAACCGGGAAGAAACCGTGCGTATTACCTATCTACCCGATTCAGGAGGCGTACCGCTGAAGGTGAAAGCAGTGTGCCTCCCCTTCGTACTGGTGAAGCACCCCACGGGAGGCAAGCGGACTCTCGACGTGCGGAAGTTGCGTCTAGCGCGACTGGATAAAAAATACGCCGCGGCTGCGTGGAAGATGCGCAAGCAAGATCAGGGGAAGCTGGATTGCCGGTAACGCCTAGGGATTGCATTCCCCGGGCGTTGCTGCGAATCTGTAGTCATGGCAGCTACTAGATACAGATTCGTGGAGCAAGTCGCATGAAATATCGATATCTGGGCAATTCGGGACTGTTGGTCTCACGCGTCTGTTTGGGCACTATGACCTTCGGTATGGAAGGGTGGGGCTGTGATGAGGCGGCCTCGATTGCCATCACGAATCGCTTCATCGAAGGGGGCGGCAATTTCATTGACACCGCCGACATGTACTCCAAAGGGATTGCTGAGGATTTCCTCGGCAAGGCAATCGCTGCTCACAATCGTGATGAATTGGTGATTGCCTCCAAGTGCTGGTTTCGCATGAACGAGTCGCCAAATGCCAAGGGGCTCTCGCGGAAGCATATACTTTCTTCTGTCGAAGCGAGTCTACGCCGACTGGGGACAGATCATATTGATCTTTATCAAATGCATGGGTTTGATTCTTTTACCCCTTTGGAAGAAACCCTGCGCACTCTGGACGATCTAGTCCGCAGCGGGAAGGTACGCTATATCGGTTGCAGCAATTTCTTCGGCTGGCAGATGGTGAAGGCGAACTCCTTGGCTGACAAGTTGGGACTCACGCGCATGGTCAGCGCGCAACATCTCTACAATCTGCTGCGGCGCGACATTGAGCGGGAGGTTCTTCCTGCTGCCGCGGATCAAGGAATGGGGATGCTATGCTGGAGTGCGATCGCCGGGGGACTCTTGGCCGGCAAGTACGACAAGCAAAAAGGACCGGAGAAGGGTACTCGGGTCGGATTGCGGGCCGCGGTGGATTTGCCACGCTATTGGAACGACGACAGCTTTCGCATCATCGACGAAGTGGTGGCCGTCGCCAAGGAAACGGGCGTCAGCGCTGCCCAAGTGGCACTGGCCTGGCTGTTGGGCGATCGCCGCGTGACGTCGGTATTGGTTGGTGCGAAGCGCGAAGAGCAGGTGGCGGATTGGCTTCCGGCTGGGGATTGGGACTTGCCGCAGGAGTTACGCGATCGGCTCACCAACGTGGTCCCGTTTGACCATGGCTATCCCCGTGAGTGGATGGAAATGAACTGGGGTAATATCAGTGGTATGGAAGAGTTTGCGCCGTGGGAGGTGGATAGGTAAAAAGAAGAAATGGAACACGGATGGACACTGATTAAGCGGATTATCGCGGATCAAAAGTACTGCAAGGAATCCGTGTTGATCTGTTAAATCTGAGCATGACTGCGTCGGACGATGAATCGAATTGCAGTTAGTTTTTCGTAACGCTCCTCTAGGCAATGAGTTACATACGCTGTCACTGACTTTGTGTCCCACATCATCCGGGTCTTTCATTTCCTGAATGTTCGCAAATGCCACGAAGAGAGCAAGCCGTTAATTGAAGTACCCGCTGCGGATTTGGCTGATGGCAAGTGTATTCGGTGAGGGCGATCGAAGCGGTGAAACGAAGCTGCAAGCATCGGTGGGATTACTTAATCCGCAGCATAATCGCACCATCTAGAATGGCAGTGTCTGCACCGGTGTTGGTTTTCAGCTTGAGTTCTCCGCCTAACTGCCATGCTCCCTTTGCACTCAGCGGCAGGTACTCATCAGACCCAACCAACTTGCCAGTACGTATTCGCTTACATGAGACTCGTTCGTGTTGACCCTCTGGGCTGCGTCCCGAAGGATCGTGGACAAAAAGAATGGGTGCGTCTTCTTTTCCAGCTCCAGCTAATGTGACCCAGTGTCCCGACAGTCTCTCATAATCATTGCCGCTCTGTTTATACCACCCAATATTCAATAATACTATACTATCCTTCCTAAGACCTCTTGTGATACTTACGGGATTAGCATGGCCAGGGATTTTTCGTATTGATCTCTTGTTTTTCGAGCGCCAACTTTGATAAGCAAGATCCTGTATTTCATAACCACAAACTGTCACATATTTTCCAAGCCCAAGCCCCACATCCTTCACTCCGGTGCCATTGTTCACAGAAGTATTCATGAAAGATGGCGAACCAAGTTCTTTTGCCAGATCAATTTGATTAGTTCGCATTAGATTTGGATAGCCCTGTTCAGCAAGCCAAATAAGGCCATTGCTTGCCGAGACAGGAGCGCAATATTGATCGCCGTTCCCAGGAAGAGATCGCTGGTCTTGTGGAAGATCAGGTGTTGACTCGACTCTTTCGTCAAATTTCGTGTTTAGTCGCTCTTCGGCAATCAACTCACAGGCTGCTACGCAAAGCGTTAAACCGACAACCCCAAGCCGGATTGATACTCTCTGAGCTTGCACTTGGGGGTCTTTCTTCATTGCCATGCTTCTATACTACGCCTCCCGGTCTTGGATGCTTGATTACATTGAGATTATTCACATTTTGAGTAGAGAATCAACGATTCGTTGCGATTCGATGACAAGGGTCAATTGAAGAAGGCTGCACAAGGATACAGGACTACGGTAAGTGAGCAAGAAGGTTACGCCCGGAGCACAAACCGCGATTTTCTATACAGCGTCGGTGGGACTCTCCTTTAGTGGAAATGGCTATTTGCTAATCCGCGTCGGACAAAGTGGCCGGCGCAGTATACGAAATTCTGCTTCGTGTATCCGGAGTGAAAAACCGACGCATTATTGGCTATTTGCAAATTATTCAGTTTGGTAGATCGCCACTTCCCACACGGATAGTAGAGTTTCCCGTTCGATTTATTGTACTGCCGCCCGTACTTCCAAACTCCGCGATCACAGAATGCCATAGCGGTGGTAGAGACGCGAGAGATACATGTCCCTTTTCCCCAAAACTCGCAATCAAGCAGTAGTACTTGAGTGCAGCGATTCCGTTCACCGATTCCTAATGGGTAATTAACCAAATCAACATCTACCATTCACCGATATTTCACGCTTTGTCAATATCCTCAATAGATAGTCAGTAAGAGGATTTCTTGCTCTTGAGGCTGGAGATCGTGCATAGGCTTTGAATCGTGTGAGATAGAATTATGTTGAGAAAACCCATCGTTATACTGGGTTCCCCGCGTTCGGGAACGACTCTGCTTAGTAACTTGCTCAAGTTCCACCCAGAAGTTTATCTAGCAGAGGAGCCGCGAATTCTTTGGAAGTATGGCAACGATGGGAAATCTGACCTACTTCATGCCAAGGACGCGAGACCCGAGGTCTGCAGCCATATACGCAACGAGTTTTCTCGTCAGGTAGCAGAACATGGCGCGACGAGGCTAGTTGAAAAAACACCTAGCAATTGCTTGCGTGTGAATTTTGTTGATCGTGTCTTGGAAGATTGCATATTTGTCCACATCGTCCGTGACGGAGTCCAATCGGTTCTCTCGATTCGTGATTTCTGGACTCGCCATTCAACGGGAATGAAGCCACAGCGAATATTTCAACGACTTAGAGAACTTGAGTTGAGGCAGGCTCCTTACTATTTTCGTGAATTCAGCAGGAGAGCGCTGGGGCAGTTTGCCCCGGGGATGGTTGGTCCTCCAGCCTGGGGGCCGCGTCTGCCAGGGATTGAGCAGATGTATCGGGATATGGATCTGCTCGAACTCTGTGCCGCGCAATGGCGATCTTGTGTGGAGATGGCTTGCCGCGACGGTCGTTCTTTGCCCGAAGGACGCTATACTGAATGTCGCCTTGAAGAGTTGTGTGAAGAAGAGCTTATCCAGATTATGGAATTCTGCGAATTGGAGCCTTCTCGTGTGGTTCTTGACGAGTACCGGCGAATTTACGATCCCTCGGTGCCACGGGGGCGGACTGTCAATGCCACGTCTGATGAGATTGATAGGGTTGAAGAGCTGATAGCTCCCACAACCACTTGGTTAGCGCGACTGAGCCCGATGGATATCCACCGCATGGCCATGGCTGTTTAGAGTACGCAGTTGCTCCCGGAGGACGTGGTCCTCCGGCTAATTCTTCAGAGAACCGCCGCCCTTTCTTCTTCGCTTCTCGATCCCAGATTGCCGTAGCGGTGGTAGAGATGCGAGAGACTTTGCTCTTGGAAATACCAGAGTAGTTCAACTCGGCCGTGAGTGCTTACAGGAGTGTCTGCGAGGTAGTCGCCGTTGAGGGCGGCGGCGGTGCGCAAGTGGTAAGGCACACAGTCTGGGTTGGCAAAACGCAGGCGATTGACGTGGCCTTCGCGCAATGCTTGGGCCAATTCTTCGTCGCTCTCTACGATAAATTCAATGGTGCCTGCCCAACTGTCGGTTAAGTCATCGAGCAGAGTTACTAGAGGTGAGTCAAGTCCAGGAGGCGAACTTACCACCGTGCGACAACCAGCGGTTCGGGACGCCAATGCGCGGGCAAAGATTTCAAGCGGCGAGTCGTCGGGATGGATGCGAAGTCGCACCTCGGGCAGTGGCAAGTAGCGACGGAAATTGTCTTCACCGACCAATTGAAAATGATCGTGGGCGTGGTCGAATTCCTGGGCCATCCAGTATTCGTAACTTTGGGCAGCGCCAACGATTTGTTCACACTCGTCCATCGAAATCGCGTCGCGGGTGGCGGCCATGCGCAGGGCTTCGCAGAAGTCGTCGAGGCCGGTGTCGCCGAGGTCTTGTTGTGTCTCGGACCTGCGATGCGTCGAATCGCGGCTGGAGCTGTTGGGTTTGAACTTCATAAACTGGGCGACATAGTTGGGGCCGCCGGCTTTGATGCCGGGGCCGACGGCGCTCTTGCCCATGCCGCCGAAGGGTTGCCTCAGGACAATCGCGCCGGTCGTGGAACGATTGATGTAGAGATTCCCCGCGCGAATTCCTTCCTGCCAGAGTTGATGTTCGCGGTCGTCGAGACTTTCCAGGCCTGAAGTGAGCCCGTAACCAGTGGCGTTCACCATGTCGATCGCGTCGTGCAGATCGCGCGCTTCCATTACACCAAGCAGAGGTCCGAAGAATTCGGTCATGTGCGTGACGCTGCCAGGTTGGACGCCCCATTTCACGCCGGGGCCGACCAGATGGGGATTGTCGTCGACGTGTAACCTTGGCATGACGGCCCAGGATTCGCCGGGTTCGAGTTCTTTGAGGCCCCGTTCCAATTCGCCGCTGGGTGGGCGAATCAAGGGGCCGATTTTGGTGGGCAACTCCCACGCGGAGCCGACTTCGAGGCTTTCTACCGCGTCTACCAGCAGCTTGCGAAAACTACTGTCGTGATAGACCTCGCTTTCCAAAATTAAGAGCGACGTGGCCGAGCATTTTTGGCCGCTGTGGCTGAAAGCGGAGTGGAGCACGTGCTTGATGGCCAAATCGCGGTCGGCCAGGGCGGTGACGATCGTGGCGTTCTTGCCGCCCGTCTCGGCCAGCAGATTCATCGACGGCTTGGCGGCGAGCATGCGGAGAGCGGTCTCGGTGCCGCCGGTAAGGATCACGGCATTCACGCCCTCGTGCGTGACGAGTTGTTGGCCGACCGTGCCGCCGCTACAGGGTAGCAATTGCAAGGCAGTACGCGGGACACCAGCTGACCAGAAGCATTCGCAGAGCAGGTATGCGATGAGAACCGTGTCGCTGGCGGGTTTGAGAATGACCGTGTTCCCCGCTGCGAGTGCTGCTGCTACACCGCCGCAAGGAATTGCCAGCGGGAAGTTCCAAGGGGAGACTACGACCACTACGCCGCGCCCCTTGGCTTCGATTTCAGACAAACCGTAGAACTCGGCCGCGCTGCGGGAATAGAACCGACAAAAGTCAATCGCCTCGGAAACTTCAGGATCGCTCTCGGTGAGCAGCTTTCCTCCTTCGGCAAGCATGGCCCCCATCAAATCGCCGCGGCGGGTGGAGAGCGTGTCGGCAACTCGATCCAGAATCGTGGTGCGCTCGTCAGGAGAAAGGGATCGCCAACCGGCGGGATCGCTGTTGGCACATTCGACTGCTTTGGCGGCGTCCTCGGCGTTGGCCTGGGAGTAGCGAGCAACGACAACTCTCGCTCGGGAGGGATCGTGCGAATCACGTCGGTCGCGATCGGCAGTGACTTCCTTCCCACCGACGACCAAGGGGATTTCGATAGCATGGGTATCGCACTTGGTTTTCCAAGCAGCAAGGATTCCCTGCCCCCAAGCATCGTTGTGAGGAAGACACCAATCGGTATCGGGTTCGTTGGAAAAGGGGGGACGGGGGACGGGGGACATGGGACGGGCTGAGGAAGGTTGGCTCCTATCCTGCGTGCGTCGAGACTTATTAGGCAATGACTCAATTCTGGCAAATGAAGCGGCGAAACCCTCCGCCAGGTGCTGCCAGTCGGGGCTGTCCACCGAGAGACGAAAGGCGTGACGGAGAAAGTTTTCCTCGCCTGTGTTTTCGTCGAGGCGGCGGACCAAGTAGCCGATGGCGTTGATGAATTCTTCTTGTCGACATGCTGGTGCGTAGAGCAGCACATTTTGCGTGAGGTCGAACAAAGCTCGGCGCTGGTGGTTGGCCATCCCTTCGAGCATTTCGAATTGTACTTTGTCGAGAGCCTGGGCCTGTGTTGCGAGCACCAAACCATAGGCCAATGTGAACAGGTTGTGGGAAGCGATCCCCAGATGCACAGCGGCGAGGTTTTCCGGCTGGATGCCGAACTGGAGCATACGGTGATAGTTGGCGTCGGTGTCGAGTTTGTCTTGAAACGGTGCCTGAGGCCAGCCGTGTAGACTTGCCTCAACACGTTCCATCTCCATATTGGCACCCTTTACCAGGCGAATGGTCACTGGAGCGCCGCCGTTTGAATGACGTTCACGCGCCCAGGCAGTGATCTCTTGCTGCATCGCAAACGAATCGGGAATGTAACCCTGTAGCGCAATCCCAGCCCGCGCCTGCTGAAGCCCCTCACGGTCGAGCGTGCGCATGAACACTTCAGCGGTGAGGGTCATGTCGCGATACTCTTCCATGTCCAGATAGACAAACTTGGGCACCCGCGTGCCGTCGTGCCGCTCGAATTGATATTTGGTGGCGGCTCGCAATAAGAGTTCCAGTCGATCGCAAAGCACACTGACTGTGTGCTCACGTGCCAGCGGTGAAATCTGCGAGTAGATCGTCGAAATTTTTATCGAGAGGACTTCCAGTTCAGGTCGTTGGAGGGCAGCGAGATAGGATTGCAACCGTCGCTCGGCTTCCTCTTCGCCCAGTAGTGCTTCGCCGAGGAAGTTGACATTCATCCGCAGTCCCACCTCGCGGCGCTGTCGCAAGTAGTCACTCAAGAGTTCCTCTTCAGCAGGCAGGATGACGTTGGCCGTCTCGTGTTGCATTTTTTCTTTCACGAACGGCATCGACACGCTAGGCAAATACGCTCCAAACGATTGGAAACCCTTAAGCAGCGTACGGTCGAGCGTGCTGAAGAATCGCGGGACCCCCTGCACGTCGAGAATGTGAATCATCTGATCGGCGGCACGATGAGGAAGTCGAGAGCGAAACGACTGATCGGTAATCTGCATCAGCGTCGTCTTGTCACCGGGCGACTGCATCATGCGATCCAACTCCGCCTGCTGCCGCCGCTCCTCCGGGGTCTGCAAGGCGGTGGCCTCGAGCTGCAATTGGCGAGCGAGGAAGAGAGCTTGCTGTACTTCGACCGGGAAGGGGCTATCGGCATCAGGCGAGAAGTCGGCCAATAGTGCCGCGACACGATTGGCAACTTCGGCGGCGGTTTGTGAGGAGAGGGTTTGGGACATGATGGGTTTTCAGCTTGCTAATACTCTTTTTGAACAGGAGGAAGCAGAGATAACGGAGGCAGATGGAGAGTGATCTCTGTTGCCTCTGTTTACTTCTGTTCTAAAACAGATTTGCGGACTGGAATGGCTCGGAGTATGCTTTCTGAATGATAGCGGTCTTTGGGTTTGATGGCCAACCGAGTAAGAAATCGCTGTTTAGGATTTAGGGCAGCCTTTTTAGAATCTTCTTGCTTTATTTATCGGGGGACATGTTCCAAATGGACATTTTTGAAGGTGACAGACATGATCCGCTTTCAGCGACTTATCAAACAATTGAGTTCGCAAGACTCAATGATGTCCTGAAGGAGTGTGGTATCAATGACATGGAACTTCGACGCAAGATCTGCGAGACATACTTTTTTAGTTCAGGCTACTTTTTGGATAGCGGCTGGTTTGCGGAAGAAGACAGCCGATATCAGCCGGGAATCTACTTTTCCGAAGTTAACGATCTAAATCAGCCCACTAAATCGATCTTTTTGCCGGATTCTTCTGTCGGTACGATGTTCCACGAGTATGCATTTGGAACGTCCGCATGGCTTTATGAAGACCATAACGAAGATGCTTCAGAGATTGAAATCGGTGATGTCAATGATACTATCTAGAAATCCGAAATCTTTAGTCCCACTACCACAGGACGTTCTAACGACGTTAAAGATACGACTTTTCGTGCCTGGCAAGAGTTGGAATAGCTTCACTGCAAATCCAATCCGTGTGACCAGCGGTCGCGGCTTTATAGAAAAGCGTTCTCTCAAGCCGGCACGACAATCCGCTCGGCGAGATAATTCAGAATGTCGCGGATCGAAGTTACGCCGACCAATTTGCCTTTGTTGAGAACCGGGACGTGGCGGTAGCCGCCGACGTGCATGCGGTGGAGGGCGAAGGCGATCTTGTGGTCGATTTCTATTGTCACGGGGCCGGCGGTCATCACGGAGCTGATCGGCTTGTTGGCCAGCGAATGGGCGTTGGTGTTGACCTTCATCAGGGCATCGTATTCGGTGAAGATGCCGCAGATTTCGTCTCCTTCGACCACCATCACACAGCCGATCTTTTCGGCTACCATCTTTTGCAGCACTTCGCCGACGGTGTCGGTGGGAGCAACCGAAAGTGGTTTACGGGGCTTGAGTAGCTCGATGGTGTCGTTAACTAGCCCCTGAGCGACAGCGGTGCGCTGCTGAGGGATGCTCAGGTCGGTGAGCGAGTTTTGGCACTGATCACAGGAATCATTGCCTTCGAGGTTTTCAAATCCGCAGGAGGGGCAGAGAATCATTCGACGGTCCACGTTTCGCCTGAGTTAAACAGGGTATCCAGGTCCCCTTTGCCTTTGTCCTTAAGTGAATGCTCTATTTGCTTGTTGACTTCGTCGTCGTAGCGAGGACGATCTACGCAGCGGAAAACACCGATCGGCTCGGGGAAGCCATCCTCGTAGCGCATCCGGCTGAGCAAATAGGCCAAGCTCGGTTCGGCGGCCCGCTCGTCGTGGAACAACAGGTCGTCCTCGGAGATTCCTTTGCCCAGCTCGACCACTTCGGGGTCCAGGCCGTGCAGACGAACACCCTTTTGCCGTTCCTTGCCAAAGATCAACGGCTTGCCGTGCTCTAGCTCCAGAGTCGTGTCATCCTTGGTCTCCCGGTCCTTGGCATATTCCCAAGCACCGTCGTTGAAGACGTTGCAGTTCTGATAGACCTCGACGAATGCGGTTCCGCGATGCTCGGCAGCCCGTTTGAAAACGGCCCCCAAGTGCTTGATGTTGGTGTCGATACTGCGGGCAACGAAAGTCGCTTCGCAGCCGATGGCAATCGACAAGGGATGCAGCGGATTGTCGACTGCTCCCATGGGAGTACTCTTGGTCTTTTTGCCCAGTGGCGACGTGGGGGAATACTGTCCTTTGGTCAGTCCGTAAATGCGATTGTTGAACAGCACGATGTTCAAGTCGACATTACGTCGAATCGCATGCATCAGATGATTGCCGCCAATCGAGAGCCCGTCGCCGTCGCCGGTGATGACCCAGACTTGCAGATCAGGTCGGGCACTCTTCAATCCGGTTGCCACCGCGGGTGCACGACCGTGGATCGAGTGAATCCCGTAGGTATTCATGTAATAAGGGAAACGACTGGAGCAGCCAATGCCGGAGATGAAGACGATGTTCTCGCGGGGAACTCCCAGCGAGGGGAGCATCTTTTTCATCTGGGCGAGGATGGCATAGTCGCCGCAACCGGGACACCAGCGAACATCCTGATCGCTAGCAAAATCGGCAGGTTTCAGAACGGGAAGGGTCGATTCAATACTCATGGGTGTGGAGCTGTCGGGTTAACCGACGAGCGAATTAATTTTGTTAACGATTTCAATTACACTGAACGGTTTGCCTTGGATTTTGTTCAGACCAACGGTGTTGATCAAGAATCTGGCACGAATGACTTGATTGAGCTGACCAAGATTCAGCTCGGGGATCAAAACCTTGTCGAAGCTACGCAAGATCTTTTCCAGGTTCTTGGGAAAGGGATTCAGATAGCGCAGATGACAGTGGGTCACTTTCTGGCCACTCTTCTGGGCGGTGTGCACCGCGGTTGCACAGGAACCATAGGTGCCTCCCCAGCTGAGGACCAAGAGATCGCCGCTCTCGGGGCCATCGAGTTCTTGCAGGGGGATGTCGTCGGCAATGTTGTCGACTTTTTGCTGTCGTAGGAGACACATTTTCTCGTGATTGACAGGATCATAGCTCACATTGCCAGTGATGTTGGCTTTCTCCAGACCGCCGATACGATGTTCCAAACCGGGGGTGCCGGGAATGGCCCAAGGGCGAGCCAATCGCTCGTCACGCTCGTAGGGTTGGAACTCGTCGCCGTTGGCGCTCGGATGACTAATTTTAATCCGTGGCAAATCGGCGACCTTGGGAATCTTCCAAGGCTCGCTGCCGTTGGCGATGTAGCCGTCGGTGAGCACAAACACGGGGATCATGAACTTGGTAGCGATTCGCCAAGCTTCCTGGGCAACGTAGAAACAATCACCAGGGCTACGGGCGGCGATAATCGGCATGGGACATTCGCCGTTTCGACCGAACAGGGCCTGATTCAAGTCTGCTTGCTCGGTCTTGGTGGGGAGTCCCGTCGAAGGACCGCCACGCTGTACGTTGATCACGAGCATTGGTAGCTCTGTCATTACCGCCAGGCCGAGTGCTTCCCCCTTGAGAGCGATACCGGGTCCACTCGAAGCGGTGACGGCCATCTCGCCGGCGAAGGCTGCACCAATAGCAGCAGTGACGGCAGCGATCTCGTCTTCTGCCTGGAAAGTGAGGACGTCGAAATTCTTGTAGTTGGACAGATAATGCAGCACGTCGCTGGCAGGGGTAATCGGATAGGCTCCCAAAAAGAGCCGCTTATCGGAGAGTTGGGCCGCTGCCACGAGCCCCCAGGCCAGCGCGAGGTTGCCTTCGATGTTGCGATAGGTGCCCGGCTTAAGCTTGGCGGGTCCGACATGGTACTGGGTGTTGATCGCTTCGACCGTCTCGCCGTAGTTGAAGCCTGCCTTGAGGGCATTGGTATTGGCTTGGGCAACAGCGGGAAGTTTGCCGAATTTCTTTTCAATGAAACGCAAGGTGGGATCGAGCGAACGATCGTAGAGCCAAAAGACCAGACCCATAGCAAAGAAGTTGCGACAGCGGTCGGCTTCTTTTTGGCTCAAGCCCAATCCCTCGACTGCAAGGCGAGTGATTTTGGTCATGTCGACCGAATGCAACTTGTATTTGTCGAGGCTACCATCCTCGAGGGGATCGGTTTCGTAGCCGGCTTGTTCGAGCCCCTTCTTATCGAAGGCATCTTTGTTGACCAGCAGGATGCCGCCGTCACGCAGGTCACCGATATTAGTTACCAAGGCCGCCGGATTCATGGCCACAAGGGCATCGACGGTGTCGCCGGGAGTGAAAATCTCGGTGCTGGAGAAGTGGATCTGGAAACCGCTGACTCCGGCCTTCGTACCACGTGGGGCACGAATCTCGGCGGGAAAGTCGGGAAAGGTGGCGACATCGTTACCCAACAGGGCCGAGGTCGTGGTGAACTGGGTACCAGCCAACTGCATACCATCGCCAGAGTCGCCGCAAAAACGGACAGTTGCTTCTACTAAATCAGAGACGGGCTTCGTGGGAGTCGCGGTGGCCATAATTTCTTAGTTGTCAGTGGTCAGTGGTGAGTAGTCAGTAGTCAGAAGCACCTGATAACAGACGAAACTCATATTAATTGGAAACTTGCTTGATTGAATGCAAAGGAAATATACTCTTACGCGCCTTCGCGTTCGGCTTGCGCCATGTCTGGCTGCGGAGGCAATGTGTAGATCGTGTCAGGAAAATGATCCACAAGGTAGTGCACAATGCCATGAACATTGGCCATGCCCGAAGGCATGCCGTTGGTGCCGATGATTGGCAGATGGCGATAGCGTCCGGCCGACATCAACTGAATGGCTTCTCCGACACTGGTCGTTGCTAGCAGGGAAGTCGGCTCTCGAGTCATCAACTCAGAAATTGGTTGATCTTCGCTACCATGATTCCCGCTATCGGTCTGTTTAGCCATCCAGCGGAGGGCATCGCGGTCGGTAAAGATCCCCAGCATCTTACCGGCTGAACAAATCAGGACACTGCCGGTCTGCTGAGCGCGCATTAATTGCAACACTTCGCTGACGCTTGCGTCGGGCGCGACGATCAAAGGATCGTCTGGATAGGCGGCCATCACCGATTCGGTGCTTAGGCTCAGATGAAAACTCACGGGTCGCGGCTTTCTTATGAATCAGAGATTACAGGTAATCTCTTGCATTTTTCAAAGTTGTCGGGGAGGGATATTGGCCGCGGCTGAACGCGGGTTTAACGGATCTTCATACTGTAACAGGAACATATTGAGTAAACTTATCGCCAGTTCTTGAACTGACTCGATCCCCATAAATTACCATGCGGAGTCCAGCTGTTGAACAGCAAAAGAGTGGGAAAACTCTCGATTTCGTCTAGTTTTCGGTTTAGGGCAACTTCGGTTGGTTCTCGGCATAGAACTTGGCCAAATCGATTCCACCGCGTTGCTCCTCTTCGACAAGTCGCAGACGAGCCTCCAATTGCTCGACCCGTCGAGCCAACACGGGGAGCAATCGCTCTTCAGGATTGGCAGGTTCTGGGCGTGGAACAGCGGGATAATCCAAATGACGATGCAGCGCGGAAAACAGGAGGATGGGATCCTTGCGGCGATTTGCCCAGGCAATGCGACCTTCCTGAACACCGAAAAGTGTTTCGGGGGCGTGGATTGTGCGAGCCGGGGCGTCCTCGCCCCCGATTTGATCTGGGGGTGGCGCTGAATCAATCGGGGTCGAGGACGCCCCGGCTCGCTCAGCGCGGTCTTGATAAAATTCGCTACGGACGTAGATCAGGTCGGCCAATTCCACCAAGCCCACCTGGCGTCGGACAGTTAGGAGCCATTCGCTCCAAGTTTCGTTGTAGGACGGGTCGTGCGACATGGCTTCCAGTCCGTCGTCGTATCCCAACCGATTGCGACAAAGTGTCTCGAATTGGTAGACAAAAAGTCCTTGTCGGGTCGCGTGGTCGACCGTGCGATACGAGGCTTCGCGGGCAAGTACCAGTAGACCGATGCGGAGATCGAAACGTTGGCGGACGTTTTCCGCCTCTGCCATCACATAGCATTGGAAGGGTGTGAAGTAGTGGGAGAGCTTGTGCATGCCGGAGGCGAATTCCCCTTGATGCCGCAATTCGGCGAGCAGAAAGTCGATCGCCATGGGCAATTTGGTGGTTGCCAGCACTTCTTCCCGCACGGCGGCGAGTACTTCCTGGGCAGGAATATTCTCTGCCATCCGCTCTGCCAGCACGGTGAAAAAGTGCGCCTGTTCGACGTACTCTTCGCGTGCCAGCGGTGACTGGAGTGAGTCGGACGTACTCATGGAGAAGCCTGCTTCTTCAGTTGCACACTGAGAAACTCGATGCATTTGGTCAGGGCCGTGCGGTCCATACCGGCCGCGATATGACCGAGCTTGGGAACCACATACAATTCGGCAGGGACATGGGCATGCTCCATGATTTGGCACATCCCTTGAGGTTGGGTGATCGGAACCAGGTCGTCGTTCTCACCATGGAAGAAAAACATGGGAGGATCGTCCGCTGTGACAAAGGAAGCGGGCGATGCCAGGCGATATTGGTCGGCTACTTCGCCACGCGTCCCGCCCAACCAGAAACTGAGCCAGCGGTACTCGGGAGGCATGACCCGAAAATCACACGGTGTGCCTCCACCCACAACGGCTTGCAAACGGGTACTAGGTTCTGATGCGGGGTCCTCGACCCCCTCTAAGCCGTCTTCGACATCGGTCGTTCCTAACAGGGTCACCAAGTGGGCTCCAGCGGAGTAGCCAAAGCCACCGATGCGCTCGGGGTCGAGCTTCAACTCGTCGGCATGGGATCGCATCCAGCGGACAGCCGCTTTGCAATCTTCGATCTGGGCAGGGAATTTATCTTTGGGAGCAAGGCGATAGCTGATCGCGACTGCCGAAAAGCCTTGTTGAGCAAGTTGCTGGGCGACTCCCGACAGCTGGGCGCGGGTGCCCATTCGCCAGGCTCCGCCATGCACGACCAACACACCAGGATGCGGTCCAGGATCTTTGGGGACATAAGTATCAGCTTTCAGCGGACCCGAGTCTCTTACAATGTAGTCGACCCCGTAGTGGGCATCGAAATCCCCGGCAAAAAGGGGGATCCAGACAACGAAAGCCGAACAAAGCACCAAAAGTGCCAACAACTGGTTGTATCTATTCACCTCGAATCTCTCCCGTCGGTTGGTCTGAGTCTGCAGACTACTTATAATATCCCTTTCCGAGTTGACCAATTGCAAGTTTGTCCGCAGAGGAGTTCCTAGAGCGTGTCTGACCAATTTTCGAGTATAGAAGATGCCGTCGCTGCTATCGCTGCAGGGGAGACCATTGTCGTTGTTGACGCCGAGGATCGCGAAAACGAAGGGGACTTCGTTTGTGCCGCCGAGAAGGTGACGACCGAGACAGTCAATTTTATGATTACGCACGGCCGGGGACAGCTCTGCATGCCGATCCTGCCAGATGTAAGTGAGCGGCTCAAGCTGGCGCCGATGGTCGAGCAAAACACGGCCCCGTTGGGAACCAATTACACCGTGCCGGTCGATCATCGGTCGACACGCACGGGGATCACTGCCGCTGAACGGGCGCGCACGATCCTTTCAATATGTGATCCGGAGAGTGTGCCGTCGGATTTCAATCGACCTGGACACTTGTTTCCTTTGGTAGCAAAAGAAGGTGGAGTTCTGCGGCGGGCCGGGCACACCGAGGCTGCAGTCGATCTGGCTCGGATGGCGGGATTACAACCTGCCGGGGTGTTGTGCGAAATCCTGGATGAAGATGGCGACCGAGCGACGCGGGACAGCTTGCGCAAAATCGCTGTGGATTATAAATTGCCGATCATCTCCATTGAACAGTTGATTGCTTACCGTCGCGTGCGCGAGAAACTCGTTTATCGCAAAGCAGAAGCACGGCTTCCCACGCGCTATGGCAACGGGACGATCATCGCTTATGGGGTGAAGTATGAAGTCCAAGAGCCGATCGTGTATGTGTTGGGTGATCTGGCGAAGTCATCGGCACCGCTGGTGCGACTTCATTCTTCCTGCTTCACTGGGGACCTCATGGAGTCGCTCCGCTGTGATTGCGGAGACCAACTTCACATGGCGCTGGACATGATCAGCCAAGAGGGATGCGGCGTGTTGGTTTATCTCCCGCAAGAAGGGCGTGGTATCGGCTTGGTAGAGAAGATCAAGGCTTATAAGCTCCAAGATGAGGGACTCGACACCGTTGAAGCGAATCTCGCCTTGGGATTCAAAGCCGACCCACGAGACTACGGCGTAGGGATTCAATTGCTCAAAGATTTGGGGCTGAGTCGTGTGCGATTGCTCACAAACAATCCGAAGAAGACCAACGCGTTTATCTATGGTGGGTTTGATTTGGAGGTGGTGGATCAGGTCCCCATCGTCCCGCCGATGAACGAGCACAACGTCGGATACATGGCCGCGAAGCGTGACAAAATGGGGCATCAGTTGCCGCTGGATTGAAGTTGGTCGGGGCGGGGGACCGCCCGGCTCGCTTGTAAAAAAAGCGAGCCGGGTCGTCCCCGACCCCGAATATTTCAAGCGAAAGGTGAACGTTGTGCCCCTCGTCTACCCGCATCAAACCCTCGACTCTACTCGTACCAGTTGGCACATCACTTTTGGCACCTACGGCGCACGTCTTCATGGCGATGACCGGCCCACGGTCGACAAGCAGTACAATCAACCGGGTGAGGACTTCGTTGCAGCTTCCCCTCGACGCAAGCAATTCGAGCGAGAGAAGATGAAATTTCCACCGCGCTATTTCACTCTTGAACAACGCAAGTTTGTTGAGGTGCAGCTACCCGCAATCTGTGTACGAGGCGGTTGGAGCTATCGCATCTGCGCTGGTGGGGCAGATCATGTGCATCTCTTATGTGACATAAGAAAAGAAATCCATGGCGAGAAGGTTCGTCGTCTGGTCAAGCGCTGGGTGGGGCAAGCTTTGAGCGAGCGATGGCCTCTGAAACAGGGAGAATCCTGGTGGGCAGATGAAGGATCGAATATTGCGATCCATGATAATTCGTATCTTAATAATGCGTTTGCTTATATTGCTAGGCAGCGAGCGACGTTGTTTGAAGAGTGAAAAAAGATGGCGAAGTTGGTCGGGGCGGGGGACCGCCCGGCTCGCTTGCAAAAAAGCGAGCCGGGTCGTCCCCGACCCCGAAAGACTCAAAAATATGTACCACTTCCATATCAACCTGTTCGCGGACCCCTTTGCTTGCTCCTGGGAGCAGGCGGCGGCGGAGCTTGAAGTTTTGTCTCGCATGATTTTTGAGCCCGATGGGTCTTGGATCTGGTCGGGAGGCCATGGCGACGAGCGATGGCAAATCGATGGGCATTTGTTCGACTTCGAGGAGGTGTTGCATCGGGTGGAATTGCATGGGGCATGCCCACCGGGAGAGTTTGATCGTCTGTTGGCTTGCTTCGGCTGGCCCGAAGTGGAACTCACGGTTGAAATGGTCCGCGAGGGGACGAAATTGACGGAAGCTGAGTTTCGACAGCAAATGGCGAGCTGAGGTCAATCCGGCTATTCCACCGGCGTTGCCCCTGGCGGTGGCGTGCCGCCACCTTCACGCACGTAGTCGCTGCGAGATTTGGCATAGTCAGAGGCCGTCGGCAGTTCTGCTTCGGTGAGACCTGCTCGGTGAGCCTCGAACATTTTCTTAAGAAAAGGTCGGCACCATCCGCAACCCGTTCCTGCCCCGTAGCATTCGGAGAGTTGACTAACGCTGCGCGGGTTTTCGATCCGCAAGTAGTTGGCCACCTTGCGCTGGGTGACGTGGAAACAAAGACAAAGCTCTTCTTCGGGCTTCATGTCGTTATACCTCTGTTGCCAAGCGAAGTGCGATGCGACGCGCTTGATGGAACTCCGTCAAATCGAGCCACTCTTTGACGGTGTGAATTTCGTTCTGTCCGCAGCCGAGAGTGACCGTGGGGATGCCTCGCGCGGTTAGCCAATTGGCATCGAGGCCACCGTTGGAGATATTGAGCTCGGGGGTGTAACCTTCTGCCTCGACCGCTTGCTGAGCGGCGACGACCGAAGGATCGTCTTTCGGCAGACAAAATGCTTCGTAGTCGAGTCGGCCCTCGATTTTTACTTCGCCACATTGGCCGGAGGTATTGGTGACTTGCTTGGCAGCACGGTGAAACGCTTTCTCGATTTCGTCGATAATTCGCTGACGGAACTTCGGGTCGTGGCCGCGAGCTTCAGCGCGAATATGCACCAAATCGGTGACAACGTTGGTTGCCGCACCTCCGTGGATGACGCCGACGTTGCTGGTTCCGCGTTTGCCATTTTTCTCAACTAGGCCATGCCAACCGTTGTTCACCAGGTCAGCGATGGCGAGCGATGCGATGGCGATGGCGCTGACACCTTGTTCAGGGTGGCCGCCGGCGTGGCTTGCCACGCCGTGAATCTCGATATTCATGCGATGTCCGCCCGTGGCGCCGATCGTGAGGGAGGTCGGCAATTTACCGTCAAAGTTGAATGCCAGCGTGGGTTTGCCCAACAAGCTCAGAGTAGCATTTCGCGCACCGTTCAATCCCACTTCTTCTTGCACGCTCCACAGGAAAGTAAGGGGCGGGTACGGGAGTTTCTTCTCGATGATGTCGATTGCGGTCGAGAGTATCACGGCGACTCCTGCGCGGTCGTCGCCGCCCAGTCCCGTATGAGCGTCGAGTGAGACGATGCGCTTCCCTCGCTTGGCAGGCCGAGCACCTTGGCAGATCGGCACGGTGTCGAGATGGGCAGACAACATGCGGCGAGGTCCGCGGATCGTGCCCGGCAAGCGGAGGACGAGGTTGCCCGTTTCTCCCTTGAGAGCGGATTTGCGGTTGGCTTGGTCGACCTTGATGGCGCTCTTGGGCACCCCGGTGGCGCACAACCGGTTTGCGACCAAATCGGCAATGGCCCCTTCCTGACCGCTGCCACCAGGCACCGAGAGTAAATCCAGGAGCAGCTTTTCTGCAGTGCTGTTGGGAGTGAGTGAGAGTTTTGGCGGCTTCGTTTTCATGATTTCGTTGTAGGGTGGGCACGGCCCACAATTACTCTAAACCTTTCACATACTTTTTGGTGGGCGGTGCCCACCCTACACTTGTAGTAGCAGGCGTTAAAGTCAGCTTATCCTTCCTTTTTTATGGCCCCAAGCGAGAAAAAGAAATCCGGTTATGCATAAACCTGCTTTAAACCTCTTGGGATAGCGTTGTCGTCCTAGGTAGACGCAAGACGTCGCCGCAGAATACCGATCTTATCAAAACAAGTGCATTTGTGTGTCGTGAACCATTCTGGTCCTTCCAAGCTGAGGGTCCACCCCGAGATTTCACGTTCGCCACCTCGCATTGATCTGCACCAAGCGTTGAAAGCTGCATCCAGTGGTTTGAAGGATTTGACCCCGGGGTAGGAGACGGAATACATGCGGTGGGAACGTCGCAAATCAAGGTGGCCGTTAATGGCAGGGCTAATCTGCCTCGTCGCTTTGGCGATTTCAACGCCCTATATTTGGCAACACCCGGTACTGAATGTCCATGAGCTGATGGCACGCCAGCAGGAGTCGCACTTACTGCAATACACACCTGCGGCTCAAGAACTGCAGGAGCTTCCCGCGCGGGTGCCGCTCAACATGGATATGTTACGCGATTTTTGCGGGACGGTGCAGGGGATTGTGGACTCACTACCAGACGTCGAAGGAGAGGCTATTGCGGCCCCGACATCGAATGTTGAACCATCTGCCGACCAAGCAAACCTTACCAATTTGAGTGAACCTTCTCCTCCTCTATTCAAGAGAACCTACAACCCGCCTCTGATCGTTGAGCCGCTTGCTCCCATCGTGAGAGTAGAGAACGAATCGGATCGATTGGCGATGCTCATGCCTCGTCGTCCCAAAGGGGAGCACTTAAGCGAAGTGCTGATACAGACCGCTTCGGTGCCTGCTCGCGAGAAGCCTGTGCCGGTGAGTGAGCAATCAAACACCGAGGCGGAGAAATCTGAATCGCAAAAAGCAGAGCCGAACAAATCACCGAGTGTCGAGGTTAAGGCCGAGCCGACTTGCCCGCTTATTCGCCCACGCCCGGAGCAGTTGATCGAGCGTTTGAAAGCCCTGTCCGCAGCCTCAACGACTGCTGAGTGGTCCACCCAGGTACTGGAATATATCCTGCCGCTGACCGATGAGATTGGGACCACCGTCGATGAAGCAAGAGAGAAACTTGCCCAGTTGCGCACTCTCACTACGGAGGGAAAAGATGGTTCCCGCGACGTGCGCGACCCGGGCCTTCAGCAACTTTGGTTGCAAGCCGCCGAAGGATTAGAGCGTCGTTTGGGTATTTGGGAATTACTCTTGGCCGATGAGCCGCCGACCGTTGACGCCCACGAATATGAGGCGAGCGGGACATTGATGCCCTTGCTGGGGGACATTGCCTCTCTGTTGGCTGGCACCTCAAATGGTGAAGCGTGGCGGGACTACTTGCTCTTAGATCAGATCGCACTGGCCACCAGCGAAGGGGTGGGAGTCGATCGTCATGCACGTCTCACGCTGGCGCAAGAAGTGCTATCAAGGCTTGCCGATAGTCGACTTACTGAACAGCAACAAGAATTTATTGCCCGCGAGCCGCTGGCGAGTCTGGGTCGAGAGCTGCGACCCTGGGCCACCGGGCCGGTGGAGCTCAATACCCTCTTAGCACTCCTGGAGCGTTACGAAGCACAAGGGGGCCACCGATATGCGGCAGCTATTGCCCAACTTGAGCAGCGTATGCGGTGGTCCAACAATCAGCAGCTTCAATCACTTGCCGAAGAAATGCACGAGCAGTACCGCGGGACCAACATGCGAATCGCCATCAGCAAGGAACTCATGAATCGTATGATCCCTGAACAGCATATTCGCACAGCTCCGGTGCGGGAATCGATTGCCGGTAAACGTGTTAAAGGTCGTTCACGTACCTCAACAGATGTTGAAGTCGAGCTATTGCCGAATGAAGACGCTTGGCAGTTCGAATTGCAGGCAGATGGAAGAGTATACTCGCGCACTCGCAGCGAGACCTGGCCTGTGAGAGTGCATAATGCAGCGCGCTATGAATACGAGGCCGACAAGGTGATCACAATCGCCCCTGAAGGTCTCAAGGTTGCACGGGCGAAGTCCACGGCACGCGGGCGCAATGAGTTTCTGGGTGCTGATTCGCAGTTCGATCGAGTGCCCATCTTGGGGGCGATGTTTCGTGACTTAGGAAAGAATCAAAATCAAAAAAATCGTCACCAGGCGATGTCACAAGTCAAAGCGAAAGTAGCTTACCAGGCGCGCAGCCGGATGGACAAGGAAGCAGATCCCAAGCTTACTGAGTTAGAGCAGCGCTTCCAAGATCGGGTCCTGGCACCTTTCGGGAACTTGGCGCTGGCTGCCGAGACGGTTGACATGCATACCACGGCGAAGCGTGCAGTGATGCAGTTGCGGCTGGCGAATCTCGATCAACTCGCCGCCCACACTCCACGCCCTTCGGCTCCAGCAGACAGCGTGTTGAGTATGCAGCTTCATGAAACTGCACTGAACAATGCACTTGCTGGTTTGGAGCTCGAAGGACGTCGCATGACGCTGCATGAAGTCCACGCACTTTTGGCTGAGAAAATGGGTTACGAAAATGCCCAGCCCCCCGAAGACTTGCCGGCTCGTGCGATCGTTGAGTTTGCACCCTATGACGCGGTCCATGTTTCTTTCGCAGAGGATCGCTTGGAGCTGGTGATGAATATCCGCGAACTGGCCCACGGTCGCGACAAGATTCCCAATTTCGAAGTTCATACGTTCCATCGACCCGTAGTGGATGGATTGACGGTCAAGCTGGTTCAGGACGAAACTCTGCAGTTTGCGGGACGCAATCTGCGGACTGGCCATCGGGTGGTGCTGCATAGCGTGATGGGCAAACTTTTCAGCCGGGCCGATGAAATTGCGGTGCTGAAGAGGTTGCAATCAGACAAGCGGCTGACCGGCTTGATGGTCACGCAGTTGGTGATCGATGATGGCTGGCTCGGATTGGCTCTGGGGCCCGCTGCGGCCCAGCGGACAGCCTGGCGGACGCCAACCTACCAAGTGGAAGAAGAATCCGTGCGGTGAAACACACTCTGAACCGCGCTGAGCAGCAGCAAGAGGGCCAGCAAGGCATCGGCGACGAAGATTGTATTAAAGCGCAGATCCAATTCAGCACCTACGGCCAATCCCACCAACGCTCCGTAGACTAGCAATGAGCCACAAAGCCGCCACCGCTGGTGGCGCAATGAATCAGCGAGACCAGCGGTCGCGGCTTTGTGCGAAACATACGTCGCCCCGCAACCGATCAGCGCAATCGCCGCTGCAATGGGGATGCCGGGCCAAAGTTGTGCGGCCAGGACGACGGCCAAGCCGGTGCCAATGAGCACAGGTCCGCAGTCTTCGATACTTGGCATTTTCATGGTTTATTCGCCATAAAGCCGCCACCGCTGGTGGCGAATTGTCATATGCGCGACCGGCGGTCGCGGCTTTGTGCCAGAAAAGGATAGGGTCGCGGGCTCACGCCGCGGCGTTCATTGTGTCGCTCGATGTAGCGCAGGGTGTTGTTCCAAACGTCCAACTCGAACACAAACGACCGCCATTTGCCTTTGCACCACACGGGTCCCTGGTGCGATGTTTCTCGATGGATGGCTTTGGTGGTTTGATCCTTGAGCCACTTGACTGTGTTGTCAATGTTGCGCTCTGTGTAGGTGAGCAATAAATGAGTATGGGTCGATTCGATTGACGCAGCGACGATTTGCCAGTCCGAATCCGCCGCACAGGATGCGAATCTTGTAATGACGCTGTTCTGCATAGCGGTACTCAATCGTACCGGTGGATGGACCATTCGTTCTTGAGCGATTCGCTTGCGGACCGGGTCGCCCGGGTGCAAGGTGTGAGGTTCGATGAGTCCCAACTCCGCGTCCCAGGCTTCGGACCAATGGCCCCGATCATCACCGGGAAGCCACAAACCATGGCCCGATAATACGATGTGATAGCCGATGGTTTTGGGCATGACGATTGTTCCATAAAGCCGCCACCGCTGGTGGCGAATTGTCATACGCGCGACCGGCGGTCGCGGCTTTATTAGGAACCGGTGGCGGTATCGGTTTTGGCCTCCCCTGTTTTAGCCGTGCGCTTATTCTCGGAATCGGTACCCGGGACGATCATGGGGCTTGGTGAGTTTTCTTCGACGATGCGTTTGAGTTCTTCCGCGTCGATAACTTCCTGAATCATCAATTCTTCACTGATGGCGACCAGTGCCGCGCGACGATTCTCCAGGATACTTCGGGCTCGATCTAGCGATTCGTCGAGGAGACGTTTGACTTCTTGGTCAATCTCGCGCGCTGTTTGTTCGCTGTGGGTTGCCATGCGGCCTCCCTCGGCGCCGGTGGCGAGGAACGGGTTGCGATTGTTTTCGCGATAGTTTACTCGACCTAGTCGGCTCATGCCGTAGTCCATGACCATGCTGCGCGCGATTTCGGTGGCGCGCTCCAGATCGTTGCTCGCACCGGTGGCGACCTCGTCGAAAATCAATTCCTCGGCCAACGTGCCGGCGAGTGCCACCTGGATGCCGCTTTCGAGTTGCCCACGAGTCATCATGTAGCGGTCGCGATCGGGGCGTTGCTGCATATAACCGAGCGCACTCAGGCCACGTGGGATGATCGAGACTTTATGCACGGGGTCCGTATTCGGCAGTGAAAAGGCCACCAACGCATGTCCGGCCTCATGGTAAGCCAGACGAATCTTTTCTTCATCATGGATGATGCGGCTTTTCTTCTCCAAGCCAATACTGGCACGTTCGACGGCTTCGAGGAAATCGGTGCGAGTGACGGCTTTCTTTCCTTTGCGGGCAGCCAAGAGGGCCGCTTCATTGACAACGTTTGCTAGATCGGCACCGACAAAGCCGCTCGTGATCGCAGCGACCTCTTTGACTTTCACATCATCGGCAACTTTGATGTTCACCAAGTGGACTTCAAGAATTTCTTCCCTACCTGAGACATCGGGACGATCAACCAACACATGTCGATCAAATCGACCGGGTCGCAAAAGTGCGGGGTCTAATGTTTCAGGGCGATTGGTAGCGGCCATCACAATGACGCCGCTGTTCGAGCCGAAGCCGTCCATTTCTACCAGCAGTGCATTGAGGGTTTGCTCGCGTTCGTCATGGCCACCAATTTGTCCACTGCCACGAGTCTTGCCGAGGGCATCGAGTTCGTCGATGAAGATGATACACGGAGCACGTTGTTCAGCTTGGCTGAACATGTCCCTAACTCGGGCTGCTCCTACGCCGACGAACATTTCCACAAAGTCGCTACCGCTTAGACTGAAGAACGATACGCCCGCTTCGCCGGCTACCGCTTTGGCCAGCAACGTCTTGCCAGTACCTGGTGGGCCTACGAGCAACACACCTTTAGGAATGCGACCGCCAAGTTGTTGATAACGTTCCGGATTCTTGAGAAAATCGACCACTTCGCGCAGCTCGTCGACGGCTTCATCGACTCCGGCCACATCGTCGAACGTGACTTCGATATCTTCCTGCACATAGAGCTTGGCTCGACTCCGTCCGAAAGCCATCGGCGAACCTGCCCCTCCCATGCGTCGCATCATGACGACCATCAACAGAATCAAGAGACCCGTGAAGGTGAGCATCGGCAGGTAGCTGAGGAATGGGCTTGGCGATTCGGCCATCGTGTGCTCGAGGCCATGATCGTGTAGCAGTGTGAGCAGCATTTGCTCATTGGGCAGTCGGTTGGTCCTAAATGCGTAGGACTTGGGCCCTTTGGCAGCTAATTCATCATCGGCCGAATCAGATTTGTCGGCGGGTGGTCCTCCAGTGAGTACCTCCGCCATCACGTTGCCGGTCACTTCGGTGTTGCCGATTTTTATGTCGGATAGGCCGTAGAGTTTGAGCGTGCGGGGAGGAGTTGTCGTGGTGTCTTCAACATTGATCCAGTTTTCCTGAGGTTCGTCGCTTTTGACGATAAGCCGTTCGAGATCACTCCATTTGATGGTGAGTCGATTTTGCCCGCCCCACAATGTACCCAGGAGCAGCAACAAAGCCATTAGTCCCAGGACATACCAGACCAGATTGCCTGACTGTGGATTTGGCTTCTTATCGGAGGAACCTTTGGATTGGTTGGGAGAATCGTCCATCTATGATCGATCTTTCAGGGGTTGGTTTCCCGCCTGAGCAGGAATAGCGGCAAGGCCAAAGTTTTGTTCGCAGTTTCTTCCATCCTAAGTTAGCCCCCAGGAAAAGACAACGAAACTTCCGAGGGGAAGCATCGAAGGTGCGGAGGGCCGTGGGTTGTGACAAACCCATTTCACACCTAAAATACCGGACTCGAACGCATTTTCCTGACGGACATTTCGCTGCATGGTTCTTTGTCAGGCATTTTCCCTATCTTCACTACGCCCGTTACAAGCGATAGGTGCGGTAGAGAAAATGACCAATGCTCAATTCCCAATGACCAGTGAAAGGCCATCTATTCAAACCCAATGGGTCATTGGGTTTTGGACATTGGTCATTATTTCCCGGATTTACCATGGCCGACGCGCCCCGAAAAATTGCGGTACTCGGCTCCACGGGGAGCATTGGGACCAATGCGCTCCGCGTAATTGCGGCTAGTGGTGGTGCTCTGGAGGTGGCCGCGATATCTGCTCACTCGCAATTGGACCTGCTGGTGGCTCAAGCCACGGAATTCGCGCCACGTTGGGTCGTTGCCACCGATTCCAAGGCGGCAGAAAAATTTGATTGGTCAAAACTGCCGAAAGGGACCGAACTGTTGATTGGTTGCGACGAGCTCAATCGGGTCGTCGCCCAGCCGGAGATCGACATGGTGCTAGCAGCCATCGTGGGCCGTGCAGGACTAGAGAGCACCTGGGCCGCTTTGGAAAACAAGAAGACCGTGGCTCTGGCAAATAAAGAATCCCTGGTTATGGCCGGTTCCTTGGTGATGCAGCTTGCTCGGAAGCAAGGAGCCCAGATCTTGCCTGTCGACAGCGAACACAGCGCGATTTTTCAAGCGCTCCAGGCAGGTCAGCCCACGGAAGTCGAGCGAATCGTACTGACGGCTAGCGGGGGTCCCTTCCGCCAGCTCAACCAGAACCAGCTCAAGCAAGTCACCGTAGCAGAGGCATTGGAGCATCCTGTTTGGGACATGGGGCCGAAAATCACGGTCGATTCGGCCACGATGATGAACAAGGCGTTAGAGATAATCGAGGCCCGCTGGTTGTTTGATGTGCCCAGCGAGCGGATCGATGTGTCGATTCATCCGCAGTCGGTGGTACATTCATTGGTCGAATTCGTCGATGGTTCGGTGATTGCTCAGATGAGCCCCCCCGATATGCGGCTCCCCATCCAGCACGCTTTGTACTATCCTCAGCGGGTTGCCGGCGTGGCTGAGCGTGTGGACTGGGGAACGAGTTTCTCACTGGAATTTTCCCCGCCAGACCCCGAGCGTTATCCTGCCTTGGAACTGGGGCACCAATGTGCCCGCGAGGGGGGGACCACGGGAACTGTGTTGAATGCAGCCAATGAAGCTGCGGTTGGGGCTTTCCTGGCCGGTGAGCTACACTTTACCGAAATCGTCCCGGCTTGCCGGAGCGTATTACAATCACACAATTTTGATTCCGATCCCACGCTCGAGTCGCTCGTCGAACTCGACCGGTGGGCTCGCGAGGAGGTTTCGCATTGGGTATTTGCTTGATTGCCGTCGCAACTCAGTTGGAATGGATCATCGTGATTCTCCAGGTCGCTATTGGCCTGGGGACAGTGATCTTCGTCCACGAACTGGGGCACTTTGCCGTTGCTAAGATGTGCGGCGTGAAATGCGAAAAGTTCTTCATCGGGTTTGATATCGGGGGCTACAAGCTTAGCCACAAATGGGGCGAGACCGAGTATGGCATTGGAATTCTTCCCCTGGGGGGCTACGTGAAGATGCTCGGCCAGGACGACAATCCGGCCAACATTGCCGAGCAGGTGCGCGAGTCCCAGGTTGGCGAAGGGAGCAATATCCAGACGAAAGAGATCGTCGGCCCCGATGGCACGAAGTATGAAGTCGATAGTCGCAGCTATCTTGCCAAGAGTGTGCCACAAAGAATGGCGATCATTTCAGCCGGTGTGATCATGAACGTGATCTTTGCCTTCATCTTCGCCGTAATCGCGTACGGAATCGGCGTGCCTTACATCCCTTGCATCGTGGGTCAGACCTCTCCAGGTTCGGCAGCCTATCAGGCGGGGATCCGTACCGGAGATGAAATCACGCGCATCGGAAGTGTCGAGAATCCTTCCTTCAATGAACTTAAGAGTGGTGTGACCCTTGGCGATTTGGAAAAGGGAATTCCCTTCACGGTGAAACGGGCCGCCACGGGCGAGGAAGAAGATATCACGCTCAAGCCGCGACAGGACGCGGGTCTGCCGAAGGTTGGCATTATCTCACCGTTTTCGTTGCGGCTGAACGAAGAGAAACCAGTCGCCACTGATTCTCCGGCCGCAGAGGCTTCTCCAAAATTTGAAGGGAACGACGAAATCGTTGCCATCAATGGAGAGCCAATATCGGAATACTACCAGTTAGTTGCCGCCTTGGTAGAGCACTCGTCGGAGCCTTTAGAGGTAACGGTTCAGCGGGGGGGGAAGGAGTCCAAACGGGATCCCTTCGGACCACGTAAAGGTGGTTCGGAAGAGACGATTACAGTAGAGCCATTGCCTACGCGGACCTTGGGTCTGGTGATGGAGCCGGGCAAGATCGTGGCCGTCGAGAAAGGATCGGAAGCCTCTGAGAAGATAGCCCCCGGCGACTTTATCGACCGTATCAGCCATGCCCCTGGTGCAGCCGCAGCGGAAGTTGTGGAGGGAGAACGCCTGTTCGGCGATCCAATGATGCTACCCGAGCAGCTTCGCAAGTTGGCCCCGGATGGGCGCACGATTGAGCTTACAGTGCGTCACTCGGCAGCTTCGAGCGATGGCAAGCAAACCACCGAACCAGTTGAATTGCGACTTCGCAAAGTCACATGGACGGAACCTTCCTGGCTAGAAAACGATCCACTGAGTGTGCCGGCCCTAGGAATTGCTTATCGGGTACTGAACCGGGTGGATCACGTGATTCCCGAGAGCCCCGCTGCCGCCGCTGGGATGCAAAGCGGCGACGTGGTCACCAAAGCAGAGATCACTCTGCCCGTCGGCGAAAAGACAGAAACTCGCACCATCAAGTTCAACGAAAAGGGTGGCCACAACTGGCCCATGTTCACGCAGTTGTTGCAGAACTTATCCACCGACGATGAGGTGATGCTCACCTACCAACGCGGCACAGAAACTCTGACGGCCACACTGAAGCCGCAAATCGTCCCCGATAGCTTTGAGCCTGAACGGGGTTTCATCGTCGACCCGATTCAGAAGATGCGCCGCGCGAGTTCGTTCAGCGAGCAAGTTGAGTTGGGTTATCGCGAGACGGTCAATTCGTTGGGAATGGTCTACCGCTTCCTACGGAAGCTGGGAACCCAAGTGCCACTCACATCATTGGGCGGGCCGATTACGATCGCTCAAGCGGCCGGCTACTCAGCATTCGAAGGTGTAGGCAAGCTGCTAGTATTTCTCACCATGCTCAGCGCCAACCTTGCGGTAATCAATTTCTTGCCGATTCCGCTGCTCGATGGCGGACACATGGTGTTCCTCGCCTGGGAAGGCCTCCGCGGCAGACCGGCCAGTGAGCGTTTCGTTGTCGCGCTTCACACGGTTGGGTTCGTGTTCATCATCTCGCTGATGCTGTTTGTGATCTCGCTTGATCTGGGGTTGATTGATCGGAATCTGTAGGCACAAAGCCGCGACCGTTGGTCGCGAAGAGTATTTCCCGACCTTAGAAACCGGAGTACAATGAAGTGTGAAGGTTTGCAGACCTGCTTAGCCTTACCAACTTTGACAAATCACGGCACTCAATGGATAAATAGAAGAATGCAAATCGAACTACCACCTGACGCCGATGCCCTTGTCTACACAAATGCCGAAGCCGCAGGATTCGGTAAAGATATTGCTGCGTACGTCGGCCATCTGATTGTTACCGACAAGCCAACAGAAAATGCTTTCGGCCCTTCCAGTGCGGAAGAACTTGCCACTAGCGAAGCAATGATCCGCCGCGGTGAAGAAGAACTTGCCGCAGGGAAATATCGAGATATGAAGGAGGCCCTTCTTGAGCTTGGTACGAAGCGGGGCTATTCCATTCAGGGATGAATTACCGTGTCATCATTACAGATTGAGCATTCGCGGACGTAGAAAAGTTTCTCGATTACCTCGAATTCAACCAAGGCAAACCCCTCACGGCAGAGCGATGGTTGCGAAAGGCACTTGCTGCTGTGGATACACTCCGCACGATGCCACACCGTTGTCCGAAGCCTCCTGAAGACGATTTGCGTGAATACACAATCCGAGCATTGATTGTGGATAGCCATTTGTTTCTGTATCGAGTTGATGATGATCGTCATTTTGTAGAAGTCTTCGGTTTCCGGCACGGAGCGCAGATGCCTCAGGCACATAATTTACCGGAGTGAAACTGCCTCGTCTTGTCATCCTAGCGATCAGGATTCGACGAACCAGAAGCCGAGAATTGCTACGAATGTACCGGTTGGGACAGGTGCTTGGCTATTGAGCATTCCTTTTCAGATAATTTTCAACCCTACTAGATGCCGATTGACTCCAGAACGGGCTAGATTTGCAGAGGTACTCAACTTCACATCCCATCCAGACACACGGAGAAGTTCCGATGAATTATGGCAAAGCAGCATTCTTTGGTATGATCGCGGGGCTTGCTGGGGCCGCATTATGGGCAGCAATTGCCTACTACGCCAACTACGAGATTGGTTGGTTGGCATGGGGGATTGGACTAGCCGTCGGTTGGGCAACCGTCAAGGGTGCCAGTGCAGGGAGTCCCTATGTCGGCCTGCTCGCTGTAGTGATTACTGTGTTCTCGCTTTTGTTGGGTAAAGTTGCGATGGTAGAAATGGTCGTGAACAACGACTTCGGTGATCCGGAAACAGTGATTGTAGAATCAATCGCCGGGCTTAATGATGAGATGCTCACTTCTTATCTCGCTGATGAATTGGTTACAAATCGAGAAGAGGCAGGTGAAGCGATTGTCTGGCCCGAGGGCGTTGATCCCACTCAGGCATCGACCCAAGCTGAGTATCCTGCTGATATTTGGGCGGGCGCAGCCGAAGCGTGGCAGAGCTTCACCGACGAGGAGAAACAGGACTATCGCGTGGCAGTTGAAGAGTACATTCGCGAGAGCTATGCCGCCAATTTTGGAGCCTTTCAGGAGGCTGTTCGCCAAGAAGGCTTTCTGCAAAGCTTCTCTGGGATGGATGTTCTGTTTTTTGGATTGGCCATTTGCACTGCCTTTTCAGTAGGAAAATCTGGCGAAATCCATGAGAAAGAAAGGACGGCTGAGATACCTCCAACGGAGCAAAGCGAGACCGCTTGAGGTTTGTTTCAAAGCCGCATCACCTCTACTGCCGTACCCACCGTCAATTCATAATCTCCGGCCGGGAGCACGATCAGTCCATTCGCGCGGGTGAGCGCTGCCAAGTCGGCAGAGCCGCGCCAGGGGAGGGGGCGTACGCTGAGGCTGGCGTCGAGGGCTTGTTCGAGGTGACAAGGATGGTAGGTGGGGCGACCACCGTGGTGGGTGGTGGATCCTATCAAAGTGCCACGTAGTGCAATCGATTGCTCGAACGGTTCGCCGCTGAGTGCGGCGAGGGCGGGTCTTACGAACAGCACGAATGAGACCAAGGTGCTTACCGGATTGCCGGGTAGGCCAAAGACGAGTGTGCGGTGTGCGGCTTGCTCGCGCACGCCAAACCACAGAGGTTTGCCCGGTTTCATCCGGACCTTGTGAAAAACCTCCTTCACGCCCAGTTCAGTGAGAATGCCAGGGACCAGGTCCATTACTCCTGCTGAGACTCCCCCTGTGACGAGCAGCACGTCCGCCTCCAATCCCTTTTCGATGGCCGCTTTGAGTTCGCTGGGGTCGTCGCGAGCGATGCCTAGTTCGATGGCGGTAGCTCCGACCTCGGCGAGTGCTGCTACGAGCATGGGGCTGTTGCTGTTGCGGATCTGGCCGGGGGCGAGTGATTTGCCACATTCGACCAATTCATTCCCGGTAGCAAGTACTGCAACTCTGGGGCGAGGGATTGCCTGGACCTTGCCGCGACCCACTTCGGCGAGTAAGGCCAGATCGATCGACCGCAATCGTTTGCCTGTCGGCAAGACTTCTTCTCCTTGGTGGAACGAACTGCCTCGGGTGAAGATTCCGTAGCCGGCTTTGGTAGGCTTTTCCGGCAGCTGCACGGTACTGTCGTCGAGGAGCGTGGTATCTTCGATTTTCACGACAGCATCGGCGCCTTTGGGCATGGGGGCTCCGGTCATCACACGAATCGTTGTACCGGGCTGAACGGCATGATGTGGGACACCGCCGGCGATGACTTCCTCGACAATTTTGCGCGTCGGGGAGGAGTCGTGAACTGCAACTGCGTAGCCGTCGAGCATTGATTTGTCGAAAGGTGGCGAATCGATGTCGCTCACGATCCCTTCGGCAAGCTTTAGACTCAGGGACTCTGCCAGAGGTACTCGTTTGGCAGGGAGCGGCAGAGCCGATTGGGCGACGAGATTCAGGGCATCAGTGACGGTGAGCATTATCGTTTCAGTTGACTTTCAAAAAATTGCGTAGAATGTCAGTCCCAGCATGAGTGAGGAAACTCTCGGGGTGGAATTGCAAGCCGAAGAGTGGTTGCGAGCGATGTTGTACCGCCATGATCTCGCGTTCTCCAGCGGGGTCCTCGCTCCAAGCGGTGACGATTAGCTCGTCGGGGACCGTATCGGGCTTGATCACCAGACTGTGATAGCGGGTCGCTTGAAAGGGATTATCCAGTCCTGTGAACAGTGCGCTGCCGTCATGAAAAATCTGATCGACTTTGCCGTGCATCAAGCGTCCTGCACGGACGATCTTGCCTCCGAGCGCCTGGCCAATCGATTGATGTCCGAGGCAAACTCCCAGCAGCGGCAACTTCCCAGCGAGCTTGGTGACACACTCGACCGAGATGCCTGCCTCATTGGGAGTGCAAGGTCCTGGCGAAATGATGACTCGATCCGGCTTGCGAGCGAGGATCTTATCGACCGTGATCTGGTCGTTGCGATCGACGCAGATTTCCAATTGGGGATCGATCTCTCCCAATCGCTGGACAAGGTTGTAAGTAAAGGAATCGTAATTATCGATTATCTGAATCATGGACAATATTCAGTCGGAAGGAGAAGAAATGGGCCGCGGATAACGCTGATATAGCGGATTTTCGCGGATAGAGATGGACTGATGCTTCTATCAGATCTGCGCTAATCAGCTTAATCCGCGTTTATCTGTGTTCTCTTTCTTGTGAATCTGGTTGAGGTATTGCCTATTTGGCAACGGGACACCGAAACAGTTATTCTAGTTCAAGGAGCTCTCCGACGGCAGGGGAGCGTTTTTCGGCAATCTCGGAAGCGAAGCACAATGAAATGGCTGTACATAGCAATCGGAGGTGCCGTCGGCTCGCTGTTGCGATATGCCGTCGAGGGAGGAATTCAGCGAATGGCGCCTGGAAGTTTCCCTTGGGGCACGATGAGTGTGAATGTTCTAGGGTGCTTTGCCATCGGATTGTTGGCGGGATTCTTTGCGGGGCCCCAACTGGTGCGCGAAGAAGTGCGCATTGGGCTCACGGTTGGTTTGCTGGGTGGATTGACCACTTTTTCTACGTTTGGCTTGGAATCTTTCAACTTAGCCAATGGGGGCGAGTTGCGACTTGCTCTGTTGAATATGTTCGTGAGCTGCGGACTGGGCTTCTCGGCAGTGTGGCTTGGGTATCGTATGGCAGAACGATGGTATGGAGTGTAAAAAATGAAGATTCCCGAGGAAGGTTATCTATTGCGGGTGTTCATTGGTGAGAGCGACCAATGGCAATCCACGCCGCTCTATGAAGCGATCGTTCTTAAGGCGAGAGAACTGCAAATGGCCGGCGCAACCGTGCTGCGCGGTCCGATGGGGTTTGGTGCTCAAAGTCGAGTGCATACCTCCAAGATTCTGAGGCTCTCGACCGACTTGCCGATTATTGTGGAGATTGTCGATTCGAAAGATAAGATCGATCAATTGATGCCGCACATCGACGCCATGGTTCAGGAAGGAATGGTGACTTTGGAGGAAGTAAAAGTGGTGAAGTATCGGGCGAGTGATGGAAAAGCTGGTGAAGTGGGTTCTTGCTAGGAAGTTTCGGAGGCCATCACACGGCAAATTGCTCGCCTACACCTCGAATTGCTAATCCGATATACTGACAAACTAGTTTTCGCTCCCCTTTCAGCACACCGGTACTAACCACCTCATGCCCAAGTATGTGATTCGCCATGGAGTGATGCGTCATCTGGGGGTGTTTTCCACTCGCGGCGGGGACAACTTTTCTCGCGGTGCGCAAGTGATCGCCCGTACCAGTCGTGGTTTGGAGGTGGGGGAAGTCTTGTGCGAAGCCAACGAATTGGCATTGGCAAATCTGACCGATCCCAAAAACGGACAGATTTTGCGCGAGACGACTGCCGATGATGCGGGGGAACTTCGCCGCCTGCTTGAGCAGCAACAGCACGAACACGACACCTGTCAGCAGCATATCGAAAGACTCCAACTCGACATGCGTCTTGTCGACGTGGAAAGAATTTATGGTGGTGAGCGCGTGGTGGTATATTACCTCGCTGAAGACCGAGTCGATTTTCGTCAGCTAGTCAAAGAATTAGCACATGAGTTTCAGACTCGCATCGAGATGAAGCAGATTGGAGTTCGCGACGAAGCAAAATTATTGGCCGACTATGGTGACTGCGGCAAGCCGGTATGCTGCAACACCCACCTGTCCGAAATGCCTCCCGTTTCGATGCGGATGGCCAAATTACAGAAAGCGACCCTGGATCCGAGCAAGATCTCTGGTCGATGCGGACGGCTCAAATGTTGTCTCCGTTACGAGTACGAAACGTATCAGGAGTTGCAGAAAGAACTTCCTCCGGTAGGGTCTGAAATCGTCACCAACGAAGGTCGGGGGCGCGTTTTAGCCCAGGAAATCCTGGTAGGAAGGATTCTCGTCGAAATGGAGGACATGCGCCATTTGGCTCTGGATGGCTCGGCAGTCCTGACCGTGCTGAAAAAGCCTGGCAAGCGGAAACAAGGGTCGAAAGCCACTACAAATGGGCACTCTGGCGAAAATTCCTCTCGTTCCGATGAGAACCCGCAGCCAGATGCTGACGAAAGTTCGTCTGCGGAGTAAGATGTAGAGAAGGCGAATTCATTTCTTTACAGTTCATCCGTCGCCATTTTTCATTTGAGAATTGACATCACCATGAACATGCTGGACCCCGATCACCCACTGGCAGAACTGCTAGCACACGATAAGCGTTACAAGCTCGAAGCGTATATCTTTGTTTTCGAAGCATTGCGACATGCGCAAGAAAAGCTTGGGATGGGAACAGAGCACTATCCCGAGGATGCGGTCGAAGAAGAGGAACCTGAAAAGCATGTCACGGGACAAGAGCTTTGCGAAGCGATGCGCATCTATGCTCAGGAACAATTCGGCTACCTGGCCAAGTGTGTTCTGAATAGTTGGGGGATCAAATCAACAGGCGACTTTGGTGAAATTGTGTTCAATCTCATCAAGATCGAACAGATGCGTAAGACACCTTACGATCAGCGTGAGGATTTCGACGATGTCTTTGACTTTGATGAAGGATTTCAGCACAGCTTTCAGTTTTCGCTTCCTGAAACAGGTGAGGAGCGCAGCTGCTGATGGGGGTCAGAAAGCAGCGCGCTAACAGCACCAGCGTGGAAGCGAATCCTCCCACATTGACCCCCAACCCCCCCCGTGGAAGCCGTTGGCAACTCATACTTTCTGGTTTTCTCTTACTAATCTGGTTGTTTTTTCTCGCCTGGATGGCTTTTGCCAGTTGAAATCTTGGCCGTCAACACGTTGAATGGACGGGACAGATTGCATACGAATGAAACGATTCTTGATGAGTGGAGACTGGTAGCAAGATGAATGTGGTTCCGATCGGCGACAATTTGGTGGTCAAGCGTCTCAATGCGGAAGAGACGACGGCGGGAGGAATTGTTCTGCCTGACGCCGCGCGAGAGAAACCCCAGCAAGGTCGCGTGTTGAGCGTTGGGGATGGGCGGATGCTGCCCAATGGAAAGCGTTCGGCTCCAGAAATGAAAGAAGGAGATCGGGTTGTATTTGGCAACTATGCCGGCAATGAAGTAGCCATCGATGGCGAATCTTTGCTCTTTCTACGTACGAGCGACGTCCTGGCGATTCTCCGCTAGTTTCCCTGGCGATTCTAGTGACATGGGTGTCGGATTCTCCGACAGACACTTTGTCACAGCTACTTTCTTGTGGGTACGGTGAAGGTCAGGGATTTCACTTCGGACCGTCATTGCGGTACGATTTGAATTAGCAGTTTCATTTTTCTACTGCCTTCCAGAAATCAAAGTGGAGTCTCCCATGCAGACCAGAAATCTGCCCTCAAAGTTGTTGTTTCTTCTTTCACTTGCCATCGTGATGGCCTGTAGTCAGACGCTTTCGATTCAGGCGACGCAAGCAGCAGCCACGGATGAAGCGACTCAGATATCAGAATTGGTCGATTCGGCTGTCGGTTTTCTTACTCAAGCGCAGGCCGATGACGGTTCCTTTAGCAAAGACTCTGGCACAGGAGTAACCTCCTTGGTGGCAACAGCCCTATTGCGAAATGGGTACACACCGGAGCAACCCGTGGTGGCGAAATCTCTGGAATATCTATTCCAGTTTGTGCAACCTGACGGGGGAATCTACGAACCCGGTAGCACACATCGCAATTACGAAACGTGCCTGGCGGTCGTCGCATTTCATGAAGCGAACACAGACGGTAAGTACGACGACTTAATCGCCAAGGCGGAGTCCTTCATCAAAGGTGAACAGTGGGATCAGGGCGAGGGAATCGAACCGGACGAATTGAGTTACGGTGGATCCGGCTACGGATCGCATTCTCGGCCCGATCTTTCCAATACTTCGTTCTTGATCGACACATTGCATACCTTGGGCCGCGGCGATGACGACCCTGCAATCCAGCGAGCACTAATTTTTGTTTCGCGGTGCCAGAACTTGGAAACGCAATACAACCAGACCAAATACGCCAGCTTGAATCCCGATGGAGGATTTTATTACACGATTGCCGCAGGGGGCTCGAGCCAGGCTGGGGAAACCGAGGATGGCGGGCTGCGCAGCTATGGTTCGATGACCTACGCGGGCCTAAAGAGCATGATCTTTGCAGGAGTCAAAGCCGACGACCCACGGGTGCAAGCCGCGAACGAGTGGATCCAAAAGAATTATACGCTCGATAACAATCCCGGCATGGGGGAGAGTGGGCTCTTTTACTACTATCACACGTTCGCCAAATCGCTGGATGCCGTTGGCAATCCAGAGTTTGTCGACGAATCTGGCAAATCACACGATTGGCGAGAAGAGCTGGTTGCGGAATTCGCCAGTCGCCAGCAACCCGATGGCAGTTGGAAGAACTCTAACGAGCGTTGGTTGGAAGGGGACCCCAATCTCGTGACAGGGTATGTGTTGCTGGCGCTTTCTTATTGTCAGTAGAAACACACGTATTTTTCCTAGCCGGCGGCCACTTGCCTCCGGACTCCGTCCCGGAGGCAGGTGTGCCTCCGGCTAAGGGATCCCGTGTCGAATTGCTAATACTTTGCTAGCAATCCAGGGGCACTGCTCTTTGCCTCATCTCAGTCTTTTGCTACATCTTCGCCCCGCGCGGATCCTGCGTCCGCAATTATTTTGCTCACGCCTGCTATTAATTCGGGGTTCTCCCATGGAAACGAATTCTGACGTTGTTGTTCGCCGATCGCTTGTCGGCCGCCTGTGGAAACCGGCTACTGCCGTCGTTATGGCGACATTGAGTGGCGGGGGTGCCTATTGGCACTGGTCCCCTTCGTCGACTGCCGACACAGATCGGACAGTTGCGCGGAGTGCTCCTACTGCCACTGACGAGCTGAAGAACTTGTTCGCGGAGGAGAAATCGGAGCCGGCGCTCAGCGAACAAGCTCAGCAATTGTTCGGTTCAGCGGACACACCTGTCGATACCGTTGCAGAAGAAGCGGAGACTACGAGCAATTTCCAAGTAGCCAGTGCCCCAGCAGACACTTACGGTGACCGCTATTCAAATTACACGACCGCGATGACTTTGCCTCCTTTGGAGGCTGAGCCGGAAGACGAGCTGGAAGAAGTGACTCGAGGTCAGGGGCCAGATGCGAATCCCTTGCGGATGGCGAGCCAAGAAGTTGAAGTGCATCCTGTCTCCGTGCAGTCCGATGCACGTGCTGCCTTTGCTGACGCGGTACCACAATCGCCACAAACTTCAGGCGTCCCAATTCAGAACGCTGCAAACCCGCTTGCGACGGCTCTTGATCAAGCCCAACCTTTGTCCCCAATTCCTGCTGCGGCTCCAAGCACGCCTGTGAGTACACCTCCTCAAACTGACAATCAATCGCTGGGAAATAATCCATTTGCCTCGGCGCCTGTTCAAGCGGCACCACCGCAGACGAATGCAACCGCTCCCACTGGTCGCTATGCGTCGGCTCAACCGATGCCAAGCTTGCCCCCAGCCGTAGACATGCGTTCGTCTGACGCGGGAGCGACTTCTCGCGAACCAACTCCTGCATTCGAGTTGGAGGAATCGGAGTTCAATTCTTCAGCCTCGCAGCCAACAATCGCCCCCGCAGACGCCACCTCTGGCTTCACTCCAACACCGGGACTCACGTCCCAAGTAGGAACCGGTCGTCCCGGTGAGAAAATTCTTGAGGGAACTCAGAGTCCATCGATTACAATTCACAAGCTTGCTCCACCGGAAATCCAAGTGGGCAAGCGTTGCACGTTCGCTATTCGCGTGCAGAACACGGGGCAGCGCACGGCACAGAATGTGCAGATTCACGACGAGATTCCCCTGGGAACTCAGCTAGTCGGCACAGCGCCGCGGGCTGCGGTCTCGGGATCGAAAGTCGTGTGGGACTTGGGAACCTTATCAGTCGGTGAACAGCGTACCGTCGAGATGGAATTGATTCCCGCCGAGGAAGGTGAGCTGGGGAGTGTCGCCACTGTGACCCTGGCGGCCCAGGCCTCGGCGAAGGCCCGTTGCACGAAACCTGAGTTGGCATTGCGACTCTCCTCACAGCCTCAGGTTCACGTCGGTGAGAAGCATCTTGTACAAATCGAAGTCAGCAATCCTGGCAGCGGTGAGGCGAGTAGTGTGATGTTGCTTGAAACGGTTCCCGCGGGAGTAAGCCACGAAGCTGGACCTGCTCTGGAATTCGAGCTAGGAAATCTGGCTCCTGGCCAGACGCAGCGATTGGAATTGGTGCTGACTGCTGAGCAGGCAGGGCGGATTACCAACACCATGACGGCACGTGCCGATGCAGGGCTGTTGGTTGAAGCGAGCTGTGATTTTGAGGTGATCGCCCCTGAGTTGCGTCTCACGGTTGATGGTCCGGAACGGCGTTTTCTAGAGCGACCTGCTACTTATCAAGTGAGCATCGAGAATCCCGGCACCGCTCCTGCAAAAGAGGTGCAATTGGTTGCCCACCTAACAAAGGGTATGCAGTTTGTTAGTGCAAACAATCTGGGTGAGTATGATGCGGCACAGCACAGCGTGTTCTGGAGTTTGGCAGAATTGCCGGCTAACGAGCGTGGCATGGTCGAGTTGGTGGCGCTCCCTGTCGAGCCCGGCCAGCACACGTTGCAGGTTAGCACCAAGGCTCGCGATGGTTTGACCGATCAAACTGTCAAGGAAGTGACCGTAGAAGGAATCGCAGCACTCATGTTCGAGGTGATCGATCGCGATGATCCAATCGAAGTGGGTGGCGAAGCAAACTATGAGATTCGTGTGACAAACCAAGGTTCCAAAGCGGCCGCCAATGTGCAGGTGGTGGCGGTCATGCCTGCTGGTCTCCGCGCACTCTCCGGAAATGGCGATACGCAAACGACAGTGCAAGGGGATCGCGTGGTGTTTGCTCCGATTCCGCAGCTGGGTCCCAAGGCAGAAGCCACATTCCGTATTCAAGCTCAAGGCGTACAAGCCGGCGATCAACGCCTGAGCGTGCAAGTCACGACTGACGAGATTCGTGATCCGATCACGAAGGAAGAAAGCACGCGGGTGTATTCGGATCATTGAGCTGTTGAATTGAGAAACACGTAACGCCCAGGGATTGGAATCCCTGGGCGTTACGCTTTCATGAAGGTCTCACTCTACACCCGCTCAAACACCGTTGCGATGCCTTGGCCGATGCCGATGCACATGGTGGCGAGACCGAGGGTGGCATCGCGGTCAATCATGTTGTGGATAAGTGTCGTGGCGATGCGTGCTCCGCTTGCTCCCAAGGGATGACCGATGGCGATGGCGCCGCCACGGACGTTTACCTTGGCTTCGTCGAGTTCAAGCATCTGGTTGCAAGCGATCGATTGGGCGGCAAAGGCTTCGTTGAGTTCCACGAGTTCGATGTCGGCGAGCGAGACGCCGGCACGTTTCAGGGCTTTCTTGGTTGCGGGGACTGGGCCGGTACCCATCACGGCGGGATCGACACCGGCCACGGCAGTTGAGCGAACACGCACCAGGGGCTTGAGTCCGAGTGTCTTGGCTTTTTCCTCGCTCATCATCATAAGGGCCGCCGCGCCGTCGTTGAGTGGAGAACTATTGCCTGCCGTCACCGTGCCAATGACAGGCATGAAAGCCGGCTTCAAGGCGGCCAAGACTTCAAGGCTCGTGTCAGAGCGGATGCATTGGTCGACAGTAATCAAAGTGCGGTTGCCGTCTTCGTCGAGACCCCAGACGGGAATAATCTCGTTGTCGAACTCACCGGCCTCGGTGGCAGCGGCTGCCTTTTGATGACTTGCCAGAGCAAACTCGTCTTGAGCCTCGCGGCTGATGGAGCGCGATTGGGCCAAGAACTCAGCCGTGTAGCCCATGCTGAGCGCTCCTTTGCTGGTGGCTTGGAACAACTTGGGATTGAAGTCCACGCCGGCATCCATGGGGATGTGTTGCATGTGTTCGAGTCCGCCGACAATTTGCACATCTTCACCACCAGCGATGATCGAATGAGCAGCCTGGTTGATTGCTTGCAGACTGCTTCCGCAAAGCCGGTTAATGGTGGCCCCAGCCGTGCTGCTCGGCAGCCCGGCGATGAGTGCCACGATCCGGCCGATATTGAATCCCTGTTCGCGTTGCTGTTGGGTATTGCCGAGGATGAGGTCTTCGATTTCAGCGGGGTCGATCTCGGTTCGCTGCACCAAGGCCCGGACGACGGCGACAGCTAGATCGTCGGACCGCACATTGCGAAAGACACCCTTTTCCGCTTGAGAACGGCCTATGGCGGTACGACAGCAATCAACGATAACGGGAGATTTCATAGAGATTTTTTGCCTCGTGGGGAACTCTCTAAGGATACGCGTTTTGGCAGGCAACTGGCAACGCCCTGGGATTGCAATCCCAGGGCATTCTATGCGGTGGAACTGGGAGTGCAGTCCGTTATACTAGCGAGACTGCCTTGGGGCCGGTGTCCTGAGGCGGGAGAATACCATGGGAGTTGATACGATGCTCAGGATTACTGTCTTTTTTGTATTTGCCGCTACTTGGTTTGGTCTCGACGCACAGGCGCGAGTTTGGACGGACTCGACAGGAAATTATTCCCTAGAAGGTGATTTGGTCGCGTTCGACGGAGCGGATCTGGTTCTTCAGAAAGCGGATAATACGCTTGTCGGTGTCGATCTAGAGCAACTTTCTGAGAAAGATCAAGAATACGTCAAGTCGAAGGAAGCGAAGGACACTCTGGACCAAAAGGGCAAAGGTGAGCATGCATGGGAAATGCGGAATGGCCTCAAAGTAATCGGCAAGGTGGTCGACTATATGCGTCGTGATGTCACCTTTCGCATGTTCCGTGGAACTATCTATGTGAACGATCAGAAATTTGAGAATCTACCTGAGGTCTATCAAAAGATTACTCCCTTGGTGGCGGCCCACTTCACCGAGCGAAACATCACGGACAGGGCAGGGCTGTTTGATTGGCTCAGGCGACGTAGAGGAGAGCCCGAAACATTCACTACTGAAGGGGTGCTGCTGGAACTGCCCAACGGCAATCACTATGCGGTGCCATTCTTTCTGTTCAGCGACAAGGCATTGCTTGCGCTGAAGCCAGGTTGGGATCGCTGGGCCGCTTCTGCCCAGGAGTACGAAGATCAACAGGAGTCAGCTCTCTACCTGCAGTCCCAGGCTCAGGCTTTTCAGGAGGATGCCCAGCGGACAGCTGAGTTTCAGAAGCTCCAACTCCAGTTGCAGGGATACACAGCTGGGTTGTTTAGTTTGTGGGAAGTCGTGTTGTATCCCAATCCAGGGACCCCTGGGACGGCGCTCTCGGTGGTCGTCCCTGGACGCGATAGTCGCCAGGCATCCATTACAGCGATGGAACGGAACCCCGGTTACTCGGTAGGCCCCGTCGCTAGAGTGAACCGTCAGTTTTGAGTCATAGATTTTTTTGAGAAGCTTATGAAACCTATTCGTCGTCTGTTGGCTGCCAATCGTAGCGAGATTGCCATTCGCGTGTTTCGCAGTGCCCATGAACTGGGTATCCGAACCGTGGCGATGTATTCGCACGAAGATCGCTATGCACTGCATCGTTTTAAAGCAGATGAAGCTTATCTGATCGGTGAAGAAGGCAAACCCCTGCAGGCCTATTTGAACATTCCGGGCGTCATCGAATTGGCAAAGGAACATGCCATTGATGCGATCCATCCAGGCTACGGGTTTCTTTCCGAGAATCCCGAGTTCGCCCAGGCATGTGCTGATGCGGGCATTACTTTCGTTGGGCCGCGCGTGGATTTGCTGGAGAATCTGGGCGACAAGCTCGAAGCTCGCAAATTGGCAACCAAGGTGGGTGTCCCGGTGCTGGGAGGGAGCGCTGAGGCAATTGTTGAGGTGGCCGATGGTTTGGCGACGGCCGAGAAGCTAGGGTTCCCCATTATTCTCAAGGCGGCCCATGGAGGCGGTGGTAGAGGAATGCGTGTGGTGACCGATCCCAAAGAGTTTGAGAGTTCCTTTGAGGCCGCCCGCCGCGAGAGCCTCACCGCTTTTGGCAGTCCCGAGATTTTTGTTGAAAAATATATCCAGCGAGCTCGTCACATCGAAGTGCAACTCCTGGGAGATCGCCACGGCAATCTGGTTCATCTTTTTGAGCGAGATTGCTCTGTTCAGCGCCGGCATCAAAAAGTCGTGGAAATAGCTCCCGCGCCAAATCTGCCAACCAAAGTTCGCAACGCAATTTGTGAAGCGGCACTGGAAATTGGAAGGGCGGTGAAGTACGACAATGCGGGGACAGTAGAATTTCTGGTCGATGCCGACACGCATGAACTCTACTTCATCGAAGTCAACCCACGGATCCAAGTTGAGCATACCGTCACCGAAGAGGTGACCGGCATTGACGTCGTGCGGTCGCAGATTCTTATTGCTCAGGGGGAAAAGCTCACTTCCGAGGCGGTCGGACTCGCTTCGCAGGAGGACATCAAAACGACCGGTTTTGCCGTGCAATGCCGTGTGACGACCGAAAATCCCTCGAACCGATTTATGCCCGATTACGGTCGGCTTACGCATTATCGATCTGCGGGTGGAATGGGGATTCGCCTCGATGCGGGCACGGCATTCTCTGGTGCTGTGGTCTATCCCTTTTATGATTCGTTGTTGGTGAAGGTGACCGCCTGGGGCCGGAACTTTGAAGACGCCACACGCCGTTCGGAGCGTTGTCTGCAAGAGTTTCGTGTACGGGGCGTGAAGACGAACATCCCGTTCTTGATTCGACTGGTGACCGATCCCGTGTTCCTGGCAGGCGAATGCACGACACGATTTATCGACGATACTCCTGAGTTGTTCGACTTTGTCCCACGACGTGATCGCGCTACGCGCCTGTTGCAGTACATTTCCGAAGTGATCGTCAACGGTAGCCCCATCGTGGGTGACAAGCTGCCCTCTCTGCGGCGAACCCCGGTAGTTGTACCTGATCTGGATGAATGTCCGCTTCCGAAGGGTACTCGCGATCGGCTCAAGGAACTTGGCGTCGAAGGGTTTGCCCGCTGGGTGAAAGAGCAAAAGCCGCTGTTGTGGACGGACACCACAATGCGCGATGCTCATCAGTCACTATTGGCTACGCGGTTCCGCACTTTTGATCTTTGCCAAATCGCCGATGCCTATGCACGGCTTTTGCCAGAGTTGTTTTCCATCGAGATGTGGGGCGGCGCGACATTTGATACTTCAATGCGGTTCTTGAAGGAATCCCCTTGGAAAAGGCTCGAATTACTGCGTGAGAAAATTCCGAACATTCTGTTTCAGATGTTGCTACGGGCATCGAGTGCGATGGGCTACGCGAACTACCCGGACAATCTGGTCGAGTTATGTGTTCGTGAGGCAGCGGATGCGGGGATAGACGTGTTCCGTATCTTCGACGCACTCAATTGGACTCCCAACATGCGCGTGGCCATGGAAGCGGTGCAGAAAACTGACGCGATCTGCGAGGCGGCCATATGCTACTCGGGAGATATCCTGGATCCGGCGCGATCAAAGTACGACCTCAAGTATTACGTAATGCTGGCCAAAGAGCTGGAGCAAATGGGAGCCCACATTCTGGCCATCAAGGACATGGCCGGCTTATGCAAGCCCCACGCTGCAGAGATGTTGGTCAAGGCGCTGCGAGACGAGGTGGACTTGCCGATTCATTTCCACACACACGACACGGGGGGCGTCCAGGCTTCGGCGATACTCAATGCGGCCGAGATGGGACTCGACATTGCCGATGGAGCACTGGCAGCGATGTCGGGCGGGACTTCGCAGCCGAATCTCAACACGATGGTCGAGGGACTACGGTTCACACCCCGGGCATCGACGCTTAGCTCCGAAGCTTTAGATAGGATTTCCGATTACTGGCGCGAGGCGAGAGAATTCTACTCAGCGTTTGAAAGCCCAACTCTGGCCGCCGGAGCTGACCTCTATCAGCACGAAATGCCAGGTGGGCAATACACGAATCTGTTTCAGCAGGCCCACGCGCTAGGCCTCTCTTCGCAATGGGCCAAAGTCTGCAAAGTTTACGCCGACGTGAATCAACTTTTTGGTGACATTGTGAAGGTAACGCCTACTTCGAAGGCGGTGGGTGACATGGCGCTGTTCTTGGTGGCCCACGACATGAGTTGTGCGGAACTTATGGAGAGCGATCGCGAGCTGGCATTTCCCCGCTCGGTACTCGACTTGCTCAGTGGTCGCATGGGGCAAGTAGAAGGAGGTTTTCCGACCAAAGTGCGGGACCGAATTCTGCGAGACGAGAAACCGTTGGAAGGTCGTCCCGGCGAGAGCTTGCCCCCCGCAGATCTCAATGACGCGAAAGAAAAAGTCGCCAAGATGATCGACCGCGAGCCGACGCAGCAGGAGATCGTTGCCTATCTGATGTATCCGCAAGTCTTTGAGCAATACGCTGCCCACTGGGAACAATACTCTGACACCAGCCTGCTTCCGACCCCTGTGTTCCTGCACGGCATGGACGCAGGAGAAGAAATCTCCGTTGTGATCGAACCCGGCAAGACGCTCATCATCAAGTTTCTTACTGTCGGCGATCCTCACGCCGACGGCACCCGCAGCGTGTTCTTCGAACTCAACGGCCATCCCCGCGATGTGACGGTGCATGATCGTTCTCTGGAGAATACCGGAGAGTCGACCCCCAAGGCAGACCCCAACAACGCTAAACAAATCGGATCGGCAATGCCAGGAATGGTAGTGTTGGTCGCAGTTGAACCCGGCGATGCAATCACTCAAGGCCAAAAGCTGATGACGCTCGAAGCAATGAAAATGGAAACCACCATAGCCGCCGAAAGCGAAGGCAAAGTCGCCCAGGTGCATGTCGGCACTGGCAGCCAGGTAGAGGCAGGGGATTTGTTGATTACGTTGGAGTAGGGGGAACAGGATCAAGATGAAGCCATCAGTCTATGTCGAAACAACGATCCCCAGCTATCTCGCCGCCAGACAGAGCCCTCAAATCGTGATGGCTGCGCGACAACAGATCACGCATGAATGGTGGAACGATCATCGAACCAACTATAATCTGTTCATATCACAAGTGGTTATAGATGAGTCTGCCGATGGCGATCCAGAAGCTGCTGCAAAGCGAATGAATCTTCTTAGAGGGATCGACATTCTCGAACCGCCAACCGATGCCGATGAAATAGTGTCTGCGTTAATGCAGCGAGTGCCTTTACCGTCGAATGCTGCAAATGACGCCCTACATATAGCAATTTCTGTTGGAAACGGCATCGACTACCTGCTAACCTGGAATTGTCGTCATATTGCCAATGCGACGCTGCAGGCAAGAATGGAGATGGTTTGCGATTTGTTTGGCTTCGAGATGCCAACAATCTGTACTCCCGAACAACTGATCGAGATTTGACCATGTACACCGATCCCGTCCTCGACGAAATACGAGAATATCGAGACAATGTCGCCGCAAACTTCAATTACGATGTGAAGGCAATGATTGAGGATCTTCGTCGGCGGCAAAAGGAATCTGGCAAGCCGATGGTGTCTCGCAAACCGAAGTGCGTTCCTGCTGCGACGGATACTGACCCGAACTCAATTGCAAAGACTCTTCCGTAAACGAAGCAATGACGAGTTTCTCGCGCATAAATGCCGGGGCTACTACCGGCTGCGCCGGGGAATTCCGATGAATCGGGATAGTACTGATTGTTAACGGCTATTTGGCAGGCTCTCGCTCGCTGAAGAAATTCACTTCAACTACAATCTTGGAGTTGCCAAGTTGCTTGTCGCACTCTTACGAATCTAGCCGGTGTAGACTTTGACAGGAAAATAATTGAAATGGGTCGATACAGAATGAATTTGGAATGCTTGTTGGTACCGAGCCTGTTTATGCTGCTCTTGGTTCCGGTTCGTACGGCGGAATCAGAGGAGGTCATCCAATGGATCGATTTGATAGATACCAAGGGCCCCACGGGGATTGTCCAGCTCGGAAAGAATGCAGTCTTATGCGGCGATGTGACGTTGGAGCTGAATTCGAAATCACTAGAGGCTCAGCCCGGCGAGGGTGTGGTCGCGGCGCTTTCGAAATCCAAGTTTGGAGAAGCAAACAACTTGCTTAGCAGGCAAGAGTTCGGTGATTGCGAAGTCCAGCTAGAGTTTCTTATCGGCAAAGGGAGCAACTCTGGCGTGAAGCTGCAACAGCGCTATGAGATTCAGCTTTACGATAGCCACCATAAGGACAAGCCTTCGGCCAGGGAGTGTGGTGGAATTTATCCTCACTGGTTGTTTCAAGGCGAAGGCAAGCCGTTGAAATACATTGATGAAGGTGTGCCCCCACTGGTGAACGCTGCGAAGCCTGCTGGTAAGTGGCAAACCTTGGAGGTGGTATTCCGGGCGCCTCGTTTCGCTAGCGACGGGACGAAAGTCGATAATGCAAAGTTTTTATCTGTAAAACTCAACGGTCAGATAATACATCAGGAAGTAGAGGTAGCCTCACCGACTGGCAATGCCTCAACTCCACTGCCCGAGGTGGCCGAAGCAGCGCTCATGCTTCAAATGGATCACGGGGCTGTGGCGTTTCGCAATGTACGCGTCAAACGGTTGGAGTTGTAGACGAGGGTATTCGCTGTTTCGACTATCATCTAGCCTTTCTTGGCCGTCGGAGGGAGCCTGCGGTTTCCGGAACGACAACTATCGGCTTCCGCCGACGGCTATGAAGCTATTGTATATCTGCCTCGCTGCGAATCGTCTCTTCAATTACAATGAAAGGACGACGAGTTCCTTACCTCTCTCAATCTCCAGTAGCCGATGCAGCGTTCGCGAATTGGTCCTTTTGTGTTGGAAGAATGCCTCGATCCCCGAGGCTCGGCTAATGTTCTGCGCGGATTGCACGTTGAGCGCAAGACTGCGATGGCGGTGAAGCTGTTGCCACCGAGTCTGGTGAACCAGGCGATGGGTGGGAATCTGTTTGCTGCCGACGTCAAGCGTTTGCAGAAGCTTGTGCATCCAAGCATCGTGCGCTATCTGGGCGGAACGATCGAGGACGGGCAGCCTTATCTGGCTCTCGAACTGGTCCCTGGGGAATCGCTGCGCGATTTGATGGATCGGCGGGGGAAGATTCCTTGGGAGCTTGCGGTAGAGATCACCGACGGCATTTGTGAGGCACTGCGGCATGCTCATCAACATGGGTTCGTGCATCAGAGGCTCACCCCGAGTCGCGTGTTGCTTCCTGAAGGGGGCGGGGTCAAATTGGCGGGGTTTGATTGTGCTTGGGGCGATCGGGATGAGGTGTTGGGGTTGCGATCTTCGATGGAGGTGGCACCCTATCTGGCACCCGAAGTGTTTCGCGGTAAGCAATCGGCGACGCTCCCTCCGTGCGATCTGTTTAGTTTAGGGGTGATTCTGTATGAATGTCTGGCGGGAGAATTACCCTGGTCAGCAAATACTCCATCGGAGTTGATCCAGGCACGGCGCGCAGGTCCAGCGCCGCGAATTGCCCCCAAGGTACTCGACTGCCCTGTATGGCTGGATGTGTTGGTGGCTAAATTGCTCGAACCTAAACGTGCTGACCGACTTTCGTCTGCAGAAGAAGCCCATCGGGCGATAGTTAGTGCGATGCAGAAAGTCGCTGCGGGGGTGGGCGCTACACAGCAGGCACTCGCTGGCAAGTCAGGGGTATTGCGAGTTGGGGGAGATCAGAAAGAACTGCGAAAGTTGTCGAAAGGATTCCGTCGCAAGCATCGCGATACGAGCCCTTTCTACGAGCGCGCCTGGTTTCTGGGAGTTTGTTTGTTGCTGTTGGTTGCGGGGGCGGCTTGGACGCTGCGGCCAGCGGATGAGGATGCCTTGTTTGAAGGGGCAAAACCTTACATGGATTCCGAGAGCCCCGTTGATTGGAAACGGGCCGAAGAACAATACATCAAACCACTCTTGGCTCAGTATCCCGACACAAAGTACGCCGATGAGATTCAGGAGTTTGAAGATCGCTACCTAGTGTATCGGGCGCAGACTCGCGCAAAGAACAACGACCGACTGGGTCGGCCTGCGGAAAGTGAAGCGGAGCGGCTCTATACCGAGGCTTGGGACTTTGAGAAGCGGGGAGACCGCATTACTGCCTGGCAGAGATACGAAGCACTGGCCACGATGTTCAATAAGAGCGACGATGAGTACGACCGGGCCTTTGCTGGCTTGGCACGTCAGCGGATTTCGAATCTGAGATCCGACCCGCAGGACGGAAAGAGCCAAGCGGATTTCGTGCGCGATCAATTGGCTCAGTCCAAGTCCCTGATCCAGGAAGGGGATTTGTACAAAGCTCGGCGCATCTTGGACGGGATAGTCTCATCCTACAAGGACAACAGAGAATTGCAGCCCTTGGTGGATCAGGCCAGGGTGCAGATTCAGAATCTAACCAAGGATTAGATTTGGCGAGCCGGATGTGTAAGCTTCCGGCGTTTGCGGTATCACGGGGGATCGCACTCCCCTTCGGGATCACGGCAAAACCTCAGGGTTTGCCCAGGTGGTGTGAACTGTCGAAAAGGCTGAAAAAGTGGGGGTTAGAGTCGGTTGTTGGGGCGTTGTCTGAGTGGAGAAGTCGAGTTATAATCGCGAGTTCGCTATTTTCCCAATTAACCCAAATCAACACCCATTCCCAACCCTCAGTTCGTCTTCGGGGCACCAGCCTATGCGTTTTTGGCTACTGGATCGGATCAGTTCGTATGAGCCCGATACCGAATTGACGGCTGTGAAAAATGTGACGCTCTCGGAAGAGTATCTCGCGGATCATTTTCCTGAATTTCCCGTGTTGCCGGGCGTCTTCATGCTTGAAGCGGCCACGCAAGCGTGTGTTTGGTTGATCAGGTTGAGCGAGGACTATGCTCACAGCATTATCGTGTTGCACGAAGCGAGCGCCGTTAAGTATGCCGACTTTGTTGCTCCGGGTCACACGCTCACCATCCGCGTCGAGCAAACAAAAAAGGACGAGCGGTTTGTGAACTTCAAGTTCAAGGGTGAAGTGGCCGGCAAAGCCTCGGTGAGTGGTCGACTCGTCCTGGAAAGATTCAATCTTGCGGATGCAGATCCTGAACAGGCCGACCTTGATGCGAGGATGATCGAGTATCAACGGGGAACCGAAAAGCTACTGACCCGAAGTCTGAATTCAGAAGTCGTTCCGACGTAAAGAGAGTTGTCAGTCGTCAGTGGCCAGTTGAAGCGGACCACTGACCACTGACAACATATACCAACCATTTTATCGGAGGTTATTTTTAAGCCATGCCAAGCAATGAAGAGATTTTTGAAAAAGTACAAGAAGCGTTAGTTGATGCCTTGGGAGTCGATGATGATGAAGTCACTCCCCAAGCAACGCTTCAGGGTGATCTGGATGCGGAGTCGATTGACTTTCTGGATATCGTGTTTCGCCTGGAAAAGGCCTTCGATATTAAGATCGAGCGGGGCGAATTATTCCCGGAAGATATCTTGACCAATTCTGAGTACGTGCAGGATGGCAAGGTCAACGCCGAGGGAATTGCCAAGCTGAAAGAGCGGATGCCGTTTGCCGATCTCTCCAAGTTCGAGTCGAATCCCATCGTACAGAACTTGGCTCAAGAGCTAACCGTTCAGGACATGTGCAACTTCGTGGCGCATAAGTTGGCGAGTTAAATTCCGAATGACGAAGCAAGAATAATTAGACATTCGAGCTTTGTCATTCTTTCGTCATTGTTCATGGGACATTCGTCATTCATCGGAGCGGTTCTGACGTTACTCTAAGGTACAAGCAACATGCGTTGGTTTTGGATTGATCGATTCACCGAGTTCGTATGCGACTCCCACGCGACGGCCGTCAAAGGGGTGTCGTTAGCGGAGCCTCATATGCATGAGCACATTGTCGGCTATCCGATCATGCCGAACTCGCTCGTGACAGAGGGAATCGCCCAAGCCGGCGGCCTTCTGGTGAGTGAACATTATGGCTTCTCGGAACTGGTTGTACTCGCCAAACTGTCAAAAGTTAGTTTCCACTCGTATGTGCGAAATGGCGAAACCCTCACCTATCGCGTGACGGTCGATGCATTGCGGCGCGACGGAGCGGTAGTCTCAGCAACCGGGCATGTCGGAGACCGCTTGCACGCCGAGGCCCAATTGTTTTTCGCTCGACTGGATGAGTCCAACGATGTAACCGGAGGGGCACCGCTGTTCCGTCCGCGAGACTTACGGCACTGGCTGCAGCTGGTCGGCGTGTTTGAAGTTGGAGTGCGGCAAGACGGCACGCGTATCCGAGAGTCAGAGTATCCGTTGGTGGAAACGTCGCCGGTGGTGTAGCCGCCTTTCGCTCCGCGAAAGTAGCGATACTTTGGCAATCAGTGCCGAGAGAATTGTTTTCTAGGAGATTTTACCATGCGTCGTCGGGTTGTCATCACGGGTGTCGGTTGCGTTACGCCGTTGGGGACCACGGTCGATTCGCTGTGGGCGAATCTCATGGACGGTAAGAGTGGCGTGGGCCGCACCACCATCTTTGATGCGAGTAGTTTTCCCACCAAGATTTCCGCTGAAGTGAGGGATTGGTCCGTCGCGGCTGTTGGTCTCGACCCTACTGAGTGGGACGACCGCAGTCGACACACTTGTTTCGCTGCGGGGGCTGCCCAGCAGGCCATCACAGAATCAGGTGTGCTGGGGACGGTTGAGCCGACGCGGTTTGGCGTTTATCTGGGCGCCGGCGAAGGAAGTCAGGATTTCTTCAATTTCTCGCAGATGATGACCGCCGCTGTGCAAGGGGGCGATCTTGATTTGAATGGATTCGTCACCGAGGGGCTGAAGATACTCGACCCCCAGGCTGAGCTGGAGCAGGAACCCAATATGCCCGTCGGCTACTTGGCAGGGATGTTTGATGCCCAGGGACCCAACGTAAATTGCCTTACCGCTTGTGCCGCCAGTAGTCAGGCCATCGGCGAAGCGACCGAGATCATTCGCCGCGGTGAGGCCGATGTGATGCTCTCCGGGGGAGCCCACAGCATGATTCACCCCTTCGGCGTCACTGGATTTAACTTGCTTACCGCCCTGAGCGAACGAAATGACGAACCCGAGCGAGCATCGCGCCCGTTCGACAAGAATCGCGATGGTTTTGTCTTGGGAGAAGGGGGCGCGATGGTCGTGCTCGAAGAATACGAACACGCCCGTAAGCGGGGTGCCCCAATCTATGGCGAGCTGCTGGGCTACGGTACAACTGCCGATGCGTTTCGAATCACGGATACCCATCCTGAGGGTCGCGGGGCGATTAGTTGCCTGAAGATGGCACTTAAAGATGCGGGCAAGGATCCGACAGATATCGACTACATCAACGCCCACGGCACCAGCACCGCGGTGAACGATCGCGTGGAGTCGCTAGCGATCCGCCAGGTGTTCGGCACGCATGCCGACAAGCTTCCTGTCTCTAGCACCAAGAGCATGACGGGCCATCTGATCGCCGCCGCCGGGGCGACGGAGTTGATTATCTGCCTGATGGCGATGAAGCACAAAGTGCTCCCCCCCACCATCAACTACGAAACACCCGATCCCGAGTGCGACCTCGACTATGTCCCCAACACGGCCCGCGAGGCCAAGTGCGACATCGCCGCCTCGAATAGCTTTGGTTTCGGCGGACAGAACGTTTCCCTGGTGGCGGGCGGGGTTTGAGAGCCCCTGGGAGCCTCTGATAGCAGGCATTTGGGTAAATTCCTCAAATTTTGCCTATTTCCCTGTGACACTTCTTGCCAGATTCTGCCTACATTAGTGAGGGTGGTGCAGCAGGGGGCTGTTCAAGGGGTTTCTTATGACTGATTGTTCCAGCACGAATCCGCAACTCTTGCTTTCGCAAGCGCTTGCGGGAGAGCGCGACTGTTTTGGGCAGTTGCTCTCGGTGTATCGCAATTACCTGAAGCTGCTGGTAGTGGCCCAGTTGGAGCGGTGTCTCCAGCAACGCGTCAGTCCCTCGGATGTGGTGCAGGAAACCTTTCTTGAGGCCAACCGCGACTTTGACCAGTTTCGGGGGCAGTCGATCGGGGAGTTCTGTGCGTGGCTCCGGATGATCCTGGTTAATAATCTCCACCGGGTGGTCGAGCAGCATGTGCTTACTGCCAAACGGTCCGTCCGACGCGAAGTTTCACTGGAGGTACTGGCCGGTTCGTTGGAGCAATCTACTGCCAGGCTCGATGCGATGCTTTCTGATCCGGGGAATTCTCCCAGTGGAACCTACCAGCGACAGGAACAGGAACTGGATCTAGCCAACCAAATTGCTGCATTGCCGCCGGACTACCGGGAAGTGATTATATTGCGACACATCGAGGCTTTGCCATTTGAGGAAGTGGCCAAGCGGATGCAGCGTCGGACCGGTGCCACTCGAATGTTGTGGGTACGTGCCATTCGCTGCTTACGAGAAAAAATGGATGAATAAGGAATCAGTTAGCCAATTGCAAACTGCCAACAGCTACCAATGATTAGTGAGCCCTCTCAAACTTTGAATCCTTGTGTCCTGGACGACAGGGAATTGGCCGAGGTGCTGGATAGTTATCTGGCATCGCTCGAAGAGGGCACGCCGTTGGATGTGACCCTATTGGCCACAGAGCATCCGCGTCTGGCGGAGGATATTCGTGCCTTTGCAGCTAGTGTCGAAATGTTGCATGAAGCGACACAGGGTGTGCGGGCCGCCAAACCTAGTAAGAGAGGGTCTGCTAAGTCGACAGCACCTTTTTCTGCAGGACCGACTGATGTCGGTGCGAAGCGATTGGGTGACTTCCAGATCGGCGCAGAAATTGGCCGGGGTGGAATGGGGGTTGTTTATGAAGCACAGCAGATATCACTGCAGCGCAAAGTCGCCCTGAAGGTACTGCCGTTTGCTGCTATGTGGGATCACAAGCAGCTTGCTCGCTTCCAGAACGAGGCCCAAGCAGCGGCTCAGCTGCATCATCCCAACATTGTGCCCGTGTTTGCCGTTGGTGAGGAACGGGGAGTGCATTTCTACGCGATGCAATTCATAGCGGGGAGATCGCTCGACCGGGTAGTCCATGCGCTACGCAATGACGAGGAAGATGCCTCTAGCCCCGAGTCAGCCCCTCATGCCGTCTCCACGCTTGTTGCCCAGACGACGCAACACTCGGGATGCGAATTTCTCACCTCTCGCCATGCAGGGAGCCACGCGGAATACTGCGTGGCAATTGCCCGATTGGGGATTCAAGCTGCCAACGCCTTACATCATGCCCATCAATGTGGGGTGATCCACCGCGACATCAAGCCTTCGAACCTACTGCTCGATGACAGGCAAAAACTGTGGATTACCGATTTCGGCCTCGCGCGTATCGCAAACAACCCTAGCGTAACCATGACTGGTGACATGGTCGGCACGCTGCGGTACATGAGTCCCGAGCAGGCCAATTCAGGGCAACTGGTTGTCGATTCGCGCACCGATATCTATTCGCTCGGGGCCACACTCTACGAATTGCTCACATTGCAGCCTGCTTTCCCGGGAGAGGATCGCCAGGAAGTGCTACGAGCGATTGCCCAAAAGGAGCCAATTGCTCCGAGCATGATCGATCCGGCGATCCCCCACGATTTGGAAACAATCATTCTCAGTGCGATGGCCAAGTCGCGAGAAGATCGCTACGCCACGGCGGAAAAACTGGCCGAGGATCTCACTCGCTTTCTTGAGGGGAAGCCGACACTGGCGCGTCGCCCCACCTTGCGGGATCGCTCCGCTAAATGGATACGCCGACATCGAGTGCTCGTCTCGCTCGCGGCCAGTTTTCTGGTGGTGCTGGCTGCGGTCTCGACGAGCTCCGCGTTCTTGCTGATGCGCGAGCAAGGTCGCACCCAGGCGGCCTTGGTGACTGCCGAGGAGAACCTCCAGCAAGCGCGTCAGGTAGTTGATCGGTTTGGGAATCGGTTTTCACGTGAGCTTGCCCAGCTTCCCGGCAGCGAGCCACTACGGCAAGCGGTGCTGGGAGACACGCTCGCCTACTATGAGGATTTCATTGCTCGGGCGGCAAGCGATCCGACACTCGATCAGCAACTTGCGTCGACTCATTTTCAGGTGGGGACCATTGCCAGCCGATTGGGCGATCGACAGCGTTCCGAAGAATCCTACCGTAAGGCTTACGAACTATTTACTCGCTTGAGCGAGGCAGGTGACGATCCCCAGTTGTTTCGGCAGGAAAGAGCAACCTGTCTGAATAACCTCGCTTTACTCTCGGCTGCAGAAGGAAATCTCCAGTTGGCCCGCGAGCATTACACCGCGGCAATTGATTTGCAGAAAAACATCACTGCGAAGAATCCCGCGGATCGCGCGAGTTTGCGTTTGCTTGCCGAGATGCTAACCAACCAGGGTTTTCTCGAGCGACAACGCGGGGATTTGCCATCCGCTCTGCGTTCGTTTTCAGCGGCAATCGGGCGATTGGAAAAAATCGCGGCCCATTCGCCTGAAGACGTACATGCCCGGCACGATCTGGCTCTTGCGCTGAACAACCGAAGCTTTGTCGAGCAGGAGACCAATTGGGAAGCTGCCCGGTCCTCGTGTGAGCGGGCAGTGGAGTTGCTTCAAGAGATTGTCGATCAACGCGCAGCAGATACACCTACACTGGCAAGTTGGCGGAGTGATCTGGCGCTTTGCCAAAACAACTTGGGTGCCATCGTGGGCCGGATAGGTGACGACACGGCGGCGGTTGCCGCCTATCGCCAGGCGATTGAGACTCAAGAGCAGCTCGTGAGGCAGTTTGCCAGCGTGGTACAATATCGTAGCGAGTTGGCGCTTACCTGGAACAATCTTGGCCAGACACTGGCCCGCACTCACGCGACCAGTCCGGCGGTGGCTGCTTATGCTCATGCACTTGAGATCCTGACCGAACTGGTTGCCGACTTTCCGCAGGACGCACGGTACCAGAGTTCGCTGGCGGGAGTGTTGAACAACCGGGCAATGGTGGCAGAACAGACTGGCGACTTGGCCCGCGCTATAATCGACTACGAATCCGCGATTGAGCACCAGAGCGCAGCCCTGGCGGCGAATCCCGCTCAGCCCGAGTTCCGCGAGTTTCTGAGCAAGCACTATTTCAACTATGGTCGGACTCTCCGAACTGCAGGCCGCCCGGCCGAGGCTGCCTCCGTAGCTCTCGAGCGACGGACACTCTGGGCTGACGATGGCGAACATCTGTATTATGTTGCTGGCGAGTTGGCCGAAGCGGCGCAACTGCTTGGCGGTGAGTCAGCCGAACAGGACCAGATCCTGCAAGAAGCTTTGGAGACATTCAAGCAAGCAGAATCTGCAGGTGCCGACGTTGATCGCCTCCGTCGCGAGCATCCCTTGCCTGAGATTTTCAGCGAGTATTCGAGTAGCGACGTTCTCACGAATTCCAGCACATTCCCGGAGAAGCAGCCATGAGATTTTCTGGGAACAAGCGAAGACGCTTCGACAAAGGACAAGAGATGCGTTCGTCGCGTCCGGTCTGTCGTCGCTCGCTGGGCTTCGAGCAGATGGAAGAGCGCATCACCCTCTCGACCTCCACCGGGGGACTAGCGATTACCTTTGATGGTACGAACTTTTCCGAGGGTGGTTTGATTTCTTTCTCCACCGACCAAATGTTCGTCGGCGACATGCGTGGAGTCATCGACTCCCACGGACTCAGTGGATTCGAATTCTCAGCGACCTTCGGTACGGGACAGATCTTAAATACTCAAGACCTGATTACTACTGACATCGATGGGATTGACAAAGGGGAGGCAAATTTCCAATCCCGGGGGGATCTCAATGCGAGCACCCTGGGGGGAGGGTTGGAGCAGGTGATCCCGATTGCCCCACTGGAGCAAGACCCGCCCACCCAGCCAGATGGAGGGGAGGTCCAGATCGCCCAACTTTTTGGCCCTTCCTTTGAGCAGCGTCCGGGTGTTCGGTCGGAAGGCGGCTTAGTTGACGCGCCTCGTACAGAATCGCTGCAAATTGAAACAGCAGTTCGTGCGCAAGAATACGCCCCGGCCCAGGGGCGCGAGATGGCTTTTGAAGTTGCTTCGCTCCGACCTGCTGCTGCCCAGAGCAATGCTCGAGATTCAGAGTTCAACGAAGTGCAAAAGTCAGAGGTTGCCCCCAAGATTTCTCTACCCACAAGAACACCTGCGAAGGCAGATTCACCGCGCGATGAATCGCAACCACCTGTAGTACAGTCTGCCAACCTGATTTCGTCTCGACCAGAGATTGCGCCGGGAGAGAATATTCTCCAGGCAACTTTAACCGCGACATCACACCTCGAAACCAGCGAGGCGAATAACTCGGCTGAGGCTGTCCAGGAAACTGCCCGAGATCAGGTCTTCGCCGAATGGGAGGAGCAACGCCCCGCTGAGGTCGAGGCACCGACCGCTCCGCTGACTAAGGAACGCGAACGTCATGCGACTTCTTCGCTGGTGCTCGGTGGCGTGGCAGTCCTGGCAACCGGGGCTCACCTGGCGCGAGTGCATAGACGCGATTCTCTGAAAGAAATTGAGCCGCTACTGGGACGGGACGAGTAGCGAGCTTACACGGAAACTCTGCAATGGAGATTTTCTGAGAGAATCATGCCCGTTCATTTGCCTGTCATTGGTTAAACTGCTGTGTTAGTTGCAGCAGGCCTATGTGCACCCTGGAACTTTACCAGGCTGCTCTCTATGGGACTTCCCGAGGCACTTATTGATTCGGCGAACTGCGAATTTGCAACGAGCTAGGGTGTAAGATAGGATGGTCAAGAGTCGCGGTCCGACTCTCATGGGGGTACCCGCCTCGTTGGCAGAGAGCTGACCAAACTTGTTGCCTATTGGTTTTTCGTTCGAATGCTACGTACGTCTTGTCAGCTTATTATGCGGCGATTCAAAGCAATATTGCTTCTTGTGGCGCTTACGGTCAAACCTTGTCTTGGTGATATCGCGATCAGCAACACGACTATAAGCGGAACGTTAGAAGTTCCTGCTGGTGAGTTTGGCAATCTCGGGGGAACCGTTACGCTCGACAATGGACTGATCGATGTGTATGGAACTCTTAGTTCTGGTCTGGGCACGGTCGTCCTGACCGGCAACGGTGAGGTTTATCTTAATTCTCCCACAGGCAGATGGTCCTATGGATGTTGTGGAACCAACAGTGTGACCATTGATCCTGGTGTCACGGTGCTTGGCGAGCGAGGAACGAGCTATGCCTCGAAGGGAACCGTGAATCGAGGCACGTTCGCTGCTGTCGCTGGAGGCTCGACAAGCAGCGGGTTCACGATTCTTGCCAATCATGGTTTCGTTAATGAAGGGGTGCTCGAAGCACGTAGTGGTGGCGTGCTCAGAATCGACGGAGCAACACCCGTAACTTTTGGCACAGGTAGCGTATTGCGTGCGAATGCAGATGGAGTGATTCGCGTGCAAGGAGCTGCGATTACTTCGCTTGCCGACCTCGGAACCGTGGAGAATCTCGGCGGCACGATTCAACTCTACGGAGCGAATCTGAATAACGCTGGCCAAACGACCAGCTTCTCGGGGGGAGAATGGTCATTGCTCTCCGGGACAGAAATCGTGGGTGGCGTGTTGGAGACTAGTTCCGGTGGGACATTGTCAATCGTGCCCCAAGGAACTTCACCTCGCGACAATCCCGTGCAGTTCGACGGCGTGACACTGCTCGGCGATCTGCAATTGCTCTCCGGCGGAGTTCTGAAAGCTGTCAACACCATGACGCTCGACGGAGCCAACGTCCGCTTTGAAGGTGGTACCACCTATCTGTATCTCGATGCGGCAACGGCAATCGGCGGAACAGGTACGCTCGTTTCAGAAGGGACCGGCACCGCTCGGATCGAGGCCAGTGGCGGTTTAGTCACGTTGCCCGCAGGCGTTGATCTCCGTGCTTCCTCTGGCACGCTGTCACTCCTGCGTCGTAGTGGCGACGCGACCAGCACCTACGACATTTCCGGCGACGTGGTCGCCTCGGCTGGAACCATTTCCAACACGACGGAAGTGACTACGCGCGCAATGGCAACCGCAATCAATGGGGGAAAGCTCACGCTAGGCAACACGTGGAACAATTTGGGCACCATGCAAGTGGTCAACGGTGGCGTGCTTGAACTGACTGCAACGCTGAACAACCAAGGTTCGCTAACGGTCAACAATGCCAACATCATCTACCGGGGAGGCATGATTTCAGGGCCAGGGAGCCAAAGCATTACGAATTCACGGGTGCTTGCTTCCGGCAGTTCCACTTTGGGGCCTTATCTGGCAATTGGCGGAACCGGTTTGGATCGCGGCGTGTATAATGGCTCACTCGATCTCGAAGGCGGCACGATCACGGTGGGCTCGCAGCCAGGCGAGTTCTGGACTTTGATCGACGGCACGTTGTTTAACGGAACCGTGAATAGCGTCGGGGGCGGTGAGTTGACCATTGGCGTCCCAACGGGGCTCTTGGGGAAACCGCGCGGCACGGTGCGCAACCTGGAATTGAATGCCGACATTCGCATCACGACGGATGCATCTCTGACGGTCGATGGCCCCCTGACCGGCACAGGTCAGCTCATAGTCGATGGTGGTCTGCTTACGATTGGCAATCGACCGGACGACATTTTCTCTCACGCGGTGATCGAACGTGTTTCGCCACTCGCCGGTACAGTAGTTCTCACTGGACCGATCGATAACGTAGGCCAGACGATCCACCTCCCAGCAGGAGTCGAGTGGCGGATTTCACACTCACGTACTGATGTCTTTCGCGGCGGCCGTATCGAAGGAGACCCCGGAGTCGAATTGCGAGTCACCTACGGCTATTCCTTTGAAACAACCGAATGGGCGACTTTTCGCCAAGGAGTCACCTTGGCGTTGCCGATGGTAATTGACAACACGCGGATGTCGGTCCGCGAAGGTCTCACGCTGGACGATACTTCCATCAGCATTGGCTCAGGGAATGGAGACCAGTTTGATGACTCGCGGATCGCCTTTCAAGGTGAGCAAGTCCTCAGCGGTCTTGGTGAAATCCGTTTCAACAACATCAACGGGTTTCCTAGCAACCCCCTGTATCCGCGCATCAACATGATTGAGATAACCGACCAGCAGAGCTTGCCGGCTGGATTGACGATCGGCCCCGACATTGTCATCCGCACGGCCGGTGGTAGCGGCTATGTGGGTGGAAGCTACTTTTATCAATTGCCGCCAGAGCGCGTGCCGCTTGCTAATCACGGCGTCTTGCTGGCCGAGAATGGCCATACGTTGACTCTGTTCGCCAGCAGTTTTGACCAGCAGGGGACACTGCGGGCGGAAGCCGACTCTACATTGCGGATAGAAATCGATGCGTTCCAAAATGATGGACACTTGGAAACGACAGGTGGAGTCTTTCAGTTCACGGGCGATTTCACACAGTCGAGCACCGCGTCCTTTACCGTGACACTTGCAGAGATCCTCAGCGGGGCGGCGATCGATGTGGCAGGTGTTGCTCTGCTCGAGGGGTTACTGAAAGTCGAGCTTGCGGAATCTTATGTTCCGACTGCGGGAGAAACGATTCCGCTCATAAATTCCTCAGGTGGATTGTCGGGGATGTTCTTACAATCTATTCTTCCCAGTCTTCCCACGGGACTATTCTGGCAGATGGAAAAAACGCCTAATTCTCTGTCGCTAAGTGTGTTCGATGGCGGACCTCTAGGAGACTTCGACTCCGATGGCGATGTGGATGCGGCGGATTTCCTCAAATGGCAACGAGACCCCAGTGTCGGCCTACTTGCCGATTGGAAGACTAACTACGGCGTGTCGGCATCCACGGCCACTTCTGCCGCAGTGCCCGAGCCGAGCAATCTTCTGCTGGGAGTGATGGTAAGTATCGTAAGCCTCGCTGCTAGGCGTCTCAAGTGATTTTGATGGAACACTAGGACAGTCACAATCAACAACCAGAATCCTGGCCAAGTAGACAGAACTCACTAGCCTACAAGCACTTGCAGCAATTCAAACAGAGAAGTCCGCTCAGGCCCACTTGGAATTGTGCCTGTCCGAATTGCCCCCTCTAATGCCCTTTTATCGCCAGTATGAGCGACAGAGAAGTGGTCCGAAAGCTGCGAAGGCAATTAGCATCGTCGAGGGTTCGGGGATTGCTACGAGAGTTGACACGAACGCACCCTCAGTTCCATCTGTAAATCGGGCGGTGAAGGCAAGTTGACCAAGATCGTTGAACGCACTTGGGCGACCATCGCCGTTGCCAGTGCTTCCTATAAAACTTAGGCTGCTGACAGTCCTGAAATCAGAAACGGTGCCATCACTAACATCCAGAATAGCACCTGTAAGTGCGATGAGCTGCAAGTCTCCGCTCTCATTCTCCGCCCAGATCCCCAGTTGGCCTATTGAATCGGGGCTATCACCTCTGATTTGACCAACGAATGCAACTTGGCCACGTTTGTTGATAGTCGTGCCGTGGAAATCTATGAACTTAGCATCACCCTGGGTCCCTGGAGCGGCGGTTCCGGATCGAACAACAAGAGTTAGGTCGTCTCCACCACCACCTTTCCAAATGCTGGCCGAGCTTTGTCGAGGATCTACGTTTGTGCCGCGTAGAAATGCAGTAAAAGCCAGTTTTCCTTCGTCATTCAGAACTGGGTCGCCGAATCCTGCGAATTCAACGCCTAGTTCCATTCCGGGAACTGCGTCGTTTGCTCTAACCAGTAGTTCAAGGCCGGAATCTTGCGATTCACTCCAAATGCCCGACGCGTTACCATCGCTTGAGTTGGAGTTAATTGTTGCTCCACTCAGTATTCCTAAGAACGCAGTATTTCCGAGGCTGTTAATAGCTACATTGGGGAAGCTAGTTGCGGCTACAGTTCGGAACGTAGTTTCATCCCCTAGTCCTGGGGCAGGAATTCCTCGTTCAGCTACAGACAGCAATTGATTATTCCTGGTAGCCCATATACCTCGACGGGTACTGAAGTTATCTACTATTTCCCCAATGAATGCGGTTTGCCCACTGGCATTTATGGCCACGCCAGAAAAATCATCGAATTCATTTGCCAAGTGGATGCTTGGTGTCCTATCTCCTTTACGAGCGACTAAGTGCAGGCCTCCGTCTATATCCCCACTCCAGATACCTCGATTGTTGCTGTTGTCTATTCCATTACCCTCTAGAGTTCCACCAAAGGCCACTGCTCCATTGTCGCTGAGAGCAGGAGCTCCAACTCGAGAATAGACCACGCCTGAGTCTGTATCGGGAGCTACACTACCAGAGCGAATGACAAGATGAAGTTGATTTGTTGCTGCATTGTGGAGCCAAATACCATTGTCGTTGTTGCTACTTATCACATCAATGTCAGTGATAGTGCCGGATATCGAAGTTAGCCCTTCGTTGTTGAGTGATATTTGTAAGAAATCACTGAACTTAAAACCCGGATCGGTGCCCGGAGCAAAATCTCCTCGTCGTATTACAAGTGCTAGAGTTCCTCGACCTTCACTCCAAACGCCTGAGCTGGTTAGCCCAATTACTCCACGTCCTGCAAGAAATCCGCGGAAAGCAGATTGCCCTTTATCGTTTATGACGTGGTCCGAAAAGCCATTGAAAACTACACCCCCACCAATATCGATTGCGGATTGGCCGGAGATTGCAACAGTTCGGAGTGCGTCGCCGTAGGCACTTATTAAGAGATTGGTAAAAAGTAAGAGTGCAATACAAAGAGTTCTAATGCATATCATCGTGCTTGCTCTTCTATATAATCGCTAGAACACCAGTGGATGAAAGTACTCATACGAAAATTTCACAGCTAAAAATACTTCGGTTGCCAACTGTACTTATTCGTGGGAACTAATGCGTGAGTCCATGTTCGCTCCAATAAGCAATTCGGGATTTCCATCTAGCATAACCGCACCACTCGTCGATTGCTACCAAACGTCCCGAACTTAATCACTCCACCCGATTCTAGCCCCCACCAGGGTAAACAGGTTGCTCGAGCGGTTACATCGACCTCCAATTTGAATTGAAGTGCGCCAAGTAGTAGCACAGGTCTGAAACGCACTTTATGGCCACACGGCCTGTACTAGAACTGATCTGTCGGAACTGCGCACGGCTTGTTCACGGCCTACGAAGGTGGTATTTCCGCAATTTTTGGTTGCTAGCGGATTTCTTGCGTGACATTGCCCCTCCAGTTCCGGCCTTCTAGAGTACGGCTGGAATAGGCTTTTCCGCCGGTTTCTGGGTTACAATGCCCAGCGTTCTTTCTCCCCCGTCTCGACGGGACAGTGAAGAGGCAATTTTTTCGCATGGTTAGTCGCAAACAGCTGGGAACCTCCTTTTCGTCTCTCCTCCGCCGGGGTTGGGGGGGTGCTGCCCGGGCGCGGTCCCCTCGGAAGGCCGATCAGCGATTTCATGTCGAGCGACTCGAAGATCGCTATCTGATGGACGGGGCAGGGTTTGTCCACACCGACCCCGATGCAGATCCTGATTCGGTGGTTGGTGTGGCCGGGATCGAGGCCCAGGACGACTACATCGAGGCGAGCACAGGTACCCAGCAACTCCGCATCGATGTGCTCTCGAACGATCCACTGCCGGATGGCGCGACTGGGCTGCACATCAAGATGGTGAGCGAGACGGCCAAAGGGGCGACGGTCGCGATCAGCGAGGATGGGAAGCGGCTAATCTATACACCGCCCGAGGGAGGCGTGACGTTCGATACGTTTTACTACATTGTCGAGGACAACGATGGCAAACTCGGCAAGGCGAACGTGACGGTGGGAGAGAAAGACTCCGGAGAAGGCTATCGGCCCCCGTATTATTTCAGCCGAGATGACAACTATACGCTTTACGAAGACAGCCCGATTCAGACGCTGAAAGTGTTGGCCAACGATGGTCCGTTTGCCACTGGCGAGATTATTGAAATCGCCGACCAGGAGGGTATTGGTGGAACGGTGGAAATCGCCGAGGACGGAAAATCCTTGCTCTACCAGGCTCCACCAGCCACGACGGGCAGCGATCGGTTTACCTATACCGTACGGAATGCTGAGGGCGAAACAGCGACCTATCACGTGTCCATCAACGTTATCAAACCAATTCAAACACGTTCCGAGGACGGACTGAATTTTGATGTCGGTACGGGTCCCCATGTCTTGAATGTGTTAGAGCGAGACGTGATTCTGGCCAGCACGCCCGAAACACCTCGGATCGTGGAAGTATCGCAACCAGAAGTAGGGGGCACATTTCAAATCAGCGCCGACGGACAACGGGTGATCTACCAACCTAGTGAGGGTTTTCTTGGTTCGATCAGCTTCGAGTACGTCCTGCGCTACGGATCGCTCGACCATCAGGTGGTCACCGGCTATGAGACCTTGAGCATCCAGAACACATTTCTGGCTGTCGACAATTGGTTTGCAGTGAGTCCTGGCAGCCCATCGCAGGAACTCGATGTCTTGGCAAACGATCCCACCCTTAAGCGGCGCATCGGCTGGAGTGGCACCAAGCCAGACGTAACGCTTTCGATAATTGGAGTCAGCGTTGGTACTCACGAAGGGCAAGTAACCATCTCAACTGGCGGCAAGCTACTCTACACTCCCGCGGCAGGTTTCACCGGTGAGGAGACTTTCAACTACACGGTAGAGGACTCCAATGGTCACATTGATTCCGCACAAGTGACCGTGCTTGTATCCGAACAGGTTGCTGATGCAGGCGTGCCGAAGTTTATCTTGCCGGGGGAACTCGAACAATTTCTCATCGATCAGGCCGTCGAGCGCTATAAGAATCAATTCGGCATGACGCAGATGCATTACACCGGACAGATCGAATATAGCTACACCTTATACGATACTACGAGTGACGTGATAAGAACGACGAATTTCCTTTCGTCCTCAAGCGATCACTCAGAGACCAACACCCAAGAAGCAGGGGTCGATGAGGCAGACATCGTCGAGACCGACGGCCAGTTTGTCTACACCTTCTCGCACGGCAAGCTGGTGATCGTCGATGTGTCTGACCCGACAGATCCTGATCTGATGTCATTCACAGCTTTCGAAGACCGCTACCACGAAATGTATCTACAGGGAGACCGCCTGACGCTCATCTCCCGCGGTTGGAACAAAGTCAGCCCTTCGATTGTTACTGTGCTAGATATTACGGACCGTGCGAATCCGGCAATCGTCGAGCGAACCGAGATCGATGGTCGCATCGTTGATTCGCGTGCTGTGGGGGATCGAGTTTATGTAGCCATCAGTGGTGTCGAACTGCCGATTGTGGAGAGCACAGTCACTGTGCCGGCCGAGGAAGGGGATCCCTACGAGTACCGTACCAATGAAACTCTCGACGAGTATGTAGCCCGGGTGCGGTCTACCTTGTTAGAAACCGCGTTGCCGACTTATGAGACTTACGACGCTGCCGGCGAACTCATCGCCTCGGGTTTATTGACCGATCCCACGCAGATCCATAAGCCGATCGACACAGTCGACAACGATTTGATGTCGCTGGTCACGTTTGATGTGGCAGACGGTGAGGCAGGGCCGGATAGCTCCACGGGAATATTCACTTCCAGCGCTAGCGAAGTGTACATGTCGGGTAGCTCGTTCTATGTAATGCGAAACTCGAACGAGGAAACGGCGATCTTCAAATTCACAATCGATGACGAGGGGACCGCCACCATGGCGGCCACCGGCAAAGTTGGCGGGCTGCTGCTCAATCAATTCTCGGTCGATGAGCACGAAGGGCGACTGCGCATCGCTACGACCGAGACTCGAATGGAAACCGTGTTGGATCGCTGGGGCCGAGAGATCACGCGGCAACGACAGCGATTCAATAACTTGTTCGTTCTCGAACAAGAGGGGACGGAACTGGAAGTTGTCGGAGAAATTCGAAATTTGGCCCCTACCGAGACGATCAAGTCAGTACGTTTCATGGATGACCGAGCCTACGTGACCACCTTCCGGGTGGTCGATCCGCTGTTCTCGGTGGATCTCAGCGATCCGACCGCTCCCACGGTGACCGGTGCTTTAAAGATACCCGGCTACTCGGACTACTTGCACCCCGTCGGCGAAGATTATGTGATCGGTATCGGCCGCGATGCGGACGAAATAACGGGTCGCCTGGGGCCGCTGCAGATCTCACTTTTCTATGTGGGTGATATGACCAATCCTACGCTCGTCGATCAAGTAACCATGGAAGGTGCCGAGTGGCATTTAAGCGAAGCATGGAGCGACCACCATGCGGTGGCATACTTTGCCGAGGATCAGGTACTTACGATTCCTGTCGGCTGGAGCGAATCGGTGCCGGCTGATTGGGATGGAGACGGCATCTTTGAAGGGACAAGCTACGAAAACCACTCGGCGATCTGGGCATTCGAGATCGACGTCGACCAGCAAGGTGGCGGTGCGATTGAGATTGCAGGAAGCGTGGAGCATACGAGCGACGCGACATCGTATCGATACCACGGAAATCAAGCACGCCGGAGTGTGCGCGTGGGTCAGTCGCTCATTACCCTTTCAGATGACTATCTCAAGATCAGCCGACTACATAATGTCTCGGAGCAACTCTCCGAGATTTATTTGGGGACGCTTCCCCGAGACGATCAGTTCACGGTGGAAGAAGATAGTCCCGAGGTGACACTCGACGTGCGGGCCAACGATCGACTGGGTATTGGTGGTGAGGCGCCTCGCATTGTCTCCGTTACGCAACCCACGGCTGGAGTTAGGTACTGGGACAGTCCTATCTACGCCATGAATTCTTTAACCCTCGCAGTACCGATGGTTGCGGAGTTGACGCCTGTTTCGCAAGTCAAAGATGTCGGCACGGTTGAGATTTCAGAAGATGGCGAGTCGCTAGTTTTCACTCCTGCAGAAAACTTCTTCGGCACGGCGACCTTCACTTATGCGGTTTTCGATGAAGTCCGCGGCGAACAGCAGGCTACGGTCACACTCACCGTGACCAACACGCCAGATGATCCTGATGCGGTGGATGATGAATTCGAGATTGATGTTGATTCTGGTCCCACAAAACTTGACGTACTGGCCAACGACGCGAACCCCGACTGGGGTGGCTACTTTCCCTTTGCTACGCCTTATTCGGTGATCGATACGATGGTTATCAGCGATGCTATTTTTAGCATTCCCTATCATCCCCCCTCCGTCGTTGGACTCACGATTACCGACATCAGTTCGCCTGACCAAGGGGGTTCGATTGCAATCGATCCAGGGGGGCTTGGACTTACCTACACACCGGCAGCAGGTTTTGAAGGGATCGAGACCTTCACTTACACGATTACTAATCATGTTGGGGATACCGATGTTGCTACGGTAACCATCCGCGTGGGAGAAACGGCTTCGTTGGAAATTGTCGATACCCCATTACCGAATGAAGTGGAGCCGGTCAAACCGAGTAAGATCGAGTCGACCGAATCACTTCCCTATCTCTCTCGAGAACTTTTTCGACCTCAAGGACGACAGCGGTCAGACACACCGGTTACCCAACAAGTTGCCCACAAAGAGAGGGAGCGAGTTCCAATAGATAGAATTGCTGGACGAGCGACATATCGTGCAGCGCATTTGGATTTGTCAGTGCCTCGCGACCGGGCCTTCGCCAAACTCACAGCTAGTGATTTGGTGTTTTCATCTGAATTCGACTCCGACGCACTTGCCCGGGAACTCGCGGCACTCGTTGGCTGAGAGAGTAATAGTGTTAGCAACGCATCATCGCCTTTCGGCGATAGCCATGAATTAGGCATCGGCTTCCACATTCACCGCTGGTTTCTCGGGTGGTTCGGGCTTGCCGTTGACGATCTTTTCCGGGCCGATGGCGGCCTCGATTTGGCGGAGGATTTCCTTGGTGGCTGCGCGGTCGTAGTAGTAGTCGTCCAGGCGGATTTTATTTTTCTTGCCGCCGTCCTGATAGTCCACCCACGCGATCCCTTTGGATTGCCATTTCTTTTTGTCGAGTCCAGTGATTTGACTGAAGTCAGTTTGTTGCCCCCCCTTGGTTCGCAGGGTAGTCCCTTCAGTCTCGACCCAGCGGCCGAGCATGTACACCAATCGGCTGAGGAAACCCAATCCGATCAGGCCAGCACCACCGGCGTAGAAGAACTGCTCATTAATGTCGACCGGTGCGAGCGGCTTGCCGGTTTCTGGGTTGAGAGGATTGTCGGTGGGCCAACCGCGTTCTGCGGCACGTTCTTTCCACATTTCGCTCAGCTGAAGTTCCCCCAGTTTGTCGCCATTGGCATCGACATCGTCTTTGTGGACTTCAAAGAATTGAATTCGGTCCAAACCACGCTCGCGCTTGGCGGGATAGCCGACCAACCCATCATAGAGAAACCAGAGCCCTCCGAGGACGCATACCGAACCAACCAGGCCGAGGCGAATAAGATAGTTAGGGCTGATAGTTGCACGCGTTGCCATGGATCACATCTCCGCCGAGAGGGCTATTAGCTGTTAGTCGTTAGCCAGACCACATTGGTCTAGGCAAACCGAGATTTAGGATGCCGAAAAGTGCATTGTACCGTGAATTGCCTAGAACTATAGCACCGAAAGCCGCTGCGAAATGGCCAGGAACAGGTTTCAAGGGCCGGTTGTAGCGACGGGGAGGAATTTGGGTATCTTGACCAGCCGCCGTACATTCATACTCGGTTTTGTGTGTTGTCAATTAAGCCGCTCTTCAGCGCATTGCGGCAGATAGTTTGAATTCGCGGCTACAGGATAGAATGCAGCCCAAAATACAAGTCATCATCATCAGACTTGGTTCTGGAACGGCCAAGTTTGCACTCAGCGAGCCCGTCTCGTACTGAGCTTGCCAGTTGACCAAGCTGCTTGCACTCAGAAATGGAACGGAATTGCCTCGCTGCCACACCAAGAAATCCTGGCCATCCACGTCGCCATCGTTATCAAAATCGGCTGAGGGCGGCGGTCCGTAGAGGAACTGTACGCCATCCACATCGTCGGGGTCGGGAATGCGATTGACAGGGGCTTTGCCATCGCCGTCCGGATCGAAGTAACTGCACAGACTGCCGTCGAAACCGGAGTCGACATATCCGCACATCAAACCATCGGACACATCCGAGTGAGCTAGCCCCAACGCGTGTCCCAGTTCATGGGCCGCTAGCCCTTCGAACTCGTTGCGATAGAATCCGCCGCCGGGGGGATATAGGTCGTATAACTCCCCCTCGGCTTCCGGTGCCACGTAGAATGAGATATCGGACTTGTTGTTGAAGATCACATCCCCTTCGAGCGTCGTGCCGCCGTTAGGGGGAGCAGTAAATCCTACCGCTGCCGAGAAACCATCAATTTCGAAAGCGCCGATGCGGATGTCGCCCAGTACCTGCCCAGGAGCGTAAGGCGCCGAGAACGGAGTGCCATCGTCGATCCCCACGTAGACGAACTCGATGTTAGCGACCGTTGACCAACGGTCAAGCGCGGATTGAATCATCGCCAGGGCCGCTGCTTGTCCCCCCACTTGATTAAACACGGGAGTGAGGTCCGACGTCCCGTGTAGGTAAGTCGGAGCGGAAGCGTCGAGCGTGGTACCAGTTGGCATCAAGCTCCAGGTTACTGCACCTCCGGGTGTGCCAGCATGATTGTCCCCTCCCCATTTTGCATAACCCGTCTCACCTCCACCGAGTGTGAAAGGAAACAAATTGTATGCAGTCGCTGAGTGGGGGCTCGAGTAGAGAAAACCAGCAGCCAGTGTTAAGAACAATGCCAATCGCATGTTACGCTCCCCGGAAATCAGGCAACGGATTGAATGCCCCACATTATAGCCGAGCTTCAGGAGCGCGCCTATTTTTGGTTTGTCGCCTGTAGCTGAACTGACTAGGATGAAGCACTCCGTCTCTTTCTTACAAGGCTTTTCTATGGACCAGCAGCGGCAATCTTTCATGTCCAAACGCATTTGGTGGCTGGTGGGTATCGTCGTCGGTTTGCCGCTAGCATGGGTTTTATATCAGATTTTTGCGCCTAATGAGCAGATCGAGATCTCGCCCGAGACGACAGTCCTCACCGAACCGCTTCGCGCGGATGGGCTGCCCGACTACGCCCAGTATTTCTATGAACTGGGGCACGAGGGGGTGACTCCGGAGAACAACGGGGCCGTCGAGTTCTGGCAGGCAATGTGGCCGGGGGACCTGGCGGTGGAGGATTGGCATCCGCTCTGTGATGCGCTGGGGATGAAAGCGGTGCCAAAAGAGGGGAGTGGTTTGGAGTCACCCTATACCCAAGAAAATCGCGCGAAGATCGCCGCGAAGCTGACGGAACTCTATCAGCAGACCCTCGAGGGTTCTGCTGGGGAGGATTTGCTTACCCAACAGAATCAGACATTCATCAAAGACACTTTGGCTCACGACGCGATTGGCCTAGCCATGGAGCGACCCTGGAAGTCGGCGCAATTGCCGGCGCTGGCGGAGTGGCTTGAGCGAAACAGCAGGCAGCTTGATCTCTTGGTGGCGGCGACCGAGAAGCCCAAGTTCTGGTCCCCATTGCCAAGTATGATACATGACAGAGACGAAGGTCTCATTGCATTGTTGTTGCCGAACGTACAATCGATGCGCATGGCCACGCGGGTATTGAACATTCGAGCCATGTGGCATCTGGGAATGGGCGACAATCAGGCTGCCTGGACTGACCTCAAGGCATGCTATCGACTGGCCCAATTCACGAGTGCTGGGCCCACACTGGTCGAACAGCTCGTGGCGATTGCCATGGAAGGAATAGCCAATCAGCAGACGGTCACGCTGCTCGACTCGGGGCACGTCGACGCGAAACTCGCTAGCAGGATACTCGGCGACCTGACTGCCATGGGGCCCGCCTGCGATATCGCCAATTCGGTCGACACCGGAGAGCGGCTGTTGTTTGTCGACACGGTGCTCAGGCTGGCTACGGGACGCGACTCAATGGCTGGGCTCACAGGCGGGGGAGGCGCACCCAACTTCGATCCGGTTCCGTTGATGCACATCAAGTGGAACTATGTTCTGCGCGAAGGGAACCTTTGGTACGATCGGCTGGTAGCGGCTGCCCGACTACCGACGCGAGATGAAAAAGATAAAGCAATAAAGAATCTCGATTTTGAATTGCGACAAATGGCGAACGCGCAAAAAAATCCCTATCGGCTCCTTAGTGGATTGGTGAGTCGACAGGCCCGCAGCGAGATCTTCGCGGAGGTGATGGCAAGCTTGTTCTTGCCGGCGTTGCGCGCCGCCTATGAAGCGGAGGTGCGTGCGGAGGCAGTTTGGGAACTGACGCGGCTTGCTGCCGCGCTGGCGGTCTATCGTGCCGAACGGGGAGAATATCCCGAACAGCTTACGGCATTGGTTCCTGGCATCCTGCCGGAGGTGCCGCTGGATTTGTATGTCGGCGAACCGTTCAGATATGAACGCAAGCCAGATGGCGGGTATTTGCTCTACAGTGTCTATCGGGATGGGAAGGATGACGGCGGAACGAGTATGGACGAAGAGATTGTCGCCGGTGAGTGGATGGCGGATAAAGCGGAAATCGATTCTGGCACCCGTGACATCGTCTTCCGCGTCCCCGTGCCGGAGTTCAAGCTTCCGGAGCTTCCTGTGGAGGAGGATCTATTGACCCCTCCAGGTGAGTAGCCTTTTTGACGCTTTCAAATTATCAATTGGATTTGACAGAGTGTCGGTTATAGCCTACAATTATTTTGAATGGATGCTCAGGAGCAACGAATCCGAATTTATCATACGAGGGAAGGTAAGCGTCCTTTCTCGAAGTGGTTTGCTAAACTTCGAGACCGCAGAGCCCAGCAGCGTATTGATGCAAGGCTTACTCGCGTCGCTTTGGGAAATTTCGGAGATTGTAAGCCAGTAGGTGAAGGTGTTTTAGAGCTTCGCATTGATTACGGTCCGGGTTATCGGGTGTATTTGGGGCGAGATGGTGAGGAACTAGTTATTTTGTTGACTGGCGGAGACAAGAGTAAACAGTCAAGAGATATCGCGACGGCTAGAGACTATTGGGCTGACTATAAGTCTCGGAAAGAGGAGAACACCAATGGCATTAACGAGTGATTACCAAGAAGAGTTGCTAGAGCGATTGAGCGATCCTGAGTATGCCGCCGGATACATCTCAGCATGTGCTGCAGAAGGCCAGGAGGAGTTTTTGCTCGGGCTTCGCAATGTCACAGAGGCCCTCGGCGGCGTTGGCCAACTCGCATCAACGACTGAGCTCAATCGGCAGGGACTCTACGATATGCTTTCCGAAGATGGCAATCCCAGGCTTTCAAGTCTTTTTTCTGTTTTTGGTGCGATAGGGATGCAATTGGGCTGCGTACCTGCCTCAAAGTAACCCCTCCAGGTGAGTAGCCACACACTCGGCCAGCACCGGCGGGTTGTAGCCCCCTTCGAGCGTGCTCACCAAGCGGCCTTCGGCGTAGGTGTTGGCGACTTCCACTGCCGCGGTGGTCAGCCACTGGAAATCCTCTACCTCCAGGCCCAAGGAACCGATGGGGTCGGTACGGTGGGCGTCGAAGCCGGCGCTCACGAGTACCAACTGGGGACGCATGCGCGCGGCGAACTCTTCCAGGTCGCGGAGAACCGCGTCCCGATAGTCGCGCTGTGAGATACCGAATTGCAGTGGCAAATTGTGCGTGGTTCCAAGACCCGCACCGGTGCCCGTTTCGTCAGCATCGCCCGTGCCGGGATAGAAAGGCCAGCGATGGACAGAGAAAAACGCCACGCGGGGTTCGTCGTAGAAGATCGCCTGGGTGCCGTTGCCGTGATGCACGTCCCAATCGATGATGAGCACGCGCTCGACTCCCTGGTCGAGTGCCGTCTGGGCTGCCAGGGCGATGTTGTTGAGCAGACAAAATCCCATTGCCGTTTCGCGCAAGGCATGATGCCCCGGCGGTCGCACGAGGCACAGAGCGCGGCGATCTTCGCCATGAAGGACGCGAGTGGTCGCATCACACACGGCCCCCGCAGCAAGCTTTGCTACGTCGAACGATTCGGGGCATATCACCGTATCAGCATCGGCGCGGCCACCCCCTGTATTCGCCAATTGTTCTAAGTTGCGAATCATCTTCTCTTCGTGGACCGATCCAAGTACCGCGTTTTCCGCGGGGAGCCACTCGGCCAAGGTACAGCGATCCTTGAGGCCCGTGGCTTCCAAGTGCCTGACAATATGCTCCAGTCGCGCGGCGCACTCGGGATGGTTGCCGGTGTGGTGCAGCAGGAATCGCGGTGAAGTGTAGAGAAGGACCATGGTGTGTCTATTCCTAGCCGTCGGCGGGAGCCGATGGTTTTCACAGGTTCAACCATTGGCTCCCGCCAACGGCTATCAAGGAATCAAGCTCTACTGAGTAACTCGTCTCTCAAGTCATAAGCTTGACACGGTCAGTCCACTCTGGGTAGGGTGGGTGTAGCTAAACTCTTTTATGGTAAACAGTTATGTCGAGCCAAGTTGCTCAGAGTTTGGCGAACTCCCATGGAGACTCTACAATAGAGGAAGCGAGCGACTCGCATCTCCCTTGCGAGGCTTTTCAGAGGCATTTTTCAACATAAGGAACAGGGCCATGTGCGCTGTCTGCGGTCGGGGCGTTTCAAGAAAACTTCGATGGTGTCTATTGGGACTGATCGCGATGGCGGTCTTGGTCCGATGTTTTTCTGGTTCGGCTTCGTATGCTCAGGAGCCCGGCGAACGGTACGACACGCTGCCGGCCAAGTTGGATGCACGTGAAGCTCGTCAACTTGCTCCGGCTCTTGAACAGGCATTGCGGAACACGTCAGGGTTTGGTGCGGAGCAAAAAGCTGTCGACGATTATCTGACGAAGTACTACTTGCCGAATTTGACTGTCTACTCTCCAGAGGCCTTGGCAGATTTGGCCAAAGATCGCGAAAAATACTTTAAGAACTATATTGCCAAAGCGTCCCACGCGAGTTCGCGACAGCATCTGGTCGAAATCGCATTCAAGTTTGGCCAGTATTGCGTGCGCAAGAATATGCATCCGGCGGTCCGATACAATGCAGTCTTGATGTTGGGCGATTTGGATCAGCAGCCGGCCACTGGAACGACTCCTCCGATTCCACTGCCTGCAGCGACGTCAGAGCTTTTAGATTTGGTGGAACAGGACGAGTTTAATGGCGTACCGGTGCCGGAATCTTTGAAGCTGGGGGCATTGATCGGGTTGGAGCGTCATTCACGCTACGGCATCGATCCGCAGGTCAAAGATCGTTTGACCAAGGCGATGCTCGCCATGGTTGCTGATCGTGAGTCGCCTGAGGATGTCGATCAGAATGTTCATGATTGGGTAATCACGCTCGCGGCGCAGGTATTGGCCAACCAGAATGCCAAAGAACCTTCCCAGGAAGTTCAAGATGCCCTTACGAAATTGATTGCTGATGAAAAGTTGGGACTCGATGATCGCTGCAAGGTAGCCGCGTTGTTGAAGAAGATGACCTACGCCCCGGGGGGGGCAGTTAGTGGAGCGGCAACGGTACCTGCCTTGGGTCAGCTCACTTTGGATGTCGTGTCCGAAGGTGCGAAATTGGCGAAGAAGTATCAGAAAGAATTTCTTGGTGAGGGGGGTATCACGGCCCCAATGGCTGGAGGATATGGTGGACGTGGAGGCTATGGCGGAGGCTACGGCGGTGAAGGGGGTTATGGTGGGGGCTACGGCGGTGAAGGAGGCTATGGTGGCGGCTATGGAGGGGGCTTCAGTGGAACGCAGGAAGATACCGGCCCCAAGTTCGAGCGCCGACTTCTCATGGCTCGACTCGTGGACATTGCTCGTGGGGGAAATTCCCTTAGCGAAGGTCTCCCCGATGCAGAGAAGGAGCAGATAGGTTCGCTCATTGATGAGATGAAGCCGGTGATCAATGTCATCGAGGACAAAGATGCCGTGCAGATCGATGTTAGCAGTGCAGTAATCGAACTTGAGGAGCGACTCAAAACACTACTAGCAACTTGGCAGCTTCCCGAGGACAAACCTGCAGAAGAAGCGGGAGAGGACGACTTCGCTGGGTAAAATTACTTCACCGAGCAGAAGCAACCATCACTGCAGTCTTCAAGCCCGCACGCGCACTCTTTGAGGTGTTCTCGCGGTAGCAATCGTCAGGCAGGTCACTAGCACGGCAAGATAGAACACGTCGCCGGCGAGCATCGCGCGATAGAAGGGCAATCCGGCAACATAGCAGACCGTGAGTCCTGTGAGTGACTTTTCGTACATGCCGGTCGATGCCCAGTGGACGAAATTGGTCACGACAAAGAAAGCTGTCGCGGGTAACACGCCTCCCAGTACACCCAGACTCACGCGCTGCCAGCCTTGGGAGTGTTGAGCCATGCGACCCAAGAGAAGCGGTACTAGCATCATGACATGTACCGAGATTTGAACAGCCACGCTGTTGTGTGCGGGCAAGATGAGGTCCGAAACTGCCAGTATCCCCACGGGCAACAATACCGCTGCTAACAATGAGCGGAAGTAATAACCTCCAATGACGGTCACAGCAGCCAGCGGAGTAAAGTTCCAGTCAGGCTGTGCCCAGCGCCCGGCAACACCGATGGCCAACAAGAGTCCAAAGACGCTTAAGTCACGAAGGGAATCTTTATTTTTCATGGGAATTAAATCCTCAAAGCTCGTTTGGGCCAATCTAGTGTCAAATAGACTTACCCATTCTACTGTTCATCCGACGCATCCGTAAACCTCCAGCGGACGAGCTCTCCCGGGGCGACCTTTTGCAGGCAAAAACTTACTGTTCCCGGCTTGTCGGCGACCTCGTAGAGCCAGTTTCTCGCGTTCATCCCCTCGTTCTTGAGGCCGTCTATCTCGGTGAGCAAGCCGCTTTCACCCGTGCCGAACTGAGAAAAGCCGATTCCTGGGCGGAAGTGGCTGGCCGCGGAGAGTACGTCAGCCACGGTCATATCTGGTTGCCAGAGGAGCTTGTCAAATCGTCTTGTTGCGCCGTTGCCAAAATCGATTTCCAAGCCGACGGTTTCGCCTGTCGGCTGCGCCGAAGGTGTCCAGTGAGTCGCTTCCGGGATAGAGTCGTGATTGGGAGCATTCAGGCCAAATCGGTTGGAGAGGACTACCCCCCCCAGAACCAGGAGCAACAACAGCGGTAGCAACCACGGTCTGCTGGAATTGCGAGAGGTTGCGTCGTCTGGGCTTGAGAGCGATGTTTTCATAGAATGCACATTACCGGGTCCGTGGTTCTGCGTCGAGTAAGAATTGGAAAGCGGATGAACGCCGATTCAGCGGATTCGCACAGATCAGAGTGAGTTGATGTGAATGATCAGCGTTCATCGGCCAAATCCGTGCTTATCCGCGGCCCATTTCTTCCATTACAAGATCATCGGCCTGGCGCCGTCGACTGTGAAAAAATCTGTCCTGCCAACTCTATGAGTCATTCCTATGTCCGATCCATCAATTCTCGCGCTCGACTATCCTGCCGATGATGTGGCAGTGATCACGATCAATGATCCTACTAAGAAAGTGAATATCTTGTCGCGAGCGGTGTTGGCCGAGTTGGCAGGACTGCTTGATGAATTGGAATCGCGCTCGGGCGTCGCGGGATTGATATTTCAATCAACCAAGCCAGGCAACTTCATCGCGGGAGCCAATCTGGAAGAATTCGTTGCGAGCATCGACAAACCAAAAGAAGAAATCGTCGAGCTTTCTCGTGAGGGGCACCAGCTGTTTGGACGTTTGTCGCAATGTTCATTCGTCACCGTTGCCGCGATTGGCGGACTCTGCATTGGGGGTGGGGCGGAACTGGCTGCGTGGTGCGATCGACGCATCATGGCCAATGACGACAAAGCGAAATTCGGTTTTCCCGAAGTGAAACTGGGACTGTTCCCTGGCTGGGGCGGAACGGCCCGAACGCCTCGGATTGTGGGACTCTCTAATGCCCTGGAGTTGGTCACCGGTGGCGAGAATATCGACACGGCCGCAGCCGAAGCGATGGGGCTAGCCATCGCAGCACCGGCCGATCGTTTGTTGGAAGAGGCCATCGCGCTGGTGCGAAGCGAACACGAGACGAAAGAGTACCTTGCCGATCGTGAGCGCTGGTCTGGTCCGATCTCGATCAGCGACACGGAGCTAGCGTTTCTCGGTGCCAGTGCGAGCGCGTTTATCCAGGGGAAGACCAAGGGTCATTATCCGGCCCCCATGGCAGCGCTGGAGGTCATGCTCAATGCGGCAGGAGTTGATCTGGAAACCGCTTGCCAGATGGAGGCCGAGGGGTTCGCGGAATTGTTTGGTTCGCCAGAGAATCGGGCACTTCTGAACGTGTTTTTCTTGCAAGATCACAATAAAAAGGTCAGCGGGCCGCCGGACTCGGAAGCCCGCGAGATTCAAACCGCCGCCGTGGTTGGAGCTGGTGTGATGGGGCAGGGGATTGCCGCCGCCAACGTCAAACGCCGCATTCCGGTCACCTTGGGCGACACGTCCGCCGAGGCCATCGCCCGCGGGGTGCAGGGCGTCATTACCGAGGTGAGTTACAACAAGGAAACGAAAAAGCCCGATGCGCAGCGAGCGCTGGATTTTCTCCCCTTGTTGAACGGCACCGAGAACGACGCCGAGGTCGCCCAGGCCGATATCGTGATCGAAGCAATCTACGAGAACGCCGAAGCAAAACGTGCACTGTATGCCAAGCTAGAACCACAGCTCGGCGAGCAAGCGATTCTCTGTTCCAACACTTCCACGATCCCCATCACAGAGCTAGCCCACGGCCTGGAGCATCCTGAACGATTCTGCGGCTTACATTTCTTCAATCCCGTGAGGCAAATGCCGCTGGTCGAAGTGATACGTGGCAAGCAAACCTCGGGCGACACGATTGCCACCGCGGTGGCCTACGCCAAGGTCATCGGCAAGTCGCCGATTGTTGTCCAAGATGGGCCCGGTTTCTTGGTGAATCGTGTGTTGCTGCCGTACATGAACGAAGCGTTGTTGCTGCTGGAGTCGGGTGCCTCGATCAAGGCAGTCGACAAAGCAGCTAAATCGTTCGGCATGCCGATGGGGCCGATCGAGTTGTACGACACCGTGGGTCTCGACATCGCCCTGCATGCCGGCAAAGTGATGCATGAGGCGTTTCCCGATCGCGTGGTCCCTTCAAAGATCTTGCCCGCGATGGTCGAAGCGGGCCGGATCGGCAAAAAGGCTGACAAGGGTTTCTTCGACTACATGACCGACAGCAAGGGACGCACCAAGTCGCAACCCAGCCCCGAGGCGGCTGCAATCATCGAGAAGGTTTCCGCAGGTGAATGCGCGGACGATCTCACAGATCGCCTGTTCCTGCCGATGCTGCTTGAAGCAACGCGGGTGGTCGAGGATGGTATCGTGACGGATGTGCGGGACGTGGATTTGGGGCTCATCTATGGCATCGGGTTTCCCCCGTTTAAGGGGGGGCTGTTTTTCTGGGCCGACACGCTGGGCGCTGCGGCGATTGTAGAGAAGCTCGAGAGCTTTCAGCCGTTGGGTGAGCGGTATGCTCCGACCAAGATGCTGCTGGAGCATGCAGACAAGGGGAAAGCGTTCTATCCCAAGCTTTAATCCCCAGCGATGCGTTGCATCGCGGCCAGGAAAAAATCTGCTTGACACGTTATTCTAATTCTTTAGAATTAGTCGCGTAGTCTGCGTTTCTCATCTTCCTAGCCGCGACGCAACGCGTCGCAGGGAGCTGTTTTAATGCCACGCCCCGCAACTCCTCACCCTACCGACGGCGAACTCGAAATCCTACGGATTCTCTGGGCCGAGGGTCCTTCGTCGCTCAGCACGCTTTGCGAACAACTTCGCACCGAGCGCGAGGTAGCCACCACCACCGTTGCCACCATGCTCCGTGTGATGCTCGACAAGAAACTGGTCAAACGAACGGGAGCAGCGCGCGGGGCGCTCTGGTCGGCGGCAGTCAGCCAACAGAACACGGCCCGCGGAATGGTCCGCAAGTTGGTCCATGGAGTGTTCGATGGTTCGGCAGAGCGGCTAGCTGCACACCTCGTCGAAGGGGGGCAACTATCGGCCAAGCAACTTGCCGAGCTCCGCACACTCATCGACGCACAATCCAAGCGAAAGGTCTCATCATGAATGCACTCTTGCAGGGACAGGGATGGCACATTGTCGGTTGGACCATGGTTTACTTTCTGGCGGCAGGAACAGTCGTCATACTTGTTGGTGCGGCTCTCCGTTTCGCACTGCGCACGGCAAGCCCGACATTACGCTACACCACCTCGCTTACCGTCTTCGCGGTGCTGGCACTCCTGCCCATTGCAATCGTAGGCTCGCTTGCGAGCCGGGTCGTTCCCGACCACGGTCCGTACAGCGCCTCCAAACTTGCTCAACTCCCCGTTCGAGTCGAACTCAAAGCAACAGCCTCCGGTACTGTAACGGAACAAGCTCTGCTCCCGGAGGTCATGCCGTTTCCCTCTGCGGAATCGAATCTTACTCCACCCGTGCAAACTCGCGACGAGATCGCATCGCTGCTAACGGGAGCGGTGGAATATCTGCCGTGGGTGTGGATCGTGGGAACGCCGCTGACGTTTTTGCTGTTGGCTAGCGGGTTGGTGGGCGCCGAGCGGTTGCGAAAAACGAGCCGGCCGCTCGATGCGGGGCCGATAATCGCGACCTGTGAATCACTACGAAAGGCTCTCCAGGTTGGTCGCCAAGTGAGGGTGGCTGTCTGTGAGCGGGTAGCCACGCCGCTGTTGGTGGGCATCGTGCGGCCGCTGATCTTGCTGCCCCCGGCGGCGCTGACGGGTTGGTCGCCAGCAGAACTGGAGATGGTCTTGCTGCATGAATTGGCACACGTGCGGCGCTGGGACAATTTGGTAAATCTCGCCCAGCGCGTGGTCGAGTCGCTACTGTTCTTTCACCCAGCAGTATGGATCGCTAGCCGTTGGGTCCGCCATGATCGTGAAGATTGTTGCGACGCCGTGGTGGTTGCCTTTACGGCGAAGCCGCAAGCATATGCGGAGTTATTGCTAGCCCTCGCTTCTCATGGCGGCTTGGCGACTTCAGTCGCCATGAGTCAACACCCAGTCGCTCACAGAATCCGCAGGATTCTCAATCTGGAGGACGAACCGATGTTAGTCTCACGCAAAACCCTTGTCGCAGTCGCCACAGGCTTTCTGTCCCTGGTCCTCACGATTGTTCTGATAAGCCCTCACTCAACCGACGCGGAAGAACCCGGTGTGAGAGCACCGGAAACCAAGGCGAGCCGCGAGCGTCAGCGACCGGAGGAGGAAGAGGTTGCTACTGAGGACAATGAGAGCACGAAGGAGAAATCAAAGCTTCAAGAATTCTCTTTTAGCAAGACGACTCAGATAGAAGAAATCCAGTCATTCGTTGAATTTTTGAAGTCGAAACAAGGATTAGAGGTGTCCATTCGAAAAAACAAGGATGGCACGATTTCCGTTCTCGGCAAGGCGCTGATCGAACCAACTGCTCATCAGGTTCATTTTCCATCCATAGAAGAACAGCGCGCGGCAGATGTGGCATATAAGCTTCTTCACTTGGAACTGGAGAAACTCAGCGAGGAAGACCTCAAGCGGGTTCAAGCCATGGGATACCAAGGCGGGATGCGAATCGATTCTACGTATCAGGTGGGTTCCCTGAATACGGGAGATCTGTTGGTTGGACTTCACGTCTGGCCCACCGAGTCGCTCAATCAAGTGAATGAGATACTCAATCGCGACGATATCGATCAGCTTTCGCCACTGAAGTTTTATGTGATTCGGAAAAAAATGGTGGATAATAGCAAAATTGGATCACTCCCACTGGGCCCGGATCAGCTAGTCACCGGCCGAGTACCGGTTGATCTTACGGAGTGGAAGAGGTTGCGTTCAGCAATAGCAAAGAATACTTACTCTCCCCATCTAATCCAAACACTTCATCAACAACATCGGTTAGATCAACAAAGATTGCAGAACGAAATTGCCAAAGTTCAATCGCAATTACAGGAAGCAAACAATCAAAACAAGCGGTCGGCACTGGAAGAGAGAGTTGCAGCCCTTCAAGCTGAGCTGGCAAGACTAGCCGAGCGACAAGAAGCCATGAAACAGCAGGATCATTGGAAGGAACCACCAGCTCTGCCACAGCAACCACCACAACCACCGGATGTACCTATTCCGCCCGAGGATAAATCGAAGGAATCCTCCGAGAAAGGCTCAGCACTACTCTACGACGGCAAGACGTTTGACCAGTGGAAAAGGATACTAATGACGGAACTCAACGAAGAGAACCGAATCGAATGTATCAAGGCCCTGGCTGCTTTTGGTGCTTCTGGAATGGGTAAGGAGGCCGCGATGGTGATTTTCGATTTGGCAGATCAATACGATTTTACTGAGACGCAAAGTGGCAAAGTAGTCAAACTGCAAAATGCCATTTATTCAGCACTGACAGGTTCGGTCGATGTGGGCAGAACCATTCCCGCTGAATTCTGGCTGGACCTGCTGATCCAGCGATTAGCCTCTAATCCAGATCAGTGGAATAGATTTGCTCAAATTGTGCTGCGAGATGTCAAGACGCAAGATCCAGCAACAAAAACCAAACTACGAAGTCTCGCAAAGGACGAAAACTATGCACCAAAATTGAGGGCTGCGGCGGTGTCATCGCTAATCCGCACTAAAAATCAACTAGATGACGAACAGATTCAGTTGCTCATCTTTGACGCTTTGAGTGCTCAGGAGCCCGAATTGACATCGGCAATTCTCTGGCACAATCTCGACCAACTACTAATAAGCAACCACTTAATCGAAGTACAGAAACTACTGTTTAGTGGTGACCGTGAAATGCGAGAGGAAGTATTGAAGGCACTCAATAGGATGAAATATCCACAGTCTGCTGTTAGATTGCTCAAACCCTTGCTGACTCTACTTGATGACCCGCAACAAAGTGCTGATCATTTGACGGCACTTGCAGCTATATTCGAAATATCCGAGCTGATTATGCTCAGGCCCGAAGCCCAAGCTCAGGCTAAAGAAAGCTTATTTAAGATTCTTCTCGAAGGAGATCCTGATAAACTTCCCGCAGTTATTCGAACCATCAATCGCATTACGAATGGAACCGCGCAAACCGAAGTTCTACAGAGACTCATGGAAATCAACCCTGATGGTGCCGCAGGTGCGAATGCTGATGTGGAAGAGGCGAGAGCATATCGATTCCCGCATGAATTGAAAGTTGAAAGATTTGCAAGTCCGCAAGCAATTCAGAACCGCAGCCCAGATAAGAAACCAGCGAAAGCGAGGATTTCGCCACCCTGGGTTACGAGGAAGATAGAAAAAGTCGTCCAAAGAGTGGGTTTGCGTACCGCCGAAATATTGCTGAGGACGATAGGAACACGGTCCCATTTCGGCCTCGGCAGCACGCTTGAAGACGATAATACTTCCAGTTCGGCCGATGACATAGGTTGACGACTCGACCCCAGGTGGCGGCAAGCTCGCGGAACTCACTTTGCCTTACCTGGGGCTAAGGGGTGTAATCACTGCGTGATATCGGATTGCTTACCGAAGCACCCACTGCGACACCATCGCCAGCGCTGCCGTTTCTATGCGCAGGATCCGCTCACCCAAACTCACCACTTGCCAATTGCTTTCTACTGCCAAAGAGATTTCAGTGTCCGTAAAACCTCCTTCGGGGCCGACGGCCAGGAGGACGGAGTCGCCGGTTTCGATTTCGGATAGAGGGGCTCCGTTGGGATGGGCTAGTACGCGCAGCGGCGCTAAGCCGCAAGCGGCTAGGGTGGACCAAGATTGGGGCTGCTCGATCTGCATGAGGCGGTTGCGGCCGCATTGTTTGCTGGCTTCGATCACATAGCGGGTCAGTTTTGCCGATGCCTCGGCAGAGTTCTTGGTGCTTCGCGCGGTGGTGAGCGGGATAAGGTGGGTGACTCCCAATTCGACGCACTTTTCGATGAGCCACCGTTGGCGGTCTCCTTTGGGCAGCGGCACGGCTAGCGAAATCTCGGCAGAGTTCTCCCGCTCGATTGCCGCGTGTTCTTGCAAAGTCAATTCGACTTCTGCACGACCCAGGCATGCGATCTCAGCCGACCATTCTCCTCCCAGGCCATCGAAGACCACGACTTCTAGCCCAGGTTCGGCCCGCATCACATGCAGCAGGTGATGGGCCTCGCTGCCTTGCAAAGTTACCGATTCACCGGATAGGGGCGTTTCAGAAAAGTAGCGATCTTTCATGGTGACTTGCTAGCAATGCTGGCTAAGGGACTTGGATTATGTGGCAAGGGAAAGATTCGTAAGCGGAACTACCGATTCAACAAGTAACAAGAAGATTTGAACAGGAGAAAACAGAGCCAACGGAGTTGGTTATTAGGAACTCTCTGCCATTGCGCGGATTCTCCGTTTCCTCTGCGACCTCCTGTTCAAGATGATTGGCATTAGTAACCCATTTTGCCCTCACAACTCACAACTCGCAACTCTTACCTTTAGAGGGACATCAAGCTATGCACACCTGGGGATTAGAAAGCTCGCCCTTTTCAGTCGGTAGTTGTGAGCCGGTGTTTTTCGCGGGTTTGCCACAGCAGGAGGCACTCGCGCGGTTGCGGTTCTTGGTTCACAACTCTCGGCGGCTGGGATTGGTGCTCGGCCAGTCGGGTGGGGGTAAATCGCTACTGCTAGAACTTTTCGGTCAGGAGTGCCTTAATGAAAACTGGTCCGTCGTACGATTGAATCTGCTGGGGATGTCGGTTCGTGACCTCCATTGGCAATTGGCAGTCGGATTGCGTGCCGCACCAAGAACAAGCGATGAACCTCTGCGATTGGCGCGACGGTGGCAGGAACAGCTTCAGCAGCATCAGTTGCAAGATGAACGCACCGTGTTGCTCTTGGACGATGTGGATCAGGCAGGCGCGGACGCGCTGACGCAACTGACTCGGCTGATCCAAATTCCGCCGGCGCAAGTGGGCAACCTGACGATTGTGTTGACTGCGAACACCACCGAGACACACCGGCTGAGCAAGCGATTGGTGGATTTGGTCGACTTGCGGATCGAACTGGAACCGTGGGAAGAAGCGGATACGGTTGGCTATCTGCAAGAGGCCCTGGTGGCGGCGGGTGCCGAACAACCTATCTTTGACGAACGAGCTCTTGCCGAGATACATCGCCTCTCGGGTGGGGTGCCCCGACAAGTAAATCGCCTGGCAGATTTTGCGCTCGTGGCGGGTGCCGACCTGAAGCTAATTGATCAGTCAACGATCGTCGATGTCCACGCCTCGCTTACAGATCGGGCTGGCTGTCTGAGTTGAATGCCTCCTTCAAATCGCCCAGTGACTCCCGCAAGATGACCAACTGTTTGTCGAGCGCCTCGCGATCGATTCGTACCCGGTCGAAGATCTTCTCGTTGGCATTGCGAATGGTTTCAGTCGACTTGCGAATCTCGTCTAGATATTGTACTCGCTTCTCGATATCGAGTACTGCCTTGTCAATCGTGGTGAAATCGACGTTCTTCTCGGTTGCCTGCTGAGCACGTACACAGAGTGCCCGGGCGACTTCCAAGGCAGCCTTCAAATTGGCGTCGGTCGTGGGGTCTTCGGCATCCCAGACGACCAACAGGTCGCTGCCATAGCGACGAAATGAATCGCAATGAGCTGGGGCCGTTCGCTGGGAAAAAACGAACACGCCGAACTGGGAATTTCGGTTTTTGCGTGCCTGCTCGATTTCAGAGCGGGCCTTGGCAAGCGTATAGCTGGCATCTTCTTTGGCCTCGATCACAATGCGAGCTCCCGCAGCGGCACTATCGCAACCGAGTTCCACGACGACATCGCCGATCTTGCAGCTCTTGATCATGCCGACGCTCGAACCAGTTCCTTCGACGGTTTCTCCTCGTGGATGAGAATCACTTGCAATGAATTCCAGCACCGCATCTTCGAAAGTGCCACCATGCAGGGTAGAGCGGGCTTCGGTTTCGCGCTTGGTCACTAGCTTGCCGAGGGCGACCTTGACTTCTTCCTGGAAATCGGCTGCCGATTTGATGTGCGCACCGAGAATTGCTTCCAGGTGAGATTGCATTTTCCGCAGGGACGACTCTTCATTGTCCAGCGAGAATTGTTGGGTGATTGTTTCCTGAGCCGTGTTCACTTTTTTCACGAGCCGACTTAAGGCAGAGTTCTCTTCGTCGAGAGAAAACTCCTTCACAACATCGTCAATCTTGCCTTTCATGTCGCGTGTGAAGTCACCATGCTTGCCAGAGACTTCGCAAACTAGACGACTGAGGGCTCCCTCGGGATTGTCGAGTGAGAATTCTTTGAGAAGCGTTTCCCGCTGAGATCCGAGTTGCTTCTCAACTTTCCCCTCCATGGCTGCCAGAAAACCTTGCGATTGATCGGGGCTGAGCAATTTCATGAGCGGACTTGTCTCGCCAATGTGAGCGACCATGGTTTTGGCCAACTGAGAATTGTCGCCATCGACCAGTGAGCGGATCATACGACCTACTTCCCCGTCGGAGGAGGCGAGTTGTTTCACGCGCTGAGTGAATTGGCCGTCTTGGGGATTAAAGTATTTTCCCAACGAATCTTCGAGTCGCTGCTTGGACGTGTCCGCGTGGGAGTGGAACTGCTTTTGAAGCGATTCGAGCAAGCGATCTGTTTCACGTTTGATAAACTCGCCGTCAAGCGAGGCCGACGCCCGTCGCAAGGTGAGTACGCCTATCTTGAGGGCTTCGAGGGCAAACTCCTCACGCGAGTCTCCTTCAGGATACTTTGCGAGTTCAGCAATCGTGTCCGGATCGCCGACCGTGAGTTCCAACGAGAGTTGATAGGGTAATTCCGAATCGGTTGACCAAGCTTCTGAGCGATCTAGTGTGTTCGACATGCCGTGGGATCCTCCGTGAGGCGGTGCTTGACGAGTTGTGCTATGAAGACTGGGGTCATGAACACCCGTCTACTATCTGTCTAGTATGGCGGATTTCATGCGTCAGGGCAACGGGTCCGTGGGGCAGCCAACTTGGCTGTCATTTCAATACGGGCTTGAAGACTGCACTACGTTTCTCCCATCCGTGGACGAGTGGGCTCGCAAGATAGAGCTTTTTTAGCTTTGACAATTAGCCGCCTTGAGTAAAAAATACAGAAATACAAAACATCCCAATTCCAGATGATCAGTACGAAAAGCTCATGGGCGTCGCCAAGGCTGCAGGTTATGAAGACGTTCCTGCGTTCATCAGTGCCTTGGCAAACGAGCCGACGGAAGACCCTCGCGGTCGGCTTTCCGAAAAGGAACTTCTAGACAGCGTAGCTATGATTAAACGTGGCAATGCCGAGATCGAGGCAGGAGGTGGGATGGCTGCTGAAGATGCATTCAGGAAGCTCGCTGATAAGCATGGATTAACCTTCTCTGCATGAACTACCATTGATTGTTACTTCAGAGGTGTTTGCTGCTTTGGATGCCCACATCGAGTATATTGCCACTGAAAAGCAAGCACCTCTCAATGCTCAGCGATGGCTATCCAAAGCTTGGGCAAAACTGCAAACACTGAAATCATATCCCCATCGCTGTCCACCCGCACCCGAAAACGAACAGTTCGAATACACGGTGAGAATGCTGGTGATTGATAGTTGCCTATTCACTTTCACCGTCGATGAGGAGAATAGGGTGGTTCGAGTATTTGGTTTTCGACACGGTAGCCGACAATGAGAATTTGTGACTAAGTACTGTGTCGCCCGCCACGGCGGATTCTAGACATTGCGACACGGCTACTCTGCTCGCTCATCTTCTCCCAATTGCTCCAGTAGTTCGTCCCAGGTGAGACAGACCTGGCCAATGCGATTGTTGAGACGCTCGGAGAGAGATTGATGGTTGTGCTGCGAGCGGGCAGAAGTGACTTCGTCCTCCATGGCGGAGAGCCAATCGGGGAGGTCGAGCCCCGCGCCACTGGGCTCATCGGCCAGGCTGGCGATCTCCCGATCTAAAGCGTCGAAGGCTTCTTGGCGTTCGGAGCCTTCGGCGGAGAGTGCGGGTTCCACGAGGGCTTTGACCCGGTCGATCAGTAACGGACGAACAAAGCGTTCTGCAATGCGATCGGCGATCGTTGCCAACCGCATGCCATATTTCTTACTCAGTTCCTCTAAGCGGGCAATGTGGGCATCGGCTGCATCGGTGGTGCGTTCGGCAAAGGCCTGACACCAAATCTCAGCCGCTAAAAGACGTCGATTGCGAATCAGAATCTCATGAGCCCAGATGACAGGCTTTAGATTCCAGGCGACTCGGTCGTAAGTGGCCCTAAGCCGAAGGAAATCGATGAGCATGTAGAGTTGTTCGCCGTGGTCCGACTGTGTGGTTGTCGTGTTGTAATCGCGGTAGACGCGGTAGTTCTCCACGACTGCCTCGAGCGCGATTGTGAGCATTTCCACGGCTTCTGCACGAGTACAGGTTTTGCCGTATTCTCTCAGTAGTAGAATCTCGTCTTCGGCCTCAGGGTCATCTTCCAGACATTCCAGCCAGGCATCGACGCCTTGGTGCAGGATGCCTCTCAGATTACCCAGACTGCTCATCAAGCTGAGATTAAACAGATCGCCTCCATAGCGTTTGATGAAATCGACGAAACGTTTCCAGTCTTTTTTTTCGGCCAATTTCTCCACCACACTTAGCCGCAGCGTGCGGCTGTGTTGTAGCCAACGGTCTAACTGCCTCTCGGTCAACAACTGCATGGCGTCGATGAGCAAGTGGTCCGCGTGCTGCGACTCCGCATCGGCGGACTGATCGTCCCAGATCTCGGCCGAAGCGATCATCGAGCGTACGATGGCTTGGTAGCCATTTTCAAATAGTCGATCAAATTCTGTGACCGCACCCTGGCCGACGGGGTGGTTGCTTTCCATGTCTTGTGCGATTTCAAGCAATTGACAAGTTTCTCGAATCAGACCCAATTGGGGCAGCCAGCCCAAGAGATCGTTGAGCAAATGTTGCAGACAGCGGGTGTTGACGATCTGCCGCGGCTCACCGCCACGTGAATGGGGTACATACAAGAGAGGTTGGCGAGCGAGTGCTGCGGCGAAATCAGACCACTTAGCGCGAACACCCTCGGAATCACCTGCCAGAACCGATTGGAGGATTTGGACCGAAGGAAGATCAATTGGTTCGGCAAGCGATTCGACCGATTCGCTTGAGCTGACTCCCACGGTAGCCGCCAACAATCGGGCAGCATCGGCTAGTTCCACCGAGGTGGTGATGATTTGTTGAACTAGGGATTCCTTAGTCGTGCGAAGCCGATCGTATTCCATGAGCGAGTCATGGGAACCACTGGGCAGGGCAAACTGGAATTTATGCACGGTCTCCAGGAGGTCGACCAATTTACTGTAATTTTCCCCTCCCTGGATCAACCATTGCTCGAAGACCTGACCTGGGCTTGTTCCATTGGTGTTGGCTTCTGCGGCTTCATTCGAAGTGCTCGCGGAACGGCCCCAGACGATCGTGGCGTGTTTCCAAAGGTTGGCAACCGTCGACAGAAAGTACAAACGCTGATCCAGTCGTTGGACTTCGTATTCCCACTCGGATTCTTCGTAGTCGAGGCCCTCGTCGTAAATCTCTCCTTCGTTGCCATCGTCCGTTGTGTCCCGGTAGACCATCTCTTCGTAAGCGGCACCGAAGAGTTCTTCTTCTCCGTCCTCTTCGTCATCGAGTTCGTCGTCCTCGTCTTCAAAATAGTCCACGTCGTCGAGGTCGTCGAAGAGGCCTTCCAAGTCCCCATCGAGCAGCAAGGAGGGGACAGTCCAATATTCTTCAGCGTTGGCCTCTAGGTAGGCAAAGAATCGCGCGACTTCGGGCCAGCGATCCTCTCCCGATTCGCTTTCCATCTCTTCGACCGTCGAAAGCCAGCGGAACGCGAGTCTCCGGAAGGAACTCTCGCCTTCTTCGAGGGGTGTACGATCCTTCTGACTGACCCATTGCATCATCAACGCCATCGCGGCCACCGTGTCGCCGTGATCCAACAAGGCCTCGATTACCAGTTCAAAGGCCTTGGTGTTGTCAAATTGATCGACGAACATCCGCCAGAAGCCTATGTCGCCAGATGCTGCTCCTGCCTTGTGCCAGGCGTTGAGTGCCCCTGCTACGAGATTAGCCGAGACCTCAATTTCCTTGGCCACGAGGCGATTGACTCCCTCGACCGAGTAGGTCGCAAATTGATCCCACCACTGGGTTTGTTGAGCTAGTAGGGTGGAAAAGACCTTTTCCATCTCCGAGTCATCGATCGCGGCCGATTCGCTCCAGGCGCGTGCAGCCAGATCAAGCACCTGTTCCATCAGTTCGATGAGTTCATCGACCCGCCAGTCATGGACGCTGTTTTCTAAGGCGGGAAACAGACTGAAGTTTCCGGCAAAGCCCACTACATTCCAGGGATCGACCAAGGCTCCGCATTCGATTGCTCGATGCACGAGCGTCACGATTTCTTGTAAGTTATCCGCAGTTTGAGCCAGGTCTCCACTGTCGATCGCATCGTGGCCGGCAGTCAGTCGACAATAGATTTCACTTAACATACGGGCGGCCGGGACCCGCACGGAATCTGCCTGACGTTGGGCTGCCTCGGGGTACCCGAGTCGAGCATACAGATAAGCCAGGTGGACGCGCTGCATTTGCATTGCCCGTCTCCTGGCCAGTTCTTGATTCAAGTGCTGCCGGGCAGCACCAAACGGCTGACGATAAAGTTCGGCTTCGGCACGCAATCGCTCGCCATGACTACCTTCAATCCGAGAAACCAAATCATGATAAAAATCATCGCGATAAGCAGCTATGTGGGGCAAGAGCGTCGAAAGGGTGACCGAGGAGTCGTGGCGAGTGGGGCCATCGCCGCTCGTGCCGGCAGCCATCAACATCGTACCGGCAAGCACTGAGGCAGCTTCTATTTCGCATTCGCTTTCCGAACAGCCTTTGTCGTAAAGATGATTCTCGCAGCGCGAGAGTAAGCCATCCAATGTCACCTGCTGCAGGACAAAACGGCTGTAGTATCCAGCGTTCGTTATTTGATGAGGATCCCATTGGCCGAAGTGGTAGTTGGGCCGTCGGTTCACGGGATGATCGAAATCGTAAGCCCGGGGGTCGAGGGAGATTTCTTCCAAGCGATCCAAATCGAACCAGGCGCGCGCGAGCAGATCTTCGTCGGTGTTGGCTAAAATGTTCAGCGCCAGTTCGATGATCCTTTCATATTTTCCAACAGCAACACCGGCCCCGCGAACATAGAGGGGTATCGGTCTGACAAATTCATGGGGGTAGGGTTCCGAGGGGCTTCCCGATTCAAGCGTAGCAACAGGACGAAAGCCTACGAAATCATTGATTTGCTCCAAGGCTCCGGCCACGATACGGTCGATTTCGTCCCATGGAGTACCTTGGCTCAAGATTGCTTCATAGGCGCGACCAAGGAAAAAGGGTTGCCAGAGTTCACTTGACTGCTGATGAAACAATAGATCTTGATGGAACTTGCAGTAGGCGGAAAGAAAGTGGTTGGAAAGGATCCCAACGGCCGCCTCCGCCTGGGCTGTATCGGCAAAGGCTCCTCCGGCAGCGCTCAGTCGGTCCATGGTTTGTTTGAGGGCCGTGGTTAATTTTTCCAGAGGATCACAGGACCCCGATTCGCAATTCAGCGAGCGAAAGAATTCGTTCAAATTCTTGAGAAACTTGGGGTCGCTCGTTCCGGAGGAGAAGTTGAGATAGCCGACCATCTCCTCAAGCATGGAGTGGGTTAGAGCTTCGGGTTGGTCTGGGCGGTACTTCACAATCAGGGACAATCAGTGGAATTTCGGAGCTAAGTATTACGGCGTTTGAAGCAAGAAAAGGTGGCCAAAACATCTAGTTTGTTTTTGGTTCCAGTGGGGCCTCGCCGGAAAAATCCGTGACAAAAATATTACTAGGTCTGACGTGTGCTTCCTTGTGCGTCTCCATGGTAAGGGACCCCCTGCCCAGTGGTCTAGGTGCCAAAACCCCCAGATTAACGAGGAAATCTTCCATTTCTTCACTGGCTAATTCTTTTGTCTTTGGCAGAGGGGTTAATTAGAATGGAATCGGTGCTGAAATGTCCCCTTCGCTTGCCGTGAACTTTCTGACACCCCAATTTTTTTGAATGAGAGTATCTTCCGCAATGCATGCATCGACGAAATGCCATAAGTCTTCCCTGAGTTTTCTATCATCGCGAATTGCGTTCTTAGGGAGTTGTGCGATCGTACTTGCCCTAGCGCCTGCCCCTCGGGACGTGCGTGCCGGATCGTTGATTAGCTATCAGGACGCGGCTCCGCTGGGTTTGGAACGCGTGTGGTTTGCGCAAGCGCGAGTCGATGTCTCGCGGCATCGCGTCACGAATTGGGTTTTGTACGAGAACAATCTACTCGCGGCTACTAACGGTGGGCTGGTACAGTCATTCAATGCCGAGACGGGAGAAACGCTCTGGACAACTCAGGCGGGTCCACTTGATCAGCCAGCCTTTGGACCCGCCGTGTCACAGGATTATGTAGCGTTGGTGAGCGGGGCATCGCTCTATACACTTGATAGGGCGAGCGGACGCCTGCTGTGGAGCACGTCGCTAGGGAGTGCCCCTGCGGAGGCACCTGCGTTGAGTAACACAGATGCCTATGTTCCTTTCTTGAGTGGTCGTATCGAGAGCTATCAGCTTGCTGATCCGAAAAAGCCAACTTGGTACTTTCAATCTGTCGGACGAATTTTTTATCCACCAAGCGTTAGCGGCGAACTGGTGACTTGGCCTACTTCGCGCGGATATCTCTATGTGGGGCAAGCGGGGGCGCCCCATGTACTGTATCGTATTCAGACCAATTCGGTTGCGATCGCGCCGCCGACCGAGGCTTTCGGTTTGCTATTTGTGGCCGTTCAAGATGGAAATGTTCATTGTTTCAAGTTGCTCAATGGCAATGAGAAATGGCGCTATTCGATGGGCTTCCCCGCCACAGGTCGTCCAGGCGTCGTGGGCGAACGGCTTTACGTTGCATCGAGCGAACCGATGTTGCATGCCCTCGAAGCGGTGAGCGGTCAGGAACTTTGGGATGTTCCCGGCATCACCCATTTTGCCGCACAAGGAATCAAAAATGTCTATGGCCTCGATGAGGGGGGCCGTCTGGTTGTTATCAACAAGGAGACGGGGCAATATATCGGCACGCTTCCCGGCCCGGGAAGATTCAAGGCGGTGTTCAACGATTATTCCGACCGCATCTATCTGGTCGACGACCGCGGTTTAGTGCAATGCTTGCGCGAAATGGGTGCTGTCGAACCCACGATTCATCGTCGAGTAGAGGCGGCAGCAGAGAAGCCCAGCGAAGAAGCGGTTCCGGCGGAAGCTGAAATGCCCGCCACGGATGAGCAACTCGACGACAGTGGATTTGGTGCCCCTGAAGCGAGTCCCTTCTCTGCCGAGCCGAGTGACGATTCGGATAATCCCTTTGGCTTTGAGTGATTTGGTCACTCAGACCCCCGAGTACCATTTCTCTTGTCTTGTGAGTGCCTGGAGTGCCATCCAGAGTTCACCTTCGGGAGAGAGTTGTTTCTTGGCGTCGCAGGAGACTGCCAGGGGCACATCGATTAATTGATTGTGCCACAGGCCCACGAGCATGTCGGTTTTGCCTGCCATGCCGGCATGCGCTGCGGCGCGCGCTAAGCGTTCGCAGAGCAGACTGTCTGTCGCGTCGGCGTGCACACTACGAATGTGATAGCTGGGATCGAAATACTTGACGTTGGCTGGATTGCCGACCTTGTTGCTATAATCCTTGATCGCATGGGCCAGGAACGGGCCGACGTCTCTCAAGAGCAGATTTCCTGATGCATCAAACTCGTCGGGGCATTCATCGAGCCAATGCTGGCCTGCCCCTTCGGCGATCACCACGACGGCATGCTCGCGGGCCTTGAGTCGTCGATCGAGGGCGGCCAGGAGTCCGTGCTCGCCGTGGAGCTGCATCGGCACCTCTGGAATGAGGGCGAAATTCGCCTCGCCGCTGGCCAGGGTGGCCGCTGCGGTGATAAAGCCCGCATGGCGTCCCATGAGTTTTACCAGTCCCACGCCATTGAGAACGGACTTGGCTTCGACATGGGCGCGGTCGATGACTTTTTCTGCTTCGGAAACGGCCGTCGCGAAGCCAAAAGTGCGGTAACAATACTTGATGTCGTTGTCGATGGTCTTAGGAATGCCAATCACAGAGATCGGCAGTTTGCGTCGAGCTATTTCCGAAGCAATCTGGTGAGCACCCCGTTGAGTGCCGTCTCCCCCAACACAAAATAAGATGTTTACACCACGATCAACAAGAAAATCAACGCTCTCTTTGTGTTCTTGAGGTCCCCGAGAAGTACCAAGGATCGTGCCCCCTTTGTGATGAATTTCGTCCACTAACTCTTTGGTGAGTTCGAACGGCGGACGACCGACATTCGGATTCAAGCCATGGTATCCATAGCGAATGCCTAGGACATTGCGGATTCCGTAGTTCATCAGTAGTTCCAATACGAGACTGCGGATCACGTTGTTTAGCCCCGGACAGAGCCCCCCGCAGGTAACAATGGCAGCGGTGGTATCTTGCGGAGTGAAGAAAATCTCGCGGCGGGCACCTGCCAGCTCAAAGCAAAGGTCGCTCGGTTTTTCACCAAGCATTATCCGTGGATTGTAGAGGGCACGCAAATCGTCGTCGACGAAATCGCCAATGTTGTCTCCCGGCGTGGTGGAGAGAGGCAAGGGTGAGACAAGCCGTGCTTCACCAAGGCGGGTGACTACCAATTGCTCTTGCGTAGGTTTGGGATAGGTTGGCATGGGAGTATTCTTGCGGAGTTAGTTTTTTTAATCTTAGCCGTGGGCGACAGGCCTATGGATTCACATCAGTTATCCCTGTGCCTGGCACCCTGGGCTACTAAGTTTTCAGCCACCCTTGTTCACGATACCATGTGGCTGTGTCGGCGAAGCGCTGTTCCAATGGGGCGGCTGGTTTGTAACCTACATCTCGGCGAAGTTTCTCATCGCTGCATTCCCATCCGCTGGCTACTGCTTCGCGGACCTTGTCCCAATTGAAGATACCCGGCTTGCGCCGGATCTGACCAATACCTTCCATGGCACCTCCCACTATCCAAAACATAGCTTTGGGAAGTGGCAGAACGAAGACGCGTTTGCCTAGTCCCGCGGCGGCGAGTCGACCAAAATCACCGTAGCTGATTGTACGACCTGAGCTGATGTAGTACACACCCGCTGAATGGTCGGTGCCCGGCTGCACCCGCGCACCATTTTCTGCAAGTTGCACCAGTGCGGTAGATAAATCGGCTACATGCACGATCGACATGGGCATCGACCGTAGGCCGGGCACTGCGTGGAGCCGAGTCATACAGATGCCTTGAAATAGCTTGAAGCTGTTGTGATCTCCTGGGCCGAAGACTACTGGAGGTCGGATGATTGTGAGCGGGACACGATTTGCTAGCTTGCATGCTTCATTCTCCGCCGCGAGTTTGCTCTCGCCATAGGCGGAGACAGGGTTGTCAGGATCCGTCTCCTGTCGGGGACTTCCAGGTTGGCTCGGACCTCCAGCGGCAAGCGAACTGACCATCACCACGATTGGTGAATTTGGCTCCTTGGCACAGGCCTCCATTACGGTTCGAGTCCCTACGACATTGTCTTCGAAGAACTGTTGTCGGTTGAGTGCTGAGACACGACCTGCAACATGAAACACAGTATCCACGCCAGCAACGGCTTCGGAGAGCTTATCGAGTACTTGGAGCGATCCGGTTACAATTTCGGCATCCAACTCCGCCAGATGAGCGGCCCGCGTTGGATCGCGCACCAGGGTTCGTACCGACCACCCGAGTCTGCGCAGTGCGACCACCAGATTCGAGCCTACAAATCCAGTTGCTCCAGTGACTAGTGCTTTGTGCATCCCATGCCCGCTGCAAGGAGGTTTTTGACCAAGACGTAAAGCTACGTCAAGATAACAGAATTTGCGGTCCTTTGGATGGCCGTCAAGGGGGAGATCGAGGCATCTACGCACAATTCTTTCCTTGACCTGCAGACAGTAGCCGGATTACAGTGGCAGATCTCCCTGACATCTATTGTATCACTCTCACCTCACGCGCGCGAATCGTACGGACATGGCTCACCTGGAAGTGATACCTGTTTCTAACCGGCACGAACGGAAGCTGTTCTTCAATCTTCCGTGGGATCTTTACCGTGATGATCCCAATTGGGTTCCCCCGTTGCGGATGGTGCAGAAGGAACTTCTAAATTATCGATACCATCCCTTCTATGATACGGCAGAGATCCAGACCTTCGTCGCCTTGCGAGACGGCAAGCCTTGCGGACGGATCGCGGCTTTTGTGAATCATGCCCATAATCGTTGGTATGACGAGCAGCGAGGATTCTTTGGATTCTTTGAAACGGTTGAGGAGGAAGAAGTCGCTGGAAGGTTGTTCGACACTGCGCGGGCCTGGCATGCAGAACGCGGCATCGAAGCCATTCGTGGGCCGATGAATCCTTCGTTGAATTATGAATGTGGGCTCTTGATCGACGGCTTCGACGAGGGTCCCTGGTATATGATGACCTACAACAAGCCGTACTATGGCAAGTTTGTCGAAAACTATGGATTCCGCAAGGCACAGGATTCCTATGCCTTTTGGGGGCATGTCGACATGCTCGAAGAGGTTTCCAAACGACTATATTCTCTGAGCCATATCTTGCTCGACCGCTTTGAACTCAAGTGCCGTCGGATGGATACGCGGCGATTTGACAAGGACGTGAACACATTCTTGGAGATCTACAATCAATCTCTCATCTCCACCTGGGGCTTTGTTCCTATGTCGAAGGGCGAAGTTAAGAAGCAAGCCGCCGGGATGAAACAGATGATCGTCCCAGAGCTCACCACGATTGCCGAGATTGATGGCAAACCAGTTGGCACCATGTTTGGCCTGTTGGACTACAACCCGCGAATCAAAGAGATCGACGGCAAGCTGTTTCCCTTTGGATTTTTGAAACTTCTACGTAAACGCAAAGAACTGACTCGTGTGCGACTGATCAGCACGAACGTCCTTCCCGAGTACCAGAGTTGGGGCATCGGAATTGCGCTAGTCGCCCGACTAGTTCCTGATGCACTGGCCTGGGGTATCAAAGAAGCCGAGTTTTCCTGGGTGCTTGAGAGCAATGATCTCTCGTTCAAAACGCTCAAGAAGGGTGGGGCCAAGATTACCAAGCAATACCGCTTCTACGACTATGGCCCGAAAGATACCACGCGCAACGCGAAGTTCATGGAGTAGGAATAATTTGTTGGCCGCACCGCGCCTGCCGAGTCCTGCTCGGCGGAGCGAGTTCGATGTCGTACCCGGAGTTCGCGCTCTTCTCCGCTGGCGCTACGAATCGCGGCTAACGGGATTGCTTTGGCGGCAAAAGATCCTCGGCGGCGGTGGTGAGGGTTATCACTCCCGTGCGGAGGGTTGGTTCGATATCGGGGTAGTATTTTGACGAGTGCAGTGAGGGAACACCTTCTTTGGAATCGTATTCATCGAGCCGCTCTTGGCTGACCGAGCCGATGCTCATCATTTGGATCGGCACCCCGGCGCGGCCGTAACGGCCAAAATCCTCGCCACCCATCGAGGGCTGCTTGACTTCGAGATTCTCTTCACCAAGGGCGTTGCTAAGTACTGGTCGGAGCCGGTCAGACAGTTCGGGGTCGTTGTAGAGTGACGGTGTTCCTTCGGACTGCTCAACGATTGGATCTGGGGCACCCGCGCTCGCTGCGGCAGCGAATGCTTTGCGGCGGATGGCCTCGGCCAGATGAGCACGGGCCTCATCGGAATAACTGCGCACCGTCAATTGCAGCTTGCACTCGTCGCCGATAATGTTGTGTTTGGTGCCGCCGTGAATTGAACCCACGGTGATGACCGCCGGGTCGGTGGGATTTAATTCACGGCTGACAATGGTTTGCAAATCGAGGATCAACTTGGCAGCAATCACAACAGGATCGATAGTTTGATCGGGTTGGGCGCCATGGCCGCCGCGACCTCGAATGGTGATATCGACGCTGTCGACATTGGCTTGCGTGTAGCCGCTGCCGATACCCAGCTTGCCCGCAGGTCGCTCTGAGGAGACGTGCAAGGCGAGAGCGTAATCTGGACGGGAAAACTTCGTGAGCAGTCCATCGGCAATCATCGCCTTGGCCCCCGCACCTCGTTCCTCGGCGGGCTGGAAAATGGCGACCAAAGTCCCTTGCCATGCAGAGCGGTGGCTGGCGAGGTAATCCAGTGTGGCGAGCATCATCGTCATGTGCATGTCGTGTCCACATGCATGCATCACGCCGACGGTCACTCCGCGCTCATCCTTCGTGCGAACTTCTGATGCATAGGGCAAGCCAGTCTCTTCGACCACGGGCAGGGCATCCATGTCGGCCCGCAAGAGGAGCGTGGGGCCGTCGCCATTCTTTAGCACACCGACGACTCCATGTCCGCCAACATGTTCGGTTACCTCAAATCCCATTTCGCGGGTGGCAGCCGCCATCTTGGCAGCGGTTCTTTCTTCCTCGAACGAGAGTTCCGGTGAGGCATGAAGCTCTTTGTACACAGTGACGTACTTTTCAAGATTCTTTTCCAGCCACGTATTGACCGATTGAGTTGACTCTCCAGCCACGTTCGAGCAATGCTGTCCAAAGAAGAACATCATGGTGAGAACCACGGGAAGAAACTTGTTGTTCATGTGTTCAATTCTCTTTCATTCTAAATTCCGCAACCCGAATTCCGCATTCCCCTAGTATCCTGGTTGGGAGGGATTCAAGTTGTGTAGCGCGAGCCCCTCAGGGAGGCCAACTTTTTCTAGCTCGGTGCGCAGCAGCCGCAGCCCTTCCTTGAAGTCACGGACCTCAAATACCAGCAGATGCTCGGTCGCTTCTGCATGCGGATCGACCTGCCGCAGATGGTTGGAATAGATGCCGGCCTTAGTAGTTCGAAGTATCGCCCGCAGGGGATTGATGAACTGTGTGCGGACCTCTTCCGCCGAGAGAGTCGAGCGGAAAGAAACGCCAACTTTGTCCATGACTGCCGAAGTTGCTAGAGGGTCGAGGCTAAAGGTTTGGAAGAAAAAAGGATAGCTGGCAGCTATTTCCTTCGTAACCTACAATGGGCCAGTATATCGGATTTGACTCGTATTTGGCAGTCTGTGTTTTATAAGGAGAATCTTCATGCTCCGTACTTTGTCTCTTTCAATCGTGGCTTTCACTTATCCGTTTTCGATCACTTGGGCTCAGGTAGCCCCAGAGGTTCCGGTCCAGTCGACGCAACTTGAAGAATGTGAACTGGGTAACGCCACACCGGTCCATCGTTTTGGCAAGGTGTATCTTGCTGGTCAGCCGACCGAAGAGGATCTGCCTCAACTCAGGTCCGATGGATTGAAAACGATCATTAATTTGCGTCCAGACAGGGAGTTGTCTTGGGATGAGGGGTCGGCAGTCAAGAAGTCCGGGATGTCATACGTCCATGTTCCATTTCGTGGTGAGGATCAACTTACCAGCAAGGTATTTGACCAAGTGCTGGGTGTGCTGAGTGATAAAGAAAGCGGCCCGACGCTACTGCACTGTGGAGGAGCCGATCGTGTAGGAGCAATCTGGTACGCCCATCGGGTACTCAATGACAAAATCAATCCTGTCGAGGCGGAGCTCGAAGCAAAGAAAGTGGGATCGCGCACCCCGGCGTATCTTGAGAAAGCGAAAGAGTATGTGAAGGCGCAGCAAGCGAAGTAGTCTTGTAGGCAGAACAAGCCGTGCGCAGTTCCGGCAATGCGTAGCTTTCGGTGCCAATATCCCGGAACAGCGCCACCGCCCGATTCGGCCTACAATTGCTGTCCATGTCTTTCCACTCTTAAACGTAATCCTCCCCGTGGGCGGATGGCAGTATGGGCTTCTACTTCGACCGAGCCCTGATTGGCTGCCAATGTCACGTGGAACTTGCGCAGCACGGATGCGACTATGAGTGTCATTTCCAAGAGGGCAAGCTTCTCGCCGATGCAGCGGTGTGGACCCAAACCGAAGGGGTAGTAGGCATGCTGAGGAATCTCTGCGATCCGCTCGGGAGAGAATCGATCAGGGTCAAACTTCAGCGGATCGGCAAACCAGCGCTCGCTACGCTGCGTGACCCAGGGGGCAAGATAGATCCAGCTCTTGCGTGGCACATGGTAGCCCATGAGCTGTGTGGCCACTGTCGCTTGACGTAGCATGATTAACCACGCAGGTGGATAGAGTCGCAATGATTCGTTGATAATGCGACGGATATAGAAAAGTTTGTCGAAGTCCTCGTAGCAAGCCGCGCGATTGCTTAGCACGCGCCGGGTTTCGGCCGTGGCCTTTTCTGCGATTTCTGGATGTTGGGCCAACAGGTACCAGGTCCATGCCAAACCGGATGCAGTCGTGTCGTAGCCGGCGACGAATAGGGTTGTAATTTCGTCACACACCTGTTGGTCGGTCATCTGCCCGCCGTCCCCTTCGGTATCGACAGCAGTGAGTAGCATCGAGAGCATGTCGCCCCGATCTGTGTTGCCACTCTTGCGACGGTTTTCCACCACGCGACGAACCATATCGTGCAACGCTCTCAATGAAGTGCGTTTCTTGCGCTTGGCAGGGAGCGGGAGCCAATCAGGGAGTTGCAGTGGGCTCCCCATCTCCACGACCAGACGCTCTGAGAGGTATTCAACTTGCTCAGCCAATTCACGAGAGTCAGCAGCCATGTCGACTTCAAACATTGTCTCGGCGATTGTTTCGAGCGTAAGGCAGGTCATCTCATCGCATATTTCCAGATCCCCCGAATCGGGCCAGCGCGCGAGCATTTGATTGACTCGTTGCGTGGTTACCTGGGCATAGCCCTCCATACGATCCGCACTAAATCCTTTCTGGACGAGTCGCCGCTGCCGCAGCCAGAAATCGCCTTCAGTGGTGATGATTCCTTTGCCATCGATCTTGCGCACGGCATTGCGGGTTCGCGGTTCCTTGCGAAAAGTGCGACTGCCGGCCACGAGTACTTCATGAATTGCTTTCGGCCCTGCTGCAATGAACGCATGTTGCGGCCCGAACCGCAGATGCACCAGTGGCCCATACTCGCGGACCATCTCGGTGGTGAAGGCGAGCGGATCCCGCGAGAATTGGCGGGCGAGGTTTAACCCCAATATTCCAGCTGGAGGTCCCGGGGCGTTGGGTAATTGGTTCATAGTTGTCACAATTGCTCCCAGCCGGAGGCACACTTGGCTCTGGGTTCATCCCGGACTGCGTGGCAGTCCGGCTAGGGGAGTATTACCTGCAGATAGCGTCCCGTATGACTTGTTTCACACTGGGCCACCTCTTCCGGGGTGCCGACAGCAACTAGTTGGCCACCTCCTTGGCCACCTTCAGGGCCGAGATCGATCACCCAGTCGGCGCATTTGATTACGTCCAAGTTGTGTTCGATTACTATCACGGTGTGTTCCAAGTCGACTAACTTTTGCAGCACGATCAATAAGCGGCGGATGTCGTCGGTGTGGAGGCCAGTGGTAGGTTCGTCGAGGATGTAGAGCGTTTTGCCGGGGGAGGGCTTTCCCAATTCGGCTGCCAGCTTGATCCGCTGAGCTTCGCCGCCAGAGAGGGTCGTCGAGCGCTGGCCGAGGGCCAGATATCCTAGCCCCACTTCAACCAGGCTGGTCAGGATGCGGTGGATGGCAGGATGGTTTTCAAAGAAAACGGCCGCATCGGCAATGCTCATAGCCAAAACATCGGCGATGGACTTCTCTTTGTACCGCACGGCAAGTGTCTGGCGATTGAATTGTCGACCGTGGCAGGTGGGGCAGGTGACAAAGAGATCAGGCAGGAACCGCATCTCGATCCGCTTCACCCCTTGGCCCTGGCACTCTTCGCAGCGGCCCCCTTTGGTGTTGAAGCTGAATCGGCCCAACTTGTAGCCAAGTTGCTTGGCATGCTTGGTGCCAGCAAACACACGGCGAATTTCGTCAAACACACCGGTGTACGTTGCCGGATTCGAGCGCGGAGTGCGACCGATGGGGGATTGGTCGACGTGGATCAATCGTTCTAATTTGCTCGCCCCACGAAGTGCCCGATAAGGTCCCGGTTTGGCAGATGCTCCGTTGAGTTTTCGTGCTAAGGCGTTTGCCAGAGTGTCGACCACCAGGGAACTCTTGCCTGAGCCACTCACACCCGTCACACAGGTGAGAGTTCCCAAGGGAAACTCCACGTCGATGTCCGCGAGATTGTGGACTCTGGCCCCTTCGAGTTGAATTGAGCGAGTCTTGGCAATCTTGCGACGCTCTTTCGGAACATTGATCTGCTTGCGACCGGCCAGATAGTCTCCCGTGAGTGAATCGGTGTCCGCTGCCACTTGATCGGGGGTTCCCTGTGAGACGATGGTTCCGCCTCCTTTGCCGGCGCCAGGTCCAATGTCGATCAACCAGTCTGCGGCGCGCATGACAGCTTCGTCGTGCTCGACAATCAGCACGCTGTTGCCTTGCTGCTGCAATTCTTGGAGCGACTTGATCAGCAAATCGTTGTCCCGCGGATGCAAGCCGATCGAAGGTTCGTCGAGAATGTACAACACGCCGACAAGCCCGGAGCCGATGCCGGTCGCCAGTCGCACGCGCTGCATCTCACCACCGCTCAAGGTATCGGCCGGTCGGTCGAGCGAGAGATACTCGACTCCGACTTGTTTGAGGAACCGCAGCCGCTTGAGAATTTCCGCCACCAGTGGTTCACCAATGGGTTGTTGTTGTGGCGGGAACTGTAGTGCACTGAAATAATCGTGTGCTGCATCAATCGCCAACGCGGTGATTTCGTGAATCGCCAGCCCTGCCAGTCGGCAGGACCGCCCCTCAGGCTGCAGTCGCGCACCTCCACAGTCTTCACAGACCACTTCTGAGCGAAACTGCTCCAGCCGCTGACGGACGCTGTCTCGCTTGGCCTGGGCATAGTCCATTTCCAGGTGAGCCAGGAGCCCAGCCCATTTGGCACCATCTCCATTCAGGAATTGCCGTCGAGTTTCGTCGGGCCACTCTGCCAGTGGAGTTTCATCGTTTACTGTGGCTTTGGCAAGAAACGCGGAGATCAATTCCTGGTGTCGTTTCTTACGGGCACCGGTCACACCACGCCACGGGGCAATAGCACCCCCCGATAGCGACAGGTTCATGTCAGTCAGCACCAGCTCGGGATCAAATCCCTCGCGACTTGCGAGTCCATCGCAAGTGGGGCAAGCACCATAGGGACTATTAAAACTGAACGTGCGCGGCTCGACTTCGGCCAGATTGCGTTTGCAGTCTGGGCAGGCATAAAGTGTGCTGAACACACGTTCTTCCCAGCCCTGGCCATTTTGACCACCATTCCCGTTGGACCCATTTCCGTTGAGCTCTGCCTTTGCCTCAGGGGTCAGATAGGAAATCCGCAGTGCCCCTTCGCCGTGTTTGAGTGCTAGTCGCACCGATTCCGCCAGGCGGTTGTCGAGTCCCTCGCGGATGATTACCCGGTCCACGACCGCGTCAATGTCGTGATGCTTCCCGGACTTCAACTCGGGAAGTTGTTCCAATTCGTAGGTTTGGCCATCAATGCGCACCCGGACGAATCCTTCGCGGCGGATGCGATCGAGTACCTCCGTGTGTTTCCCTTTGCGGCCCCGAACCATGGGGGCGAGAATCATTACCTTGGTCTGCTCGGGCAATACTGCGATTCGTTCGTGGATTTCTGTTGGCGTCTGTTGCGAGATGGCCGTGCCACAGTCGGGACACGCCACCTCGCCGACCCGTGCCATGAGCACGCGCAAGAAGTCATATATCTCGGTCACCGTCGCCACGGTGCTGCGGGGATTGGTGCTAGCGGCCTGTTGATTGATCGCAATTGTTGGCTGCAGTCCCTCGATAACGTCCACGTCAGGCCGTTCGAGCTGGTCGAAGAACTGGCGAGCATAGGTCGAGAGACTTTCCACATACTGCCGCTGCCCCTCAGCAAGCAAAGTATCAAAAGCGAGCGAACTTTTACCCGACCCGCTGAGTCCTGTCATGACCACCAAGCGGTGGTGAGGGATGTCGAGATCGACGTCCGCGAGGTTGTGGGTCCGTGCCCCGCGGATCCGGATCACCTCGTCGGCTCCTAGCGGGAAATCGCTAGTATGGGGGTCAAGGATAGCAGTAATATTTGCCATGCGGATGCGAAGGGTCCAGCGGCTAAGGGCTGCCCCCAGCAAGCGATCGAGCAGGGTGGCAAAACCGTCCAGCCTACCACCGAGGGAGGAAATATCCAATGAGCAATTCCCAATGACCAATCTAGGACTGCAGATTTATGCCAATTGGACATTGAGCCTTGGACATTGGTCCTTCAGCCCGGTCTAGCCGCTTGTCCCGGGGCACCGGGGCGATTATCATCGAAAGTTTCGCACATTTACCGGAGTCGATCACTATGCGTCATGTCTTGAGTGCCCTGGTGCAGAACGTGCCAGGCGTGCTGGCCCACGTAGCCGGCATGTTCTCCTCGCGCGGCTACAACATCGATAGCCTCGCTGTCGGAGAGACCGAAGACCCTCAACTCTCGCGGATGACCTTTGTAGTCGTCGGCGACGACAGCCTGCTAGAGCAAGTGCGCAAGCAGCTAGAGAAAATCGTCACCGTAGTGCGTGTCGACGACATCAGCTCTCAGGAATTCGTCGAACGTGATCTGATGCTATTGAAAGTTCGCGCAGAGGGAGACAAGCGCACCGAGATCGGCGAGCTTTGCCAAATCTTTCGTGGTCGCATCGTAGATGTTGCGCCCGATCAGGTGATGGTGGAGATTTCTGGTCAGGAAAAGAAAATCCAAGCGTTCATCGAGTTGATGCGTCCCTTCGGGATTCTAGAACTTGTACGCAGTGGACGGATCGCCATGGTTCGTGGGCTAAACGAACCACCGAGCGAATCCGGTTCGATTCACATGGTCACCAGCGGGGCAAAGTAGTCGTACTTGCCGCGCTCTCAATTTTTTCCAAGCAAACACACTAGAGAAGAAAAATAGGAATCCTATCCGATGGCCGCTACTATTTATTATGACAAAGATGCCGACCTCAAAGCCTTAGCGGGCAAGACCGTGGCAATCATTGGTTACGGCTCCCAGGGCCACGCCCATGCTCAGAACTTACGCGATAGCGGCGTTAAAGTTGTGGTTGGTCAGCGGCCAGGAGGTCCCAACTACGAACTAGCTGTGAGCCATGGTTTTGAACCCGTCTCCGCCGAAGAAGCGGCCAAGCAGGGTGACGTGGTCAACATTCTGCTTCCCGACGAGGTGCAGGGTGATGTCTACCGCAACTCGATTCGCGACAATCTGTCGCCGGGCAACATCCTCATGTGCTCGCACGGATTCAATGTTCACTTCGGACAGGTGGTTGCCCCTAAGGGGGTCGATCTCTTGCTCGTGGCCCCCAAAGGTCCTGGCCACTTAGTCCGCAGCGAATTCGTGGCAGGTGGTGGCGTTCCCTGCCTGATCGCTCTGGATGACGATGCGAGTGAAGAAACCTTCAAGATCGGTATGGCTTACGCCAAGGGGATCGGCGGCACCCGTGGCGGCGTGATCCGCACCACGTTTGCCGAGGAAACAGAGACTGATCTTTTCGGCGAGCAAGCCGTGCTTTGCGGCGGAGCGGCAGCCCTAGTGAAGGCGGGGTACGAAACGCTCGTTGAAGCGGGCTACCAACCTGAGATGGCCTACTTCGAGTGTATGCACGAATTGAAGCTGATCGTCGACTTGTTTTACCAAGGTGGCTTAAACTACATGCGTTACAGCGTGTCGAACACGGCCGAATTCGGCGACTATACCCGCGGCCCGCGGATCGTCACTGACGAGACGAAGGCCGAAATGAAGAAAATCCTCAGCGAAATCCAAAACGGCGAATTCGCCCGTGAATGGATTCTGGAAAACAAAGCCGGTGCCCCGGCCTTCAAAGCAGTCCGTCGCCGCGAGCGTAATCATCCTGTCGAGCAGGTGGGCAAAGAGTTGCGCAAGATGATGTCGTGGATTGAAGAGAAAGAAGTGTAGCGAGCCGTGCCGTCCTCGGCCACGGTTTCGTGCCGCACAACCCATGAAGCACAACGCCCAGGAATTGCAATCCCTGGGCGTTGGCGTTTGGAAGCTTAAGCGTCTGGAAGATTCGCCAACACGGCATCCCAAGTTGAATTTGTTCGCAGTGCCTCGACAACCACCGGGAGCGGCTCGGCGTAGATTTCTGGCAAATCTCGTTCGCCTTCGATTTGGATCGCAAATGCTAGTTTTTCTTTGGGTGGCGTGAATTGGGCGTCCACATCGGGGCGATTTCCTCGGGCATCTATGCGATACCAACCAAGGTCGGGTAACTCCACCGCATTCAGGCCGTGCAGGCAATAAAGGTGGCCAATGCCATCGAGACTCAATCGCTGGTAACAAAGGCCGGCGGATAATCCGTTGGCTCGGAGGAGGGCCGCCAACAGATGACTCTTCGCGTAACAGTATCCAGTGCCCCCCGCAAGCACTTCCGATGCTGTGCAAGTTACCGGATTCAGCTGATGATCGCTGCTGTGCTTGATTTGGTCACGTACCCACTCGAAACAACGTTGCGCCACGACGACAACGTCGCGATTCTTGTCAGCCAATTCTTCGGCTAGTTGGCGGACTTCTGGCGTTTGCCAATCAATGATCTCCGTTGATCCAAGAAATGGATTCATTGTCATTCCGCAGCTTGGTCTTGTGATGTGAAGCAACAATTCTCTACTTGATGACGAATCTTGAGCGAATCAGGTTCACGGTTTGAGCATCAAGTAGCTATTGTATCCTCGGCTCAACTAAGAGTGATGTCTAGAAAGCTTAGACTTGCCTTTCATGAATAATGAATCTCGATCCAGTACTTGCCGAACTGTGCAGATTGCGAGAAGAATTTGCCTCTCATTTCAAGGGAGGCGTTGCACCTATGATGGCTGATATTCGACGACGTGAACAAGAATCGAGCCGAAGAATGGTTTTCTTGGAACGAAAGTTTGTCTTTCAAGCCGGCCGACTAGAGCACGTGAGACTCACTTAACTTGCATTGCAAATCTACCAACGCCAACGCCAAGGGATTGGCTCTATTGTCAATAAAGCACCCTTGGCGCGTACGTATTACGCTCGGTGTGTGTCTAAAGAATATCGTCAGTCTCGTCATCCTCAGGACTCTCCGGAGCAATTCGAGTTCTGCCTCGGGGTTTATCTTTACGATCAATTTCGCTGGCGATTTTTCTTTCTAGTTTTGAGATCGCTCCATCTAATGCGCGATCGACCGAGTCAGCGCTTGCCGTCACTGAGAATGGTTGACGACCCGACAAACGGGCTTCCATCACGCACCGCTTGTCGTTGGTCCCCGACTTCTCTCCGCTGTTCTGGTCCGTGAGATGGACTTCTACTCTTGTTATTCGCTTCGCGAAGCGATCAAGCGTAGATTCGACAAGTGAATCGACATAGCCTTTAAGCTTCGCGTTGCCTTCAATATGGCTGTCGGTGTTGAGTTTGATTTGCATGTACCCTCCCCGTGAATAAGTCGTCTAAAGTAGCGCCTAATCGCCCAATGAGCTATCATTGGTTACTACGGTTAAGCAGTCGCCATGGTTCTGAAGATTAGCCAAACCTACGTTTAAGATGCGAGTAGAAGCATTTGGTCGCAATTCTAGAGGACGCGAGACTCTTGTTCCAGTCTTATTGGTCAGGCCCGAGGGAAGCCCCCCGGTGCAGGTTCCCAGGTTGTACTTCTGTTTGTTATAACAAGGTCTTCAGCAGCCGACTTCATTGCTGATTTCCCTGCCTCCAACCTCCCACCTCGCCATGCTTCCCATTCCTCCTGACACCGCAGCCCTGTTGTTCGACTGCGACGGTACCCTTGCCGACACGATGACACTCCACTACGAGGCCTGGCACGAAACACTGCTGCCGCATGGGGTGGACTGCCCGCGGTCGCTTATCGACGACAATGCCGGGGTTCCCACCACGACAATTGTAAGCGAGGTGAATCGCCTCTACGACAAGTTACTCGACGCCCAGCTCATCACGGACGAAAAGGAGGCGCGCTTCCACGAGCGAATTCATCTGGCAAAGCCCGTGGAAGAAGTGCTTGCTACGGCACACGCTTATTATGGCAAGTTGCCGATGGCAGTCGTGTCGGGAGGAACGCGTGACATGGTGCATGCAATTCTTAAGTGCATCGACGCGACAGCCCTGTTTCCTGTGGTCATCACGGCGGATGATCCAGTGGCTCCTAAACCGTCGCCTGACGTGTTTGTCGCCGCCGCAGAGAGACTCGGTGTGCCGAGTGAGAAGTGCCATGTGTTTGAGGACGGCGATCCGGGGATCGTCGCAGCTCGGGCGGCTGGGATGACGTTTACTGATGTGCGTGTGGTGCTCGCCATGAGATAGCCTTGATTCGACGAATTGCAGGGGCCCCGGCGACGCGTTGCGTCGCGGCTAGGTTGGCAGCTCACTCCGGCGGAACACGTAGTTCCGTCGCTTCTTGGATGCCTGTGGCGATCTCGGGCAGGATTCCCTTGCGGCGATAGATTGGCCGAATCTCCTCGCGTAGTTTTGGCAGCAAACGTAGAAACCAGAGGCCGCCCAGGACGCACCCCACGCCTCCCATCATCAGCGTCAGGGGGGCACCCCACCGCTCGGCGATGGAACCGGCTAGCAAACTGCCGAATGGGGCTGTCCCCATGAAGGCCATCACGTAGTAGCTCATGACCCGGCCGCGCTTGTCTTCATCAACGATCGTTTGCAAGAGCGTGTTACTGACTGCCAATTGCAAGATGAATCCAAGTCCCGTGATGACCAACAGCGGCACAGAGAACCAGAGCGAACGGCTCACTGCAAACAGAAAGAGTCCCGTGCCAAACATGATGACGGCCATCGGTATGTATTTTCCCAGTCCCAACACGGAACGACGTGCCGCCAAGAGCAGGGCACCAATCAGCGCTCCCACGCCGGTTGCCGCCATCATCAACCCTAAAGTGTTCGGCCCACCTCCCAGCACCTTGTCGGCCATCACGGGCATCAACACAACGTACGGCATGCCGACCAGGCTCACCAGCGCAACGAGTAGCAGGGTGCTGCGAATGACGCGGGATTGAGAGACATACGCCCAACCCTCGCTGAGATCTTGGAGGACATTTTTTTTCTCGGCCTGCTTCGCTTCGCGTGGAAGTAGTTTGATTACATAGAGTGAGGCCAGCACCGCGATGTAGCTCACAGCATCGAACATGAAGCACCAGCCCTCGCCCACAGCGGCGATCAGCACGCCGCCGATCGACGGCCCAATGAGTCGGGCGGCATTGACCATCGAGGAGTTAAGGGCAATGGCGTTGGAAAGATCCTCTCTGTCTTCGAGCAACTCTACCAGCAACGATTGTCGAGTCGGCATGTCGAAGGCGTTGATCAAACCTTGGCAGACGCTTAACGCAATCACCTGCCAGATGGTGATCAGATCGGTGAGTGTTAGCAGGGCCATGGCAAGCGCCTGGAACATAGCCAGAACTTGCGTGAAGAATAGCAAGTGGTGACGATTTGTGCGATCGATAAAGACCCCGGCGAACGGAGCTATTAGAAAGGAGGGGAATTGACCGGCGAACCCCACGATTCCCAACATGAGGGCGGAACCGGTGAGTCGATAGACGAGCCATCCTGTGGCGATCCTCATCATCCAGGTGCCGATCAGCGAGATGCTCTGGCCGTAGAAGAAGAGGCGGAAATTGCGGTGCCTGAGCGCCCGTCCCATGTGTGAAAGCTTGGAGGCTATCCGAGAAACAATCGTCGCTTCTGCATCCGTGGAAGTCGAGTGTGAACTCATGGAATGCGGTGAAGTTTCTTGCTTTGACTAACCAACTCAACCGGACCGCAATGCGGTCCGGGAATTCTGGGAATCCCGGAGGCAAGTGTGCCTCCGGCTAAGGGGTTTTGTCTTCCTCTTGGTTCAATCGCTCTTCGAGGCGGTCGAGCCGCGTGGAAATTTGCTGCAGATAGCTGATGATAATCGCATGGGTGTACTGCGCATCAATCCCCACCGGCGAGTCAGCCAAGCTGATGTGCTCAATGACCGCGGCCAAATCAGACTTGGACTGGGTTAGGGGATCGGTGGGCATGGCGTTCAATCTTGCTCAATAGTCAGAGTCTTTGAGCGGTTCGCTCATGAATATCATCTGCATATTGTCTGCTGGAACGTCCAACGCCTGCGCTTTGGCTCCATTCGGAGTCATCAGCTGCTGATAGACGCGATACTCGATATCTTGGCTAATTCCTTTAGCAGCACCACCAGCGAAGGCGACATTGAAAACTTCGGGATGGGCACTTGCAGGTCGCGCATAACCTGGACCTTCCTCTCCATAATACTGGGGGGTTAATGGGTCACGATTAAAACGGGCTTGGGTCGTCGGATTAAATGGCTCGCTACTGTCGTAGACCCAAACCATTCCGAATCGCTGTTCATCGTTAGCATCGCTACCATTAAGAGGGTGCATGTAACCCAGCCATGTGTTCTTTCGAGAGTATCCCAAAGCATCCTCATCCTTATGAATGTTCTCTGATAGCAACAGTGTCGTTCCCGCCCCATCCTTGATATCCGCTCCGTAGCGTACTGTCGGACCCTTGCGGCCTGGACGTAAGTCGTGCATGAGGCCATTTTCTTTTACGTCACTCGGATAGGGTCTTGGCTCGATATCGACATTTGGAGAAACATCAAAATAACCGGTATTGCCAATGTAAGTTAGACGGGCTAACTCACGATCGGTACCGGCATCGCTAGGACAAAGGAAGATTTCCAGCCGAGGTGGAGCATTGTAGTTAAAGCCCGCTCCGCCGTTGTTTGTAATAAGCTGTTCCCAAAGCCCTTGTTGATCGAGTCGAGGAAGAATCTTGGCTGCCCAAGATATCGCAATATCGTTCCCCTTATCTCTTTGCGAAACAGTATCGATATAGAGATCATTGGAATTACTAGGATCAAGCTTCTGCAATTGCGCCCATCCCGGAAACACTCCCTTACCGTCGGTCGCATAGCTCACCAATCCAGTCCCGAGCTCCTTGAGGTTATTCAAACACTGCCCCTGTCGAGCACGTTCTCTCGCCGCGTTGACTGCTGGGAGCAGGAGGCCGACCAAGGTGCCAATGATGGCGATGACGATCAGAAGTTCCACTAACGTGAAACCGCGACGGACTGGAGTGGTTGTTTTCATGACAAGGCTCTCCTCGAGAAGCGAGTATTCGTGTTCCGGTTTGACAAGGCAGCGATGCCCCGTGAGCGCGCTGGCCTGCACTGCAAATTATCGCCCATATTGGGTGAAAATGCCAGTGTTGGTGGGGAGAGAGTGCCAAAGATTGGCAAAAACTAAGTTAAAATGAGCCTCTTTTCCCTAGCCGTCGGCGGGAGCCGATGGTTTTCTGAGGGGTCAACCGTCGGCCTGGCGCCGACGGCTATTGAGTCAAGAACATCCGACATCCGAACCAAAATAAGCTTTCAGGGTGTTTCTTGTCCAAAGCGAGCTCGGCATTTAGATTAGAAGGGTAGCAGATCCCTCGTTTTTTTCTGTTCCCTCGGCGAGACACTCATGGGCATTAGTTCTTTCTTTAAGTCGATCCTCGATGGGGGAAAGGTCGACATTAGCCGACGCTATGAGATCTTGCGAGACGCAGTCTCGGGGACGATGTCCGATTTTCACATGGCCCGCGACCGCGAGACTGATCAGATCGTCGGCCTCAAGATCCTCGATAAGGTGAAAAACGATCAACTCGAAATGCGATTTCGTGGGCTCGACAAGCCCTCGGAGGGGGAGATCGCCACCTCGTTCGACCATCCCCGCATCGTCAGGACGCTAGGGTATGGATTGACCACCAAGGGCCAACAGTTTCTTGTGATGGAATTCCTCGACGGGCCGGGTCTCAACTCGCTGATCATTGGCCGTAGCAAACTGCTCGATGGCAATCGGTTGACCCTCATGCGGCAGGCAGCCGAGGCGCTGCAGGTGGTTCACGATGCAGGGTATATTCACCGGGACATTTGTCCGCGAAACTTTGTCTGCTCTAAAGATGCTACTTCGCTCAAATTGATCGACTTTGGACTCACCGTGCCGGCTAAAAAAGAATTTCAGCAACCGGGAATTCGCACGGGTACGCCCAACTACATGGCCCCCGAAGTGGTGCGACGCAAAACGACGGACCAGCGCCTCGACATTTTTGCCTTCGGCGTGTCCATGTACGAGATGTTTGCTTTTGAACTTCCCTGGCAGAAAAGCACGGGCGATGGGCTGGCGGCGATGGCTCATGGGCAATCGACGCCAATCCCGTTGGAAAAGCATTTTCCTGGTATTCACCCGGACATTGCAAAGGCGATCGGCCAGTGTCTGGAGGCAGACCCCCAGAAGCGTATGCCATCGATGAAGAACTTCCTCTCAAGCATTTCCAACGTCAAGAATGCTTGGATCGAACAACCGACGAAATAAGAAGAACGGCAGATTAAACGCAGGGAACGCTGAGCCGAATGGCGAATGACTCCAACTGTAGCTGGATTCGCAAGAATTCAGAGGAAGAAATGACAAGCTGGGAAATCTCCGAATTCTTGCGAATCCGGCTACCATTTGGATAAACTGTTAAAACTCATCAAACATTTTTCATACGGAGACACCATGGCAGGGCGGATAATTTTGGCGGCACTTTTCTCGGCGATTGCTATGTTCTTTTGGGGGTTTGTGTATTGGAGTGTCTCGGGAGTGACCTACCAGCTGATGGAGCCACTGCCTGAATCGGCGCAGGCGGATATTGCGGCCGTGTTGCGAAGAGACAAGGTGCCCTCGGGGATGTACGTTTATCCGATGCCACCCAAGACGCCCGATGAAGAGGTGGCGAAGGATTTCGAGGAGCTGCATCTGGCTGGTCCACGATTTCAGATAGCCCATCGGCTTGAGGGGGGAGAGGTGATGGCCCCTAGAACGATGATTTTGGGTTTTGTACATATGTTCGTGGTTGCCCTCGTGGCGGCCTTTCTGACAGCCATGGCCCTGCCAGTCTTGGACAGTTTTGGCAAACGGTTTGTTTTCGTCGCCCTCGTGGCACTGCTAGGTGTCCTGTGGAGCAATCCGGGCGACGTAATTTGGTGGCATCATTCGCCCGTCTATTGCCTGGGTCAGATGGTCTATGGCGGGGTAGGGGGCTTGGTGATGGCAGCATTTATCGCTGGCATCGTGCGGCCTCAACCATCAATTGCCAATGCCCAATGACCAGTAATTCGCTGTGAAATCCAAGCATTGGCCATTGGGGCTTGGCCATTGGGTATTTTGAGTCTATATTGGTCGATTCGCCAATGTTTGCCTGCCTCCGCTTAGCGATGAGGTTGTTCTGGAGTTTTACGATGACGATCGATAAGAGTTTAAAAATCCGTCGGGGGGCGACCTCCAATCGCAGTGTGCTCACCCGCGTGGAGCGTCTGGAAAAGTTGAAGGAAACCGAGCGCTGGTCGGAAGGGGATTCCCCTCTGGGCTTGGCCAAGGTCCGGGTGCGCAAGCTTCAGATGAAGAAGAAAAAGAAGAAGGAAAAAGAAGACGACGCGGAAGCTGCCCCAGCTGCCAAGAAGTAGACGCACGTAGGGTGGGCATCGCCCACCTACATTCCTTTTCCATCCCTGATCGACCTTCGCCGAATTTGTGTGGTGGGCAATGCCCACCCTACGGCAGTTCCCTTAAGACTTGATGATGTCCCGCACGGTATGCCCGCCGGGGATCATTGGCAAGACGTGTTCTTGGTAGGGAACTTCGACGTCGAGCACGTAGGGTCCGTCGTAGGCGATCATTTCTTTCAAAGCCGCTTCGTAGTCGGATTTCTCTTTCACAAAGGCTGCGCCGCAACCGTAGCCCTTAGCGATTTGGACGAAATTTGGATAGCGATCCTTGGGGCCTAAGCCATCTCCTTTGCCGGTAGCTTCTGGGCTGTCGATGGGACCAAGGAAGGTGTGTGCCCGATTGCCCTGCATGAAGCGATCTTCCCACTGCATCACCATGCCCAAGTGCTGGTTGTTCAGGAGGAGGACCTTCACGGGAAGTTTTTCGCAGAAACAAGTGGCAAGCTCCTGGATGTTCATCTGGAAACTGCCATCGCCGTCGATGTCGAACACAAGCCGCCCAGGGTTCGCCGTTTGGGCACCCATCGCCGCGGGGAGACCGAAACCCATTGTTCCGAGGCCACTACTGGAGAGCCAGCGGCGGGGCTTGTCGAACTTGAAGAACTGAGCGGCCCACATTTGGTGCTGACCCACGCCAACAGCAATGATCGGGTCCAACTCGCGAGTAACTTCCCAGAGTTTTTGAATCGCCCACTGCTGTAAAATACCGGGGAATTTCGTGTCAAAGTGGAATGGGTCTTCTTTTTTCCACTTGCGACACTGCGAGACCCAGTCAGAAATATCCTCGGGGGCCTCGACGATTTTGTTGAGTTCAGTGAGAGCAAATTTCACATCGCTACAGACAGGGATATGCGCGGGCTTGTTCTTATTGAGTTCCGAGGCATCGATATCGACATGGATGATCTTGCCGTGCTTGCAGAACTCTTCCACTTTGCCGGTCACGCGGTCATCAAACCGAACGCCCAAAGCGATGAGCAAATCGGCTTCGTCCACCGCATAGTTGGCATACACGCTGCCATGCATGCCAAGCATGTCGAGCGATAAATCGTCGGTGGCAGGATAAACGCCCAGTCCCATCACGGTGGTTGTGATCGGGATGCCCGTCTTCTTGACCAAAGTGCGGAGTTCTTCGCTGGCGTCGGAGAGAACAATACCACCCCCCGCGTAGATGATGGGGCGCTTGGCCAGTTTGATTGCCGCCGCCATCTGGCGAATCTGCTCGGGACGAGCGTGCGGTGAATCAAAGGAGTAGCCTGGCAGGATCATGTCAGCGTCGTAATCGGGAACGCAACTGTCCAGCTGAACATTCTTGGGAACATCAACCAACACGGGTCCGGGCCGACCCGTGGTGGCGATCAAGAAGGCTTCCTTCATCACGCGGGCAACGTCGTTGACGTCAGTCACCAGATAGTGGTGCTTGGTGATTCCACGGCAAACTTCAACAATCGGCGTTTCTTGAAATGCGTCCGTGCCGATTGACTTGGTTGGAACCTGGCCGGTGATCGCAATCAGCGGGATGCTATCGAGCTTGGCATCGGCGATGGCTGTAACAAGGTTCGTGGCGCCAGGCCCACTGGTTGCCATGCAGACTCCCACCTTGCCAGTGCTGCGTGCGATACCCTGGGCAGCGAAGCCACCTCCCTGTTCGTGGCGGGGCAAGATCGTGCGGAGTTTGTCGCTAAACCGGGTCAGTGCCTGATGCAATGGCATGCTGGCTCCTCCGGGATAAGCATAGATGGTCTCCACTCCCAGATTCACCAGCGACTGGATCAGGATGTCTGCTCCGCTAACGAGATCGTTCTTGGAAGTGGATTTTTTCTGTTTTTCAATCGTGGCCACGCCAACACCTCAGTTTGGACAGGAAGGGTTACATTTCGCTGCGGGGGTCCAAATAGCCCGCGCTACTGGGAACCCTATATCATAAAACGACTTGGGATCCGAAACAAGGTTTTCAGACCCTTACTTGCTAGCCGCTGGCGGTTGGACCTCGAAAAAAACCGCAGGCTTCCGCCAGCGGCTATGAAAAAGGCCTATTTTCATTTTTTCTGGCTAGGGCAATAGAGACCCAGTAGGGCCAGCCAGGTTCACACGCCGACCGGATGATCAGCCGCCCACGCGGCGGGGGATGGTGAACGAGTAGAGCGTCACGACAGCTCCTGAGGCGAGCAGGCTCCAGGGTGCCCAATCGGGGGGCACGATTTCGTCTCGGTCGATGAGGCGTCTTTGGCCTTGGGGAGGTTTTTTCAGTACGGCTTTTTCCACCGCGAGGGTCTCAACGCCCAAGAGGCAGGTGTAGGCGCCAAAGGCTAAGAAGAGCGATCGCCACATTGCAAGTGCTCCTATGCAGAGATGGGGGAGGGGGGAGTCGTGCCTGGAATTGCATTAAGAAACATCGTCGCAATCGGGGCAGGCCTCTATGCTGAGCCCAAACCACCCAACGGTGACGGTTATAGGGGTCCTGTAGTCGTATGCTACCAGGGAAACTTGATTACGGTGCGTTTGATTGGAGCTTCTGCTAGACTCGAAGCATGTCTACCGCAGGAAAATCACCATTTCGCCTTCGCTATCGCACGATGGTGCTGCTGTTGGCGTTATTAGTTATCTTTTGGAGCGGTTTTTCCTATTGGTCAGAATACAGTGAGAATGCCGCCCGAGTGGCTCGAGAACGGCTCGCCCCTCCGCTGGGCGTGAGATGCCAAGTGGTATTCAGTGGTGCGGACTTGGGTATCGAAAACATGTCGCCGGCTTTCGGCACGGTGAACGGGGTTGAGAACTTTGTCCTAGGAACGATCATCGACCAAAGCGAACGCTGGATTGTGCTCGCACCCCAGTCGGAAGGTGAAAAGGCGACTGAGAGAATCTGGATTCCTCGTGAGCGCGTCATGCTGATTCGGGTGGAGTAGCCCACTATCTCCCGTGCGTGCTATTCAGAGTTCCCCCTTCCTGCCTCTTCCGCCGCCGGATACAATTTCCCCCACATTACGATGGAAACTGTCGTCGAGGCTGGGGTGGCGGCTGAGCTGCATCCACTGGCCGACCAACTTGAGCAACATCGAGGTTTCGCCGAAGTCCTTGAAAGCCTGTCCGCGGGGCATAGCGGTACGCTTGGCGGAGTCTGGGGGTCGTCGTGCGCGCTCGTGGCCGCGGCGATTGAGCGGCATGCTCCGCAACAGCTGGTCGTAGTTCTGCCGCACACGCGTGACCTCGACTGCTTCTGTGACGATCTCGGCCTGTTTACCTCTGCACGGGTCGATCAGCTACCGGCATGGGAGACCGATGCCGGCGAGCGGGTGCTCAACGACGACATTTACGGACAGCGACTACGGGTACTGAAGTCACTCATTTCGCCAAAAGACAACAACCGCGATCCAACGGATCGCCGGTCTTCCCGGTCCCAGCCCCAAATTGTCGTCACAGCCATCCAGAGTCTTATGCAGCCGGTGCCGAGTGCCGCATCGATTGCCAGTGCGACCCGACGAATCGCCGTGGGGGACACTCTCGACATGGCAGAGCTCACCCACTGGCTAGCGGCCGAAGGGTGTTCAAGTACGACGGCCGTGGAAATGCCGGGGGAGTTCTCGCTGCGGGGGGGGATTCTCGATCTGTTTCCTCCGGACGCAGAGCATCCGATCCGCCTGGAACTGTTTGGCGATGAGGTGGAATCGCTTCGCACGTTTGATGTAGAAACACAGCGCAGTCTCAAATCACTCGACTCGGTCGATGTGACGGTCCTGCAGCCGACCAACGCCAATCGCACTCATTTCACGGCGTATCTACCCTCCAAGAGTTGGTTCTTGTTAGTCGAACCGAGCGAACTGCAGGAGGAAGGCCGTTTCTATCATGAACGGCTCGAGCGACCGGAAGACTTTTTCTCGGTCTCGCTCTCCCTCAGCGAGATCAACAAGTTTCCCTCCGTCACGGCCTCGGGGGTTCCCGCCGGTTCCTATGAGACGACCGCCCACTTGCAGTTCGAATCCATCGAACGTTTCAGCGGAGACGTGCATCGGGTACGTGAAGAACTTGATGCCGTCGCCGCCGAGCATCGTGTGATCGTGGTGACCGAAACCGATGCTGAGGTCGAACGACTTACTGAGTTGTTTTCCGAAACACGACTGATGCGCGAAGGGAAATTACGGTTTGTCCACGGTCACTTGGCCCAGGGATTTCGCTTTGTTGCCGACCAAGTGGTGCTCATTAGTGCGAGCGAGCTATTTCACCGCGAAGAAATCGCACGGCCTGTTCAGCGTCAAACTGGACGGGCAATCGACAGCTTCCTGCAACTCCGCGAAGGGGATCTGGTCGTGCATCTTTCGCACGGCATTGGCCGCTATCGGGGGCTCAAACTGCTGGAAAAAGAGTCAGGTGCCGAGGAGCATCTGGAGGTCGAGTTCCACGGCGGCACGCGGATCTATGTCCCCACGAGCCGCATCGAATTGGTGCAGAAGTATGTGGGTGGCCGACAGGCCAAACCGAAGCTGGCCACGATTGGAGGTCGTTCGTGGATTCGGCAAAAACAGGCCGCCGAGAAGGCGGTTACCGATTTCGCGAGCGAAATGTTGGAGCTGGAAGCGGCCCGCAGTGGTCGCCCGGGGATTGTCTTTCCGGCGGACACGGTCTGGCAAAAGGAATTCGACGCGGCATTCCCTTACCAGGAAACTCCCGACCAACTGACTGCCATAGACGCGATCAAGGGAGACATGCAGATTGCCAAGCCGATGGATCGCCTGCTGTGCGGAGACGTCGGCTTCGGCAAGACCGAGATGGCAATGCGGGCCGCCTTCAAGGCGATCGACGCTGGCTACCAAGTAGCTGTGCTGGTGCCGACGACTGTGCTGGCCGAGCAGCATTGCCGCACGTTTCGACAGCGGATGGCGGAATATCCGTTTGAGATCGCATCCCTCTCGCGCTTCTGCACTGCGAAACAAGCGAGGGAAATTCTTGCCGGCGCTGCCAATGGGAGCATCGATTTGTTGATCGGTACCCATCGATTGGTATCTCCCGACGTGCAGTTTCAAAACCTGGGGCTGGTGATCATCGACGAAGAACAACGTTTCGGCGTGACGGTCAAGGAACGTCTCAAAGCCCTGCGGGCGAGCGTCGATGTGCTCACGATGACCGCCACACCCATTCCGCGCACGCTGCACATGTCGCTGTTGGGGGCACGGAGTATCTCGAATCTGGAAACGGCTCCCAAGGATCGGCTAGCCGTAGAGACGCGGATTGCCCGCTTCGACGAGGGGCTCATTCGCCACGCAATCTTGCGGGAACTGAATCGTGGCGGGCAGGTCTTCTTCGTCCACAACCGAGTTCACGACATCCAGAATCTCGCCAGAAAGCTGCAAGACATCGTCCCCGAGGCGACGATCGGTATCGGTCACGGTCAGATGACAGAGCATGAGCTTGAGGATGCGATGCTTGGTTTTGTAGGTGGCAAATACGACATCCTGCTCGCCACGACGATCATCGAGAGCGGGCTGGACATACCCAATTCCAACACGATTTTTATCGACGATGCCGACCGCTATGGACTGGCCGACCTGCATCAGCTTCGGGGTCGTGTGGGTCGCTATAAGCATCGGGCATATTGTTATTTGCTCGTGGATGAGAATCGCCACCTCTCGCCCGAGGCGGCCCGACGCCTGCGGGCAATCGAAGAATTCAGCCAGATGGGCGCCGGTTTCGCCCTGGCGATGCGCGATCTAGAGATTCGCGGAGCGGGCAACCTGCTGGGGACCCAGCAGAGTGGTCACATCGCTACCGTGGGCTACGAGCTCTATTGTGCCCTGTTGGAAAAGGCGGTCCGTCAGCTCAAGCAGCTTCCGCCGCGTGATTCGGTCGACGTGGTTGTCGATCTGCCGATCGCGGCGTTTTTCCCTCGGCAGTATGTGCCGGACATGCGGACCAAAATCGATCTGTATCGCCGCTTGAGCCGTGTGACCCAACTTGCGGAGGTCGAGGAGTTTCGGGCGGAGCTTGCCGACCGTTTTGGGGCATTGCCTGCTCCGGTGGAGCAGCTAGTCCAGCTAGCACGGATCAGGATTTGGGCCCACCAATGGCAGGTGAATTCCATCCATCTCGAGAGCCCTTATCTGGTGCTCGGTTACCGGGATCAGCGTCAACTGGAGCTCCTGGTCGCCCGTAGTGGAGGTGAGCTGCGCCGGGCCGACGACCAGAGTGCCTATCTTCCCCTGGGTGATCAGATTGATGATCCTTTGCAGATCATGGCAACCCTCGAATCGCTCTTGCAGCGCAGCGAATCTACCCACTAGAATCCCGCCGCTCTTCTCCGGGTGGATTGTGCTCTTTTTGGTGATAGCCTTGGCCTGATGGAGGGGGTATGAGTTCTGAGAAACCATCGCCTCCCGGCGACGGCTATTAATTTGCCCATTGTAAGAGCGAAGCCACTAACTGCACCGCGTAGGATTTCTGCATGAGATATCGCCCCCTCTGTCGACTTGCTCTTTTCGGTGCGCTAGTGGGTGCCGTGGCGGAGTGTGCAGTTGGGCAATCAACGTTTGGTCCTCCGCCGGTACCCAATGCTTCTCCGAGCGCGGTACGGGGTATCTACGATCCGAGCCAAACCAACAATTCACCTGCGAATGTAACTGCTCCCCCCCAGATTCAATCGCAGCCGACCGTCAGAAGCGGCACCGAAGCTGATTTGGCATCTGCCAAGCCGCTCGAAGGGGGGCAGATTGTTGCACGGATCGATGGTCAGATTGTGTTGGCCAGTGATGTGTTGTGGATTGTGAATTTGATTCTTGAGGCCAACGCGCAGCAGATTCCTCCGAATCAGAGGGAAGAAGCCGCACGGGCCATCCTGCGTCAGCAAGTGATGGGGCTGATCGACACGAAAGTGTTGTACGCTGATTTCAGACGCAAAGTGCCGACAGAAAACATGCCCAAGATCGAAGAAAACCTGAACGAGCCGTTCGAGGAGATGGAGATTCCCCGCTTATCCAAAATGCTCGAAGTGTCGGATCGACGCGAGCTTGAAGAAGTATTGCACAACCGTGGCACCTCGCTCGGGGACCTGCGTCGCCAATTCTACGAGCGCACCATAGCCGGAGAGTGGTTGCGGCAAATGGCACCCAAGCCCAAGACGGTGACGCACGAAGAGATGCTCGCCTACTATCAGTCGCATGAAGCGGAGTACGACTTTCCTTCTCAGGCAACTTGGGAAGAGTTGATGATTCGCTTCGATCAGGTTGGCAATGATCGTGCCGTGGCCTGGCGGACGATCACGGAAATGGGCAACGCAGTTTGGCAGCAAGTCATGCAGAACCCCCAAGTTCGTGGGCCTGTGATGGAAGAGATTGCCAAGGCAAAATCACATGGGTTTACGGCGTCCCAAGGTGGGGCACATGATTGGACGACTAAAGGGGCGCTCCGTAGTACCGAAATCGACGAGGCTCTTTTCTCCTTGGAAGTGGGGCAATTGAGTGACGTGATTGAAAGTGAGCTAGGATTTCACATTGTGCGGGTCCTGGAGCGAAAAGAGGCGGGTCGCACACCTTTTACTGAGGCTCAAGCCGACATCCGTGAAACACTCGAAGCCGAATCGAAAAAAGATCTTGTGGGCGTCGAGATGGAAAAACTGCGGAACAAGAGCCGGATTTGGACAATCTTCGACGGAGAATTCCGCGGCTCAGAAATCGCTTCCTTAAAGGGCGGAACCGCGCGGCGCTAAATCTCTTGGGACGCTTCTTGTTCCCTGAAAACGCCCGTCTGGTAGGCAACCGATTGATTGAATGGACTTTCACCGGTAAACTCGCACTTGCGGTTGGCTTGGTCTGGGAAGTCCTCCTTCGAGGCCTTGGATCGGTGTCCCCGCGGCGGAAATCTTACGTTCGCGTCTTTGGGAGTCAGCCTGTGAGTGATGCAGTGTTAAAGGAATCCTCGATGTCTGAGGTCGCTAAACTAACTATCGGCGAGTCCAGCTTGGATCTACCCGTGGTGGTAGGTACCGAGCAAGAGTCCGCTGTGGATATTAGTCAACTCCGCGCCTCGACCGGCGTGATTACGCTCGACGAAGGCTTCGTGAATACGGGTTCTACCAAGAGCGCCGTCACGTTTCTTGATGGTGAGAAGGGCATCCTGCGCTACCGAGGGTATCCAGTCGAGCAACTTGCCAAGGATTGTGATTTCATTGAAGTTGCCTATCTGTTGATTTATGGTGAGCTCCCCTCGGAAGAACAGCTGACGAATTTTCGCAAGAAGTTGCGGCGGCATACGATGCTGCACGAAGACATGCGGCTGTTCTACGATGGCTTTCCCCGCGACGCTCATCCGATGGCGATTCTCAGCAGCGTTGTTGGCGCACTTTCCACGTTCTACCAGGATTCGCTCGACCCCCACGACAAAGCGCAAGTCGATGAATCTATTCTGCGCCTGTTGGCCAAGCTGCCGACCATTGCGGCGTTTGCCTACAAAAAATCCATTGGCCAGCCGTTCGTCTATCCTCGCAACGACCTGACCTACTGCGAGAATTTCTTACAGATGATGTTTTCGGTTCCAACCGAGCCGTATGAAATCGACCCTGATTTCGTGGAAGCCTTGAACCTCTTGTTGATCGTACACGCCGATCACGAACAGAACTGCAGCACCTCAACGGTGCGGATGGTGGGTTCTTCGAATGCGAACATGTTTGCCTCGATATCGGCCGGAATCAGTGCCCTATGGGGACCTTTGCACGGTGGAGCCAATGAGGCTTGTGTCGCCATGCTTGAGCAGATTCGCAAAGATGGCGGCAATGTGAAGAAGTACGTCGACATGGCCAAAGACAAGTCGAGTAGCTTCCGCCTCATGGGTTTTGGGCATCGGGTCTACAAGAACTTCGATCCTCGCGCAACGATTATTCGCGCCTCATGCGAGAAGCTGCTCGCTAAGCGGAATATCGACGATCCGATCTTCGACATCGCCCAGCAGTTGCAAGAGGTGGCGCTCAACGATGAATACTTCATTGAGCGCAAGCTCTATCCCAACGTCGATTTCTACTCGGGCGTCATTTATCGCGCCATCGGCATTCCGGTGCAGATGTTCACGGTGCTGTTTGCCATTGGGCGATTGCCAGGCTGGCTCGCCCATTGGCGGGAGATGCACGAAAGTCCCTCGAAGAGAATTTGCCGTCCCCGACAGATTTACATAGGCCACACCGAACGTGAGTTTGTCCCGCTAGAGAAGCGTTGAAACCGCGTTTCTGTTGCAGCCTTCGCCGGAAGGCGGGGGTTAGCGGCTATTTCAACTCCGCCACGAATCGCTTCAGCTCCGCGTCCAACTGCGTGAAGTCACTGCCAAAGTAACGAGCGAAATCGGCCATGCGCGATCGTGCTGAGTACTTACTGAACGCTTTACGGGCTCCGACTCGTTGTAGGTAGTCGCAGTATTCTTTGGGTCGCGTTTCGCATAAGAAAAACGACAACGCCCAGGCCTCGCAGTAAGCCGACACCGCGGACGTGCGGAACAGCGTATCGGATGAAATCAGCTTCGGCAGCATGTCGGCCGGGCGACTGTCCAGAAAATAGCGAAAGTCGTCGAGGCGGCCATAATTGATACGGTCCCGCTGGGTGTGTGTCGCTCGGGGATCCCACAGTCCGCGTGCCTCAAACATCATTGCCAGTCCCTCGACCAACCAGCGTGGCTGCTCGGCAAATCGGCGATGCACGCCTACGTTGGAGGCCGTTTGATGAGTTGCCTCGTGGATGATCGTGTCGATGCTGGCGGTCCAGTCTTGATCGGATTCCATCCCAGCATCGAAGAGGAAGATGCGATTCGATGAGAGGTCGTAGTGCCCCAATGTCCCAGGCTGGAGTTCCGTGCCCCCCTTGGCGGCATGGGCGTAGTATTCTTGCTTGTTGCGAAACACGACCGCTACCAGGGGTACCTGGGGATCAGCAAGATCAAAACCCCGCACAGCCATGTAATGGGTAAACGAGCGGTAAAACGATTCCATGCGGTCTGCCCACACGCTCCAGACCCCTTTGGGATGCGCCACCACAAAGTGCTGTGAATGGCTCACGTCAAACGAGGAGTCGAACTCCTCTCGCAGCCTGGCCCGCATTTCCATGATCGAGTAGCCGCGAAACATGGTGCCCGTCTTTTTCGAATTCTCGGCGTACTTCGGCGGGAAGGTGTACAACCCTCCGTCGCGGCCCATGATCAGCATCTCGTCTTTGGTCCAGGTGAGCGGTTGCCCCTCGATTTCTTGATTTCCCACATGGGTGAGCATCATGAAGGGAGCTGGCCCTTGAGCGTCGAGCGGTTGCGCTAAATCGCTGGCGAGTAGGCACAGGGCGGCCCCAAGACATTGGTAGACGCATTTCATAGCAAGAAGACCCTTTGCTGAGCGAGAAAAGAGGACTGCAAAAAGTCTAGCTCACACCTTTTTGTGGTGATGCGGGACAGCCCGATTATTCGTTACAATAGAACTACGCTGCACCACTCACTGGCCCCTCTCTGCAAGATTGCCCGATGCGAAAACCATCTCATCAGATTGAATCCGCCAATCCGCTCACATTGATCATTGCAATCGTGGCTTTGTTGGTCCCCACATTTCTCTCCGCAGGCGAGTCTTCAGAAGAGGTCGACGAATATCGTCCCATCGGCGAACCGACCAAACTCACGCTCATCACCGCAGGCACGGATCTCGATGCAGTGTTTGCCGATATCCAACAGCAAACCGGTAACAAGCTCGTCGATTTTCGCGAGCGATTCAATCAAGACATCTCTCAATCGCTCTGGAACTTCAGCCTCAGTGACCGCGAATTTTGGCCCGTCTTAGATAAATTCCTCGATGCAGCCAATTTGGGATTGTACGCAGCATCGGGGGAAGAAGCCCTGGCAGTGGTCAATCGGACTCCCGGATCTGCGCAACGATTTGGTCGCGCTTGTTATGCGGGCCCCTTTCGGATCGAAGCGGCGACTATTACTGCGCGGCGGGCCCTGCGATCTCTCGGAGAAAGTTCAGCGCAGCTCGAAATGGAAATCGCGTGGGAGCCTCGGTTGAACCCGATATCTCTCTCATTGGCCACGGACACCCTTTCCATCCTCGGCGATGATCAAACACCGCTCGATGTAGTCCAGCGCCGGCCGATGCTCGGAGCGGAAGTAATGCCCGGCACCCATTCCGCCGAAATGGTCGTACCGCTCCAGCTTCCTCCCCGGCAAATTCGCGCGATTGATACCATGAAGGGCCAGATCATTGCCTTGGTTCCGGCCGGAAAGACGGAGTTTCGATTCACCGATCTCACGGACGCCGAGGATGTCAAACAGATTTGGGGGGGAGTGAAGGTGGAGCTCGTTGATGTCAAACGAAATCAATCGCTCTGGGAGGTCCGCATGCGGCTGGAAGTCCTAGGCAACGTGCAGGCACTGGATAAACAGCGAAGTTGGGCTTTTCAGAATCTCACTTTCCTGGAAAACCCCGAGGGAGAGGTAATTGACCACGCAGGTTTCGAAACCACCAATCAATCAGAAGGTTCCCTGAGCCTGGCCTATTTCTTCGACCTCCCCGTGGAGAATCTCAAAGGCTACACCTGGGTCTACCGCACCCCCGCCGACATCACCGAAGTGCCGGTAGACTTCGAACTGAGCGACATCCCATTACCCTAGCGCTGCGCAATTCTTGTTAGCCGCGATGCGGAGCGCAGCGCAGCAGAGCGCGTCCTCGGTGGTCAAGGCAAAACGCGCTCTGCTGCGCCAGGGCTCCGCATCGCGGCTAACGAACGTAGGGAGTTACAAAATCCCAGTTTTGTCGGGGTAGCCCCTCCTTCTCGGGATTGAGCTGTACGTATTGGATCGCACGCTCCACCTCTTCTACGGTATCGAGAAACACATCCCACTCGCCCCGGGCGAAGCATTTGGGCGGGGTGGTCTCGCGCTGAAACGGATGCAAGCCCGATTTTGTGAGCTGTCGAGTAGCGGCGCTCTTGAGTTGGACCACCAACCGATGGGCATCGAGTCGATGTTCTATGAACACCAGATGCGCATGGTCCGGTAAGATCGCACAGGCCAAGATCACTAATCCGGAACGAGTCGAGTATTCAGCGAAGCCCTCGGCAACGGCGAGAATCTGTTGTTCATTGAAGCGGACGGGGGATCGCTTCAATACCCTTTTCGTAGCGAGCCGTTGCTCTTGATCGTGCGGTACGGCTGCAACCGAACAGGCCTCGGTCGTTTTCGTAGCTTTGCCACCGTAGCGGAACAAATCCCAGGAGCCAACGAAATCGGACCAACTTCCACGCGGATCGTTGGGTAGCCAGAACCCGTAAACACCAAACACAACATGATGAGCGATCATGACAATTCCCTCCCAGATAAGTTTCGTTAGCCGCGATGCGGAGCGCAGCAGAGCGCGTTTTGCCGTGACCACCGGGGACGCGCTCTGCTGCGCTGGCGCTCCGCATCGCGGCTAACAGATTAGGGAAATAGTGTACTGATGTCAACTATATCCACGCCTTCGGTGCTCATCTCGTCGATCCAGGGGCGGATGCTTAGGGGGTCGCTGGGGTCCATTTCGAGCATGTGCTGGACGACTTCTACTGCCAGCGGGGTCTTTTGCAGATTGTGTAAACACCAGGCCAGGCCGCGGCCGCAATCGTAGAAGATGCGGTTGGCGGGGTGCAAGGCGGCGACGGGGGTTGGCTTGCCCGAGCGGCGCCAGGCTTGCAGACCCAATTGATAGCCGGCGCCGAAATGGCCGCGGCCCAGGTCAACATCGTTGTTCACTTCGACGGCCAATTTGCCGAGCAAGAAATGGGCGGCGAGCATCTCGCTGCACATGCCCAGCAACCAGCGAAGTTCGTCCACGGCGACGTCAGTTTCCCCCGCCTCGATGATCTCGCGGACTTCCTCCAGGTCCTCTGCACATTCCCGAACTTCAGCCGGGTGAGAAAAAATCCAGGCATTGCCACTCTGCGATCGCACCAGTGAAAGCTTGTCTTTAGGAGGCCGGCGGCGCTGGGGGTGTTTGGCCACGTGATTGCTACCCTACTTGGCGTCGGCCAGCAATTTGCCGAGGTTGTAGATCTCGTCGGCGTCGAGAATACGCGTATTCGACTCAAAGAGTTGGCGAATCGCTGCTCGGTGGATTTTCATTTTCAAACCGCCAACTGCCAGGGCACCGTAGCAGATGCGGCCATCGTGATCGACTGCTTTGTCGGTCGGAGCGATGCCCGTGATTCCCGAAGGAGGAACGGCATTGAGATCGATGGCCATCTGCAGTGTCTTGGCAGCTTGAAAGTCAGGCGTGTCGAGCATGTTGATTCCCGCTGCCCCTGAGGAGATCAACAAATGCACGCCGTCCAAGAGGTCGGACATCTCGCTATCGGTCGTGCTGCGGGGGGCAACCCGGGCTCCGGGCACCGCGGCGGTGATCCGATGGCAGACAGCCTCGGCGTGGGTCTTGCGCCGCGAAGCCACGCGGACGTCCACCCCTTCGCGGGCTAGCATTCTCACAACCCTTTGCCCCACGGAACCGGTGCCTCCCAATACAAGAGCGTTGATCTCGGGGCCTAAGGGCAAATGGCGACCGGCACAAACCACAGCGGCAGCGGCGGTCGTGTTGGAGCCGTTGCTGTCGAGCATTACCGACACCCGCACCTTGCCGAAGAAGGCATGCTTGGCGGCTTGCAGGAGTTGCTCGCCGGCGACCACGTCGGAACCACCGATCACCGCTGCCGCGTGGTGGAGCTGATCGCTGGGGCGGGTGAACATGAGCCCGTGGATAAGGTTCTTCACATCGGCAGGCGTTACGCCTCCATGGCGCAGCAACCGATCCGCCCCGGCATCCAGCGCGACGACACTGTCGAACACGCTGGGCTGGGGGTCGGTGTCCAGACAAAGCAGGATTTTTGCTAGTGCCATACGAACATCCAAAAAGGGGACATGCTACTTTTTCGGCGAAGGCTTCCTAAGGGGACAAGCTAATTCTCTGAAAAAGTAGCATGTCCCCTTTTTTATCACTATGCTTCTCTAAAACCCGCGGAACGGATGGGCAGCGTCGTCTTTGCCGGCCAGCATTTCGTCCACGCTCGGCTTGTTTTCCATCGCATTCTTGACGGCCATCTTGGTGGCGTCGTAGTTGTACTCGTAGATCTTCTTGTCGTCGGCCGCTTCCGGGTGAATGAACACGCCGCAGACACAAACGAGATCTTCGGCATCCCCCTTCTTGATCACGCCATCGGCAACGCTGTCGGCAACTGCCTTTGCGACCGCAGCTTGGGCAGGGCCAAACATCTGTACGGCTTGACGCATTCCCTTGATCGTCACCTTGGTGATCATCACGGTGGCTGGCTTGACGGCCAGGTTGGGGGTCAGCACGGCCAGCAGGTTGCTGTGACCTTCGCTCTGACGCGCGAGGGCATTGGCAAACGCCGTACCTACGGGGCCATCCTTCGAGCCGATCATGAGATCGATATGGGCAATCTCGTTACCATCGCCGGACAAAGCCTCACCAATAAACATCGACATGAAAATTCTCCTAAAATAATATTGAACGGGGAAAGTTTACCAGGAAAAAACATTGTCGAGTGGTAGCGGCCTCCCTTGAATGGGGAAAAACCGCGGGTACAGCACGGCGAAGTGAATTCGCACTTCGCGCGGGTGACACCAGTCCGCTCAGTTGTTGCTCAGAGCGTCAACATACCATTGAGCAGTAATGGGGTTCAACTGGCCCCTGGGGAGGGAATGACCAAGGAGCAATGTCCAAGGAGAAAGAGATTTGTGCCTATTATGGGTCATTGGACATTTCCATATTTTGCATCACCACACGAAGTTTGCCCCACTTCGCGGGTTTTTCCGGTTCTGAGGCGTGCTTCTCGCTATTTTGACCCCGAAGAATGCTGGACAAGTGGCCCGAATCTTGCGACAATTTAGATGCTAGTCGGCCGATGCGGGAACAGAGAGCATTTTTAGCATCACGTCGGTAGCCGTTGCTTGCGACGGTGCGGGATCATTGACCGCGATGGATGGCTAGCTGGGCAAAACTCTTCCACACGAATCCCATTAACTGGGTTTGGAGAATTAAGAGATGAGGCATTCCATTAATCGCCGTTTTCATTCTGGTTTTACATTGGTCGAACTCCTGGTGGTGATCGCCATCATCGGCACGCTCGTGGGGCTATTGTTGCCCGCCGTGCAATCGGCGCGTGAAGCGGCGCGTAGCAATACATGCAAGAACAACATCAAGCAGCTCTCGACAGCGATGCAGACCCGGGATACTTCACTGCAAACATTTCCTGGATACATAAATGCTATGGGGATCAAGATTCCTGGAGCAGGTGGGATCAATCAGAGTGAGAACATGGCTCGTGCCAGTTGGCTTGTGACTTTGTTTCCATATCTTGAGCAGAATCAGTTATTTGAGGGGTATAGCGGGGGCGTAGTCCCAACTTTCTTGCCGCAATTGGAGATGCTTGTCTGCCCTAGTAACCCTCCTGCAATTCAGAACGAACCGAACCTCTCATACGTAGGCAATTCGGGATATCTTTATGCCTGGGATTTTGCCCAGGAGAACCCAGCGGACGGGGTCTTCACGGATCATACCCGGAACTTTGAAGCACCACAGGCGTCTTGGAGCAACAGCACTACTGAAGATGCGCGAGATACCGCTGGTTCTCCGCTCGTTTCAATGTCGATGGCCTATATCCAGAGCAAGGGTGATGGAACGAGTAAGACATTGTTGTTCTCAGAGAGCTTGTCTTCGCTTTATTACTCCTATCCATCGCCTAATGCTAATCCCGCTTCAAGCGCGAGTGGAGACTACAATCAAACCCCAGATCGGAACTTTCATTTTGGTTTCTGCTGGGTGCAACCTGCTGACGTAAATACAGATAACACTTTGAGGATCAACGGGAGCAAGGAGATACCAGATTACGTCACATTTTCCGATATGAATACTGAAGTGGGGACTATGGCGCAAGCACCTGCATCAGGGGCTGTTCCGGAACCACGTCCTGGAATTGCTTCAAGCTTCCATCCAGGTGGTGTGAATTGTGCTTTCGTTGGATCGCAAGTGACATTTATCAGCGATCAGATCGATCCTTTCGTTTTTGCACAATTGATGACTTCGAATCATAAGAAGTCGGGTCTTACTGGAGATGCAACGAGTCCCGAGCCATCTGACGGTGCCTTCTGATTCGTCTCCGAACTCCATAAAATACTAATGGGGTGCCTCACGGCATCCCGTTTTCATTAGGGCGTGAGAATTTAGCGCACACAATCTCCTTAATAGCCTTCGCCGGAAGGCGATGGTTAGTCGCTGCAAGAGAGTAAGCCGCGCCTGCCGGCGGGGGCTACGAAGGTGAAGCGGCTTGCGTCAGCCGGTTTTCTTTTTGCGCACTTGCGAAAAGTGTTCCCGCGGGAGAATCATTGTCGTGGTGCGGAAGCCGAACTTGTCGCCCACTTTGACTGCTTCCCCTTCGGCAACCTGCTGATTGCCGACAAAGAGTTGCAGCACTTCATCGCACGGTTTCTCGAACTTGATGATCGTGCCGGGAGCCATCTCCACGACGTCCATCAGATTCTCTTTCTTGCTAGCTAATATCACACGCACCGGCACCGAGATCTTGAGTAGGCTACGCGTGTAGCTAGGAAGATCCGCAAAGCTCGGCGCCGCTGGCGACGAAGCGCCAGTCGCCTCAGGAGCAGCTTCGTCAGCAGGTTTTGAGTTGGGATCACTCATAGGAAAAGGATCGCAGCAAGCTGTGCAGGGGCCCTCTGCGAGCGCATCACCGGCGCAGGCAGTTACCCCGTATTTATCGACCAAACGGCCGTTAATCTTTGCCCAGACTGTCTCGCTAGCGAGCCGGGTCGTCCTCGACCCCGACCAGAATTGCCTGTTTCACTCGTTTGCCATCGCCTATAATGAGCCATTAGCGGTTAGCTATTAGCTGTTAGCCAGAAAAAGGCACGAATCGCAGTTTTCCGGCCAATAGCTAACTGCTAATAGCTAAAGGCCTTCCCCCACCGCTAGCACTTCGGATTATCCCATGACTGCCACGCTCGACACGCCGAAATTCGAATTGAAGCCTTACAAGTCGCTCTCGAACGAAGAGCTGCAATCACGCATCCAGAAGGTGCGAGACGAGATGGGGTCGAAGCTGCTGATCCTCGGCCACCACTATCAGCAGGACGAAGTGGTCGCTCAAGCTGATCTGCTGGGTGACAGCTATCAACTGAGCCAGATGGCTGCTAACTCCAGCGATTGCCGCGTGATCGCTTTCTGTGGCGTGCATTTCATGGCTGAGACGGCCGACATCCTGGCCAATCGCCCCGAGAAGCTTGAGGAGCGCGCTGGCCAGCGCGTTCAAGTGATTCTGCCCGACATGGCCGCCGGTTGCTCGATGGCCGACATGGCCGCGATTGACCAGATCGAAGACGCCTGGGATCAACTAGGCGAAGTGCTCGACACCGAAGACATCACGCCGGTCACGTACATCAACTCGGCCGCGAGCCTGAAGGCCTTTGTGGGCCGGCACGGTGGGATCGTCTGTACGTCGTCCAATGCCCAGGCAGCGATTGAGTGGGCGTTTGCCCGCAGGTCGCGCGTAATGTTTTTCCCCGATCAACATCTGGGCCGAAACACGGCCATGGGGATGGGCATCACTCTCGACAAGATGCCCGTCTGGGATCCGTTCGCCGAAGAACTTGGTGGCAACACGGCCGAGGCTCTCGAGCAGAGCAAGGTGATTCTCTGGAAGGGGCACTGCAGCGTGCATCAAGTATTTCGCCCCGAGCACGTGGATCTGTTTCGCAAGCAGCACCCGGGGATCAAGATTCTGGTGCATCCCGAATGTCCACGCGAGGTGTTTGAGTTGGCCGACGAGTATGGCTCGACCGGCAAGATCATCCGCACCGTCGAGGCAGCCCCCCCCGGCACCAAGTGGGCCATCGGCACGGAGCTGCACTTGGTGAACCGCCTCAAGCAGGAGCACCCCGAGCAAGAGGTTCATTTCCTGTCGCCGGTGGTGTGCATGTGTGCAACGATGTATCGCATTGACCTGGCGCACCTCTGTTGGAGCCTGGAAAACATGCTGGCGGGAACCCCGGTGAACATCATCGATGTTGATGAAGAGACGGCGCGCTGGTCACTCGTGGCACTGGAGCGGATGTTGGAGGTGAATTGAAGGACCCCGGCGATGCGTTGCATCGCGGCTATATGTAAGTAGCCGTGATGCAACGCATCGCTGGCGCGTTAGAGATAAACTCCGCCCCCCTCACGCCACTTTAAGCCACTGTGCCGTGGTAGATAAACATCCATGAGATGATCGAAGTGCTGACGATCAGCCACGCGTTTGCGGCTGGGCTGCTTGGAAAACCACTCGCTACGCTCGAATTCTTGATTGAGCTTCCTTGATAGGCTGCCGCGTAACTGACGGCACACAATCTTCCAGGTGCGATTGGTTTGCCAGCTTACGAGGATATGCAAATGAGTTGATTCGGTTGCGACAGCATGCCCTCGAACTGGTTGATGTTCAAAGGCTTCAAGGGCTGCGTTGATCAGAATCTGTTGAATCTCGTGATCGAAGCATATGGCAGCGGAGCACATGTTGTCGCGGTAACAGGTTGCCATGTGCGTGTCTGGAGCCAGAATGCCTTCCTTGCGGCGAACGTAACCGCGTGGGTTGTCGGGCATCCAAGTACCGTGGCCATGATAGGTGAAGAGATAGCAGGGCATGAGGGTTCCCCCAGCGATGCGTTGCATCGCGGCTAATAATAAGTGTTTATATGTACACTATCAGTGAATATAGCAGCTGCGCAGTTTAAAGCAAGCAGAAAAAGAATAGCCGCGATGCAACGCATCGCCGGTCTTATAGGTCTTACGCCGCGTCATGCTCGCGGCAGTACGCGACCATCTCTTCGATGCTCATGCCCGACTTGTCGATCTTGACGATGCCGCCTTCGGCTTTGGGAGCGGATTCAGATTTCGCCGGCGGTGCCTCTTCCACGGGCGCTGGTTCAGGTTCGGCTTCAGCTGGAGCAGCTTCCGCTTTGGGGGCGGCTCCGCCGCGGGCGGCGGCGAGCATGTCGGCGACCGACATTTTGCTACGGTCGGCTGCGCCGGTGGGTTTGGATTCCGCTTTGGGTTTTGGTTTCGCGGCTGTCTGAGTGGCCTCGCCAGCGGCGGGTTTCGCTGCTCCACCGCCCTTTAATTTTGCCAAGATGTCGGCAGTGGAGGGTTTGCCTGGCGGCTTCTCCGCCGGCTTCTTGGCTGCTGCTGGTTTCGCAGCGGGGGCTTTTTTCGGCTCGGGCTTTTTCTCTTGGGGAATTGGTTTGTCGACGATCTTGAGATAGTCCAGGTCAATGTCGAACCAGCCAATGTTCAAGTGGTAATCCAAGAACTCAACCAGGGCACGGCCGCTCATGTTGACGGTTTTGACCTGGCCCACAACGTCTGCGAAACGGGAGAGCTCCGGTTCCCGGGCATCGACGACCACGTACTTGTCTGTGTATTCCTGTTTGATCTTCTCAATGTTCGGAAAGACCATTTGCCTGATACCCTTGGAGGAAAGAAAAATTGAACTGCAAATTGTCGCTCAAAACAGGTCCTCTGACAAGTATTCCTTGCGGTCGGGCTCTCGTTATTCAATAATTATCGAGATTTCGCTATTCCCTCTCAACTTGGAGAATCTTCGATGAATTACTGTCTACTTGGCCCAGCTCTGATGGTTTGGGCAGTCGGTACGGCTGTTCTGCCTCTCTCAGCTCAGAGTGTTGAGTATCTCCCGGGTATCGACTGGCCCAAGCCCCCTGTGGTGACGCCAGGGGCAACCGATGCGGATCCCCCCTCGGACGCGACCGTATTGTTCGATGGCAAGGATCTCTCGGCGTGGGAGGGAGCCGTCGACAGTTGGCGGGTGGAGGATGGTGTAGCAATCGTTGGTAGTGGTCCGATTCGAACCAAGGAGAAATTTGGCGATTGTCAATTGCATGTCGAGTGGTCCGCTCCCACTCCTGCCAAAGGGCAAGGGCAGGATCGTGGCAACAGTGGCGTGTATCTGATGGGAAAATATGAACTGCAAGTTCTCGATTCCTACGAGAGTGAAACCTATCGCGATGGGCAGGCCGGCGCGATCTATAAACAATCTCCGCCGATGGTCAATGCGATGCGTCCTCCCGGTGAGTGGAATGTGTATGACATCATCTGGACCGCACCTGTGTTCACCGAGGAAGGTGCCTTGGAATCTCCCGCGTACATCACGGTGCTGCAAAATGGCGTGTTGATTCACAATCATTTTGAACTAGCCGGGGGCACGTATTGGGACGAACCTGCGACTTACAAGCCCCACGAAGCGCAGTTGCCGATCATGCTTCAGGAACACAATCACCCAGTGAAGTTTCGCAACATCTGGGTTCGCGACTACGAACAGGTCAAAGGGACCCAAGAGAAAATGCCATCCTTTGTTGACCACAAATCAGGAAAGAAGTGGAACGCGGACGAACTGCCACCGGAGAGCAACTGACGTATGAATTTGCCGCCTAGCCGTACCAACACCTTGGTCCGGGAACTCCCGGAGGCAAGTGTGCCTCCGGCTAAGCGGAGGAATTAAGGATTCACCCTATAGTTCCATTGGAGAGTCGTCGGAAACTCCCGTGGGAGTTCGGCGGTAGGCGAGATGCGGATTTGCTGCGTTGATTCGCAACTGCGGAGATTGGAGTCGGAGCTGAGCATTTCCTTTGGCCCGGGGTGGAGCGTTTCATAAGTGCTTCCCAGCCAAGATGGCTCCGCTTTGAAGCGACAGGCGACTTCGAACACCAAGCTGCCGTCGAGGGCGGCTTGGATGCTCAGCGACCAATGGCAGGCGGACGTCGCACCGGTTAGGAAGAGAACTTGATCTTGTTGATGGAGGTCGAACAAGCAAGGGCTTGCTGGGAAGAGTTCATCTTCCGTGCCTTCGAGCGAGGAGTAGTAGGGGACCGCCGTGTCGTCGGCGACGCGGTAGACCGTATGGATGTAGCGGTCGTTTCGCCAGCGAAACTCGATACGCAAGCCTTGGCGCTGCTCATCGAGCGAGTCGAGTGCAACCATCGGCGGGGTGCTGGCCACTAATCGTCGTCTCCCTCTTCCACCGGATGGCCCGCACGCCAGCGAAGTACCGAGTCCAGAAAACCCTGGATATCGCCATCGAGCACCGTGTGAAAGTTACCCATTTGGAATTTCGTGCGAGCATCTTTCACCCGTTGGTCGGGGTGCAAGAAGTAGTTGCGAATCTGGGAGCCGAAACCGCTTTTGGCCTGCTGTTGGTATTTGATTGCATCCTCGGCCTCGCGTTTTTCTTCCTCAACGCGGGCCATGCGGGCTCGCAGCATCTTCCAGGCGGTTGCGCGATTCTTGTGCTGGCTGCGTTCGTTCTGGCATTGAACCACGATGTTGGTGGGGATGTGCGTCAAGCGGATCGCGCTGGAAGTCTTGTTCACATGTTGCCCGCCAGCACCACTGGCTCGGAAGGTGTCCTCGCGGACGTCGTCTTCGTCGATCTCAATGTCCACCGAATCAGAGATCTCCGGCGAAACATCCACGGCGGCGAAGCTGGTTTGGCGCTTCCCTTCGCTATTGAACGGGCTGATTCGGACCAGGCGGTGCATGCCGGTTTCGCCGCGGAGGTAGCCATAGGCCATCGGTCCGCGGATGGTGATCGTGGCGTTGTTGATGCCGGCTTCCTCGTTGTCCTGGCGGTCGACGAGTTCGATGCTGTAGCCGTTTTTCTGGGCCCACTGCATGTACATCCGCAGGAGCATCTCCGCCCAGTCGTTGGCATCGGTGCCGCCATCGCGGGCGTTGATCGTGAGGATCGCCCCGGCGGCGTCGTGGGTGCCGTTGAGCAGTGCCTGGAGTTTGAGTGTCTCAATGACCGCTTCGAGTCGCTCGACTTCGGCGGGAACTTCGGCAGCGAAGGATTCGTCTTCCTCGGCCATTTCCAACATGGCCGTGAGGTCGTCACTTGAGGTGAGCGCTTCGGAGAGTGGCTTTACAATCGCGTCGAGCGACTTGCGTTCGGAGACGGTCTGCTGGGCCGCTTCCTGAGAGTCCCAAAAACCGGGGGCCGCCATCTCGGCGTCGATGGCCTCGATGCGGGCTTCTTTGGTAGCACAGTCAAAGAGAGTCCCGCAACTGGAGAATCGCCGTGCGGATCGCTTCGGCGCGATCATGCCATTCTTTTTCCAGTGCCATCGGTGGGGACTCCAGTGAAAGGGGGGAATTGCGAAAGGGGAAGCGTGGCATTATACGCGTCGGAAAGGGGGGCTGCTAGGTGGGGAAATGGCCAATGACCAATAACCAATTTCCAATGATGGCGGAAGTTGCTGTTCCAATTGGTCATTAGTCATTTCTTTCTGGTGGTAGCCCATGGTTTGCGTCTCCCGTAAACTGGAACTCTATGGCACGAGTCGTACTGGCAATGTCTGGCGGAGTGGATTCCAGCGTCGCGGCCCATCTGCTCACCGCAGAGGGACACGAGGTGATCGGGGTCTTCATGCGCCATGGGCAACAGTCGCCAGTGGCATGTTCGACTGGGGGCGGAGACGCCCCGGCTCGCTCGGGACTGCCAATTATTAATCGGCTTGATCATAAGCAGGGTTGTTGCACTGCCGCCGACGCCGAGGATGCCCGTCGCGTGGCCGATCGATTGAACATCCCGTTCTACGCACTGAATCTCGAAGCGGAGTTCAGCCGGATCATCGACTACTTTGTCGACGAGTACACGACTGGCCGCACTCCCAATCCGTGTGTGCAGTGCAACAACTGGATAAAGTTCGGCAAGCTGTTCGACTATGCCGACAGTGTCGGGGCTGAGTTCGTAGCGACAGGGCACTACGCTCGACTCGAGCCAACACTTTCCGGTTTGCCGGCGCTGTTGCGTGGGGTGGACAGTGGCAAGGATCAATCGTATGTGTTGTTTGGCATCGAGCGGGAATATCTCAAGCGGATGCTGCTGCCGGTTGGTGAGTTTGAAAAACCTGCGATCCGTCGGATCGCGGCTGAATTGGGGTTCAACGTTGCAGAGAAGAAGGACAGTCAGGAGATCTGCTTCGTCACGCAAGGTCGGTATGACCAATTTGTGCGTGATCGCCGTGAGGCGGTGGATACTTCTGGTGAGTTTGTCACGACCACGGGTGAAGTGATCGGCACGCACCCCGGCATTGAAGGGTTCACCGTCGGACAGCGCAAGGGACTGGGCGTCGCGTTCGGCGAGCCGAAGTTTGTGGTGCGGATCGAGCCAGAGACTCGGCGAGTAGTTTTGGGAGATCGCGAGGAATTGGCCCGAGAATCGTTTGACGCGGCGGGAACCAACTGGCTGGTCGAAGCCGAAGATATTCCGCGACGATGCCAGGTTCAGATTCGGTATAACACGGCACCCGTCTGGGCCGATGTGCAACTATTGCCAGGGCGGCGGCTGGCGGTGAAGTTCGTCGAACCTCAATGCGGCGTCGCGCCGGGGCAGGCAGTGGTTTGCTACGATGGCGAGCGCACACTGGGGGGCGGGTGGATCGAGTCTTAGCTCATGGTTTTCAACCCTGTGCGGCGATGAAATCCATTCCTGAGAGCGCTACTACCAAACCTGCCAAAATCGCACACACTGCACAACGCAAGGGCGTGCTCCACTTCTTGCCTGCAAAGAACCATCCCCCTGCTACTGCGAATGCGATTAGCAATAGTCCCGCGTACATCAGCTTCAACTCTGCGAAGAAGTGCGCTAGCACCAAGGCTCCGCCGAAGGCCATAAGAATCGGCCCCGCAGCGGCGTCGGGGCCTCGCTCGAGATTCCAGAAACTCGAAGCAATGGCGCATCCCGTGAGGGTCGCCGTGAGGATCCCCATGAGTTGGCCGTAAGTGAGCGAACCAGAAAGAGCCAGTGTCACCGCTGCGGCAAAGGCGACCAATGCTGTTAGTGTCGCACGCAACCGAGGGGCGTGATCCCGCGCCGCAATGAATAGCCCCCATATACTGACCAGCACAGCCGCGATGCCACCCAACCACCACAGGGCTTCAACCGTGGACCAGGCTGCTGTGTTGAAGGGGTTGGGAACTGCGGTTGGCTTCGGGAGATAGACGCTTCCTGCGAGGAGGCGCCAGGGAAGAAACACGCAGAGTGCAATTCGCAGGATCCATGCGATGATCCGAGCTTGCTTGCCATAGACTGCCACGGCATCGGGGAAGACTCCCAAAATAACCAGCAGCGTAAGAAAATCCTTGGATTCCTGAATCCGCAGCGACTTAGAAATCGCGGAGAGTACGCCAATTCCTCGCGCATCGAGTGCCCACATCCCAAGGAGGAAGCTGAGCACGACTGCAGTGCGCCAACTGCTGGCAGCATTGTGTGTGAACTTCCATACACCCGACAGGGTGGCTAGCGCCAACACTCCTGGCAGTAGCCCTCCGAGCAGGAAGTCGCTGAGAGTGATCATAGCAATCCATGCCGGGAACTTGGCTGTTTCAAGATTATTGCTTCACTCCTTCGAAGCTGATCGTCACTGCCACTTCATCTCCAATTCCTGGAATCATGTTCGTCATGCCGAACTCAGTGCGCATGATGTGCTTTTCACACAAGAAACCTGTGACTGTTTTGCCATCCATTCCGGGGCCTTCCTTCAGCAGACGCAGCGACAGAGGAATCGAGCGCGTAACACCATGCATGGTCATATCGCCGGTGACTTCGTAGACGGTTTCTCCAGCTTCATTCTCTGTTGTTTCTACCTTTGTGCTTTGAAAAGTGATGGCAGGAAATTGTTTCACATTAAAGAAATCGGGCCCACGAAGATGCTCATCTCGCTTGGCATTGCCGGTGTCGATGCTATCTGCATTGATCGAGAGCTGGAACTGGCTTGCAGCAGGATTTTCCTTATCGAGCGTATAAGTGCCAACTACCTCATTGAATCGGCCATAGGTGTAACTGAACCCTAGATGGCTCACTCCGAAGATGAGCGAAGTATGTGCAGGATCCATTTTGAAGCTGTCGGCAGAATAGGTCAGTGGCAGATTGGCAAAGACCAGACCCAGGAGGGTCACCGTGTGAAGAATGGTTTTTTTCATAGCAGGGGGACTCCTTATAGAAGCATGGGGGAACTGGCCCATTATTCCCGCAGGATTGGTGTCAGGCAACCTGTTTGGCTTCTTACTGCCAGGGATGTTGCAAAAAACGCTTCTTTTTAGCACGGCAATACGCTATCATGAGCATGGTTTTGTTTTCTGTTCACTCCTTCCCTAGCGAAGCGATCCAAATGAATCCTCAACAAATGCTTATCACGGCCGGCATTGCCGTCCTGGCACTCATCGGCATTGTTTTTGTCTTTGCCACGATCAAGTATTTCAAGATCTGGCTCCAAGCCTACATGTCTAATGCCAAAGTGAGTCTCTGGAGTCTCATCGGCATGGGTCTGCGGCAGGTCAACACCCGCGTGATTGTTGATGGCAAAATCATGGCAATGCAAGCTGGCGTAGGTACTGACCCGACCACGGGCATCACTACGCGTCGGCTGGAAGCTCATTACCTTGCAGGGGGCGATGTGCCACGCGTGATTAGTGCAATCATCGCGGCACAGAGGGCCGACATTGATCTTGATTTCGATCGTGCAGCAGCCATTGATTTGGCAGGACGAGACGTCCTCGACGCCGTGCGAACCAGTGTCCACCCCAAGGTGATTGATTGTCCCGACCCAGAAAAATCTCCGAAGCAAACCTTGAGCGCCGTGGCTAAGAATGGCGTCGAGCTGAGGATTCGTGCTTTGGTTACCGTAAGAACAAATCTCTCTCAGCTTATTGGCGGTGCAACGGAAGAGACAATCATCGCCCGAGTGGGTGAAGGAATTATTACTTCTATCGGTTCTGCAACAGATCACCTGGAAGTGATGGAAAATCCTGACAGGATTTCGAAGGCGGTTCTCAAACGGGGACTTGATGCCCACACAGCATTTGAAATTGTGTCGATCGACATCGCTGACATCGATGTGGGGGAAAACATTGGTGCTCGCCTGCAAGCCGATCAAGCAGAAGCCGATACTCGCAAGGCCCAAGCCTTGGCCGAACAGCGTCGTGCAGATGCCATTGCTCGCGAGCAGGAAATGAAAGCGCGAGTGGCCGAGAACCGGGCCGCTGTCGTTCTTGCTCAGGCGGAAGTGCCCATGGCGATGGCTGAGGCCTTCCGGGAGGGGAATCTAGAACGCTGGAAAAAGAATGGCACCGAGTAAGAGAAAAAAGGGCGATTCTTTGCTACTTCTCTAAGCTCTCAGGTTTGTATTCTCCCTGCTGCAGGGCGTAGTCGAACCATAGTTGAATATGCTCTTCTTCGGCGCGATTCAATTGTTTCCACGTACCATCCTTGTATTCCAGATCGAACTCTTCTTTGAGTTCAATCTCTTGAGGCGGAATGCTGGGGTCAATAGTCGTTGCCGGATCTTGGTCTATCTGAGCAATCTCGTCGTCAATCGTCGTAGTGCCTGTAATCGGTTCTTCACCCGGCAAGGCAAAGGGGTCACGTTCGGCCTGTTCTTCAGCTTTTTGTTTCTTTGCCTTTTCTTGCGCTTCTCTGCGGTTCTTACTGGGAGAAACGGGCTTGCCGTGAACATAGATAGTTTTTGTTGTGACGGTGACACGCGCCGTGTAGTTGCTGTGTTCTGCGTTGGGGGGGAACAGTTCGTAGTCCATATCCCGAGTCACACGAATTCCCAAACTGCTGGGGGGATGAAACATCTCAATCGCGTGGTTCAGGCGATCCATGGCCCAATCGAAATCTGCCTCGGCTGGATTTGAAAAGCGCTCAGCAGGCGGCCTTGGCATTTCCTCTTTGCATCCCACAAAGATGGACACGATCAAAAGCAGAATAACCCCTTGCGCAACACAGGGATAAGTAGACGAATCTCGCATCGCCGTCCTAGAATGGGGGAGTAAAGAATTCAAGATCGGCGACCGGAAATTAGCCGGTACTCCTGTAGGGCCTTGTTTAGAATCCGCCGAAGGGATCCTCGTCCTCAGTGCTGTCCTCTGCAGGAGACTCGTCAGTCATTTCACCTTCTCCTTCGGCACCCTCATCGGCAGTATCTTCAGACGAAGTGTCTTCGCTTGGCTGCGAGTCATCGGCTGGAGGTGCATCCTCGGGCGGCTGCTCTGTAGCTGTGTCACCTTCCTCTGCTTCGCCAAAGGGGTCATCACCGACGACAGGATCTTCGACAAAGGCTCCCACATCGCCAGCTTCTTCTGCAGCTTCCATATCAGCAGCTGCTTCTGCATCTTCATCATGAGCAACCTCTTCATCGAGAGTTGCCTCATCTGGTGTGGGCTCGCCAAAAGGTGTGTCAGTGGCTGAATCGCCTGTGGCCCCAAAGGGGTCATCTGACATTTCTTCTTCGGCACTCTCAGAGGCTCCAAAGGGGTCATCTCCGGCAGGATCAGCAGCAGATTCAGTAGCTTCCGGGCTCGGTGAAGGATCTACCGCGGAACCAAAAGGATCCTCATCGGCCGGCTCGGCAGGAGCAGCTTCTGCCTCGGGTTCGCTGCCAAATAAATCCTCCGCTGGTGCGGGGTCCTCTGTCGCTGGGGCTGGTTCTGTAGTGGCTGGAGCAGGATCACTGAACAGATCGTCTTCGGCTGGTGCGGCCGGTTCGGGTGCAGGAGCTTCGCTGTCAGCTGGTTCATCAACTGGGCTAAAGAGATCGTCGCTCTCAGGTTCGGCGGCGGGGGCAGGTTTTGGTTCAGACTTTACGGGAGCACCAAACGGATCTTCCTCATCGATTACCGCCGATTTAGGGGCGGCACTACCGAAAGGGTCTTCTTCGGGTGTCACGGCGGGTGCCGAGGGCGCTGGAACAGATTTGGGTTCAGGTGTAGGGGGGGCGGGGGTCCTAGGCGCGGGTGTTACTTTACTGGGCTGGGTGCTGGGCTTTGCAGGTCGCTTGATGGATGGCTGAACAAGGTCTTCCATGAGAACCGGGTCATCTTGGTGCAAGACGTCCGACTCGCGATTGCGAAGATGTTCGTAGCGTAGTTGATTTTGTCCACGTCGCTCCTGGTACTTTTCCAAACGACCTTCTCGGCGAAACCTCTCTAAGGTTTGTCGATTGGGACCTTGGATGCGTTGCAGCGCTGTTCCAATAGCATACCGTTGACCCGGGTCACGCGCCTCTAACGCCGCACCCATGCGAAAGTCAGACTCAGCTTCGTATTCTCTTCCCTGATGGAGGTAGGCCAAGCCTCGGAAATAATACACCCGGGGATCCCGTGTCCCCGCCATGATCACTTCAGAAAACAGTTGTTCGGCGCGGGTCACATCACAACCAAAAAAGGCATGGACGCCACGGCCGTAGACGGCAGTTAGTTCAGAGGCTCCCTGGGCGAAGAGCGAGTCGACATTCCCCGAGAGGAAACCTACGAAACTGAAACAGGCAATAGTCAACAGACATTTGCTTGCAAGGACTGGAAAGCGAAATTGCAGATTCATTTGGTGTCTCTCCCAAGAAGTTTAGTCAATGAGCTTTTGGATTAAATAGTCACCAACTCCAGGCAAGCTAGGGATGCTATTGAAAGCATACAACTTGCAGTCACTTCCTGCGCTTCAAGAGCGGTATGGTACATTTCACCATATTAGGCACGATTATTGAAGAGAACAAGAATCTATCGAGTATTGTGCACGGAATAAGAGAGAATCCAGCGACCGGACAATCGTAACCATCCTAACAATTAGAGGTTCGCATTCTGGGTCTGCAAGCCCTCGATTTCACCCTTGATTCGGTCGAATTCTGCTTGCTCCAAAATAGGTAATTGTTCCTTCGTGATGCCCAGTTCCAGCGCTTGATCCCATGCCTTCTGTGCAACCTGATCATTTCCTGCGAGCAAATTCGCTAGGGCCTTGTGGTAATACTTGATCGGGTCACTGCTTAGTGCTGTGGCGAGTTCCATATCCTCGACGGCACCATCGTAATTTTTGCCGGCTATTCGTACGACAGCTCGGGTATCGAGGATATCTTCTGAGGGCCCGTAGACTTCCAATGCTTGATCGATCAGAGATTGTGCTTCATCCACACGTTGGTTGGTTAGTCCGAGAATAAACCCCAAGTTGTTCCTTGCTGCAGCCCTCAACAAAGTGGGAAGGTCGTCCCGCTTCAGCGTTTTCTCATAGGCCGCGATACTTTCATCATACTTTCCTTGAACTTCGAGCGCTTCGGCTTGGAGTATGAGCCGCTGGGCGGAATCTGGATCATCGCGCAAAGCAGAAGCCAACATGCTGTCGACATCGGCATCGAATTGATCGCCGAGCTCATCACGGCGCTGTCGCAGCATCGCAATCGCAATTTGCACTGTCTGATTCATATTCGAAGGAAAGAGCTGTTTTAGCATATCCATAGCTTGCCCGGGGTCTCCGTGCATCGCAAGGAACTGAGCGAGTTCCAATGCGGCACCCGCTGTTCCTACTCGCTGAGCATACAATGGGTAAAGTTTAGCAGCGATCTCGATCTGGTCGTTCTCAGCTGCCATGCGGGCAACTGCTAGGATGTTGTTGAGTTCTTGTTCATCAAGTGCACCCGTAAGTCTGGGTAGCATGCCCTGGAGGAGTCGCTGCAGTTTCGCTTGTTCCCCGCTCTTGGCAGCCAACTTGATGCTTAGCGGCATAATGTTTTGATTCTTCGGATTGACTTCCTTGAGCTTGTCGAGTCGATTATCTGCCAACGTGAACTCGTCGTTATCAATCAAGAGATCGACAAATGTGGCAGAAACTTGCTCGTTGTCGCCATAATCGGCGAGTGTATCGAGCATCAGCTGGCGACCCCGCTCCCAGTCTCCTGCTTTCCCCAGTAACCGTGCGAGAGCCACGATGCCATCTTGACCTATCGTGCCCTGGCGCTCCATCTCGGTGAGGAGTTCTATTGCCTTGAGCTGAGCCTCTGGCTCGCCTCGCGACGCCAAAATCTCGGCCAGAAGAGCCTTATCTTTCTGAGAGAGATTACTTAGATCACCTGTCGGATTGAGCAACTGACGTGCTTCGAGCGATTCTTGATAGTCACCAGAATTGGCAAGCAGTCGCGCTGCCCGCTCGCGCGCCCAAGCAACATAATGGTTGTCTTTTTCGGCCTTGCCTTCGTTGGCAAGTCGCAGAATGGCATTGAGGTAAGGATATCCCTTCTTGACAGAGAATTTCCCCGCTTTTGCCGCATTTAAGCTGAATTCCGCCATCCGTTGTAGGATGGGCAACTCTTCCATGCTAGTAGAGTAGTTTGCCAAGTAGAGTTTCTCTGCACCGGACCAATCACCCATCAACTCCAGTTTCTTGGCGATCAGCAATGGAAGGATATCGGCATCGACCGCTAGTTGGGCCTGGCGCAGTGTATCTTCGATTTTTGCATTTTCCTTCTGTAACGCGTAGACGCCGAGAAGTTGCATCCAGACATCCGCATTGGAAGGGATCAATTCAGTTGCTCTGGTCAGCGCTTCAGCAGCCTCGTCTAAGTGTTCGCTAGATTGAGCAATACGAGCGAACCACACCTGGGTAGAAGCATTGTCAGGCTCTGCTTCCGCTAATTTCTTGGCGGCATCGAAAGCCAGCTCCGGTTCACCTGTCTGCAGAAAAACCTCGGCTTCAGTGCGTCCTAGCACCGGCATACGAATGGCAGCGGGAATCATTTCCACTTTCTTGCGGGCTTCTGCAAAGTCTCCCCGTTGACCGAGTAATCTCACCTGCAAAGCGAGCGCGTTGTTGTTTGGCGGGCCATATTTCAAAGCGTCATTCAAGTGTTGCAGGGCCAAATCATTATCTTCTTCTAAAACCAATAGCAACTGGCCGTAGAGGATATGCAGTTCATGCCATTCGGGACGTCGTTTCAGGGCACGATCCAGTTTTTTTCGGGCTGCAAGAAGATCTTCTCGCGTGGCTTCTTCCATAGTGAACTCGAGGAGGATTCGACGAACCTGAGAACGAACGTAATCGCCGTCGTCCTCGTTCTTTACCAAATCGAGGATCAGATCTTCAGCAGCGAGCATTCCAGGAATGTCCCGTCGTTGGAGTGCCACATCGAACATGTGCTGTCTTATTGGCAAGTTTTCAGGCGTAATTTCAAGAGCTCGATTCCAATGCTTGTTTGCTTTTTCATAGTCCTTGAGCAACTCGAACTGGTACGCGATGCTTGACTCGATCTGTACTTGTTCGACCGGGGACCATTGGTCAATACCGCTAGAAAGTTCCTCTAGTTCCTGAGTTACGTTAGGGCCATTGAGAGCTCTGAGGATTGAGGCTCTAACGGAACGCGCTTGAGGTGAATCGCCAAATCGCTCTTGCAATTTGTCCAGTAGGTTTAGGGCAGGCTTGGGTCCCGCTTCCGGATCCTCTAAAAGCAAAGAGATTGCTGCGTAACGCACTCGAATATCGTCGGGGTCCAATAGTGCAGCTTGCCGAATCTTCTCCTTGGCTTCTTCATACTTGCCACGTTTCATCAAGATCTGCGCTCGTAGCAACTCGATTCCTGACTCACTGATTTTGTTTTCATTGGCTATGCTTGTGAGCATGGACTCGATTTCGGTCCAATCCTGCATTTCAGCAGGCTTAGCAGCCATTTCATTGATTGCTCTATCCAAATTGAGCCCTTCAGAATTCGCTTGCGGATTGAGTTTGTTCTCCACGACTGCCAGACTCCTCTTGGCCGCCTCATAAGTGGGGAACTTATCGACCACTTCGGTATAGATCTGTCTGGCGAGGTCGAGTTTCCCTTGCTTTTCGTAACTTGCGGCCAGCATGCCCCCCGCCATTGCTTGTTGATTAGGGAAGTCGATCAACTTTGACCGTACTTTCTCAAGCTGCCGGGCAGCTTCACTCCATTGCTCTTTCTGCCACAGGATTCGTGCCTTTGTGAAATCGATGAATGGGTTTAAACCAGGATTCTGCATACGCTCAAGCTTTTCTAGCACTTGATTGACTGCGTCATAGTCCTGCTGTTGCAACAAGACGTCTAGCTTCAATTGTGAAAAACCGAGTAATTGCCTATCGCCAAGAGTTGATATGCCTTGGTCTAGAATCGCCAGTGCCTCCTCAAGCTTTTCTTGCTGAACGTGCGTCCTGTAAAGGAGCTCATAGAGAATCGCATTGTCAGGGTTTTCTTCCAATGCAGTAGCAAAGATCTTCTCTGCAGTCTCGTAATCCTTCTCCTGAAGAGCGACCGCACCCTTTTGCCGGGCAACATCTACACTTTTAGGCTCGAGTTCGTAGGCTTTTTCAAGAGCTACTAAGGCCTCTTCCTCCTCTCCCAAAGTTCGCAGGAAGATGGAGCGTTTGAGGTGGGCATCCGCGGATTCCGGATTCTCGGCGACCATCTCGTCTATCACGCGGCGAGCAAATTCCTTGTCTTCATCCCGCTCCAGTACCAAGGCTGCAAGCATAGCGTAGACTTCAGGCCTTTCTTTCGCAGTGGCATTTGCAGAATCGAAAGTGTCTGTCGTTTTGTCGTAGCCAACAAGCGTCAGACATTTATCCATTGCAACTTTGCTCCCCTTAACTTTGTATAAGGCCTGCACTTGCATGGACTCTAATTCTGGATCCCCAGGTTTCTCATTAAGCAATTCATTGAGATGGTTCAGCGCATCTTGAGGACGATGGCCGATAATCATCTCGGTGAGTTCCTTGCGGAGATGGGGATCACCCGTGCGGGTGACCGTTTCGTTGAGAATTGCGAAAGCCTTGGCGAGGGTCTCACGAGGGGCTTCGTTTTCTTTAATAATGCCAAGTCCGATGTTCGCAAGTTCGATGCGGGGCTCATCTTCGTCCTTTCGCAATTGAACATAGTTCATCAGCATATCGAAGGCTTCTTCTGTTTCCCCTTTTTCTTGAGCGGCGCGCGCACTTTCGAGATACCAGGAAGCATTGCGATTGACTTGCCACCTTTGCAAGAAAAACAGGGCGACCAACAGGACGAGGCCACCTCCAAAGAGGGTCATCAACAGACGATAATTTACGCGATATCTTTGCATGTTGGTCTTCGATCAAACCTTTGTGTTTTGACTATGAGAATTCCAGCCCAGCCTTATATATCCCAGTACGAGGGTCAAGAGAATTCGGTTGGGATATTCCAGCAAGTGGCCCGCAGGCTCCTAAGATCCTAGGTCCGAACGTGCTTATTCTCGTTCTAAGAGAGAGATTCAGCTTTCATCCTATACCCGGGATTTTACCTGTCAACGATCACGAAATGGCCTCCCAACCCCCAAGCCCTACAGTCCCCATGTTCCCTACACTCCTGTTCAGGTTATGCAGCCAATTCCGGCGAAATCGCACCCTTTGGAAGCGACATCGGCTTTGTGGCTGCAGAGTGGTTTTTTAAGAGACGTTCTGGAATTATAGTACACGCTCCTACTGATTCCTAAGTTTAGCACTCGGATGCAGAAGCATGAGAGTGGGCACACAGAGTCATCCAACTATGTCCCAAACACTCCAACCTCAAGACCGAATATTCGTTACCGGCCACCGGGGTTTGGTAGGATCGCATGTCGTTTCACGATTACATGCTGCTGGGTTAGGCAATGTCCTCAGCGCAAGTCGCGAGCAACTCGACTTGCGAGATGGTCGCGCAGTCGAGAGTTGGTTTGCCGAGGCGAAGCCCGACTATGTTATTCATACGGCGGGTAAGGTAGGAGGGATCGGTGCCAACATCGCCGAGCCGGTGGATTTTTGTTACGACAACCTTCTCATCCAAGCAACCGTCTTGCGTGCCGCCTGGCAGAGTAATGTGAAAAAGCTCCTGTACCTGGCAAGCTCATGCGTCTATCCCCGTGACTGCCCGCAACCGATGCGCGAGGAGTTCTTGCTCACGGGGCCACTCGAAACTACGAATGAAGGCTACGCGCTAGCCAAGATCGCGGGACTTAAGTCGTGCCAATACTACCGTCGCCAATATGGGTGTAATTTCATCGCTGCTTTGCCGACGAATCTTTATGGGCCGGGCGACAAATTCGATCCCCAGAGTTCGCATGTGATTCCTTCGTTGATTCTCAAGTTTCACCAAGCTCGGCTTGCCGGCGAACAGGAAGTCAGCATCTGGGGTTCTGGCACTCCTCGGCGGGAGTTTCTGCACGTGGCAGATTTGGCTGATGCCTGTTCGTTCTTGCTTGAGAATTACGATGACGAAGAACCGATCAATGTTGGCACGGGAACCGATGTTTCGATCGCGGAGTTGGCTGCCATCATTCGCGACATTGTCTATCCCGAGGCTCAATTGGTTTTTGATAGTACCAAGCCCGATGGCACACCGCGCAAATTACTCGACGTGACTCACATGCAACGATTGGGCTGGAAGCCACAGCACGAGTTGAAAGCCGGTATTGCAGAAACCTATGCCTGGTACTTGCAGCATGGCAATACTTCGAAAAATGGTTAGAATTTAAAGCACAAAGATATGTGTTTGACTAACAAGTGTCCTTAATATCCGTCGCCGGAAGGCGATGGATATAAAGGCGTGAACCATCGCCTTCCGGCGACGGCTATTAGAAAACAAGCGACCTGTTTTCCATGACCAAATCCCCTCCGCGTAACAACCTGCGAGCACTAATCACTGGCATCACTGGCCAGGATGGTTCGTATCTGGCTGAGCTGCTGCTTAGCAAGGGCTATGAAGTGTGGGGCATGGTCCGTCGCAGTTCCTCGTTTAATACGCACCGCATCGACCATATCTATCAAGACCCGCATGAAGCGGACGTGCGATTGCGATTGTGCTACGGAGATCTAAACGACGCATCGAGCATCAACCACATCCTCCGCACGGTGGAGCCCAACGAGATTTACAATCTGGGCGCTCAGTCCCATGTGAAGGTCTCGTTTGAAATCCCCGAGTACACGACCGAAGTGACCGGGATCGGTGTGATCCGCCTGCTGGAAGCCATGCGAGAGGAGGGAATTCGGGCCAAGTTCTATCAGGCGTCGTCTTCGGAGCAATTTGGTAAGGTTTGCGAATCCCCGCAATCGGAGAGTACCCCTTTCGACCCACAGAGTCCGTATGCGGTTGCCAAGGTGATGGCCTTCCATGCGACGCGCAATTATCGGCAGTCCTACGACATGTTTGCCGTGAATGGAATCATGTTCAACCATGAATCTCCGCGTCGCGGTGAGACCTTTGTCACGCGCAAGATAAGCCGGGCCGCGGCAAGAATTGCCAGTGGCTTGCAGGCTTGTTTGTTCCTAGGCAACCTGGCCGCAACGCGTGACTGGGGTTTTGCGGGGGATTACGTCAAAGCGATGTGGCTCATGCTCCAACAGGACAAACCTCAGGACTATGTTATTGCGACAGGTGAATCCCACAGCGTGCGAGAATTCTGCGAACTCTGTTTTGCCGAAGCCGATCTGCCGTTAACGTGGGAGGGCGAAGGTTTGAATGAAACGGGACTCGGTCCCGATGGCCGCGTACTTGTGCGAGTGGATCCTCGCTATTTCCGACCAGCTGAAGTCGACCACTTGGTGGGAGATGCTAGCAAGGCTCGCCGAGAATTGGGCTGGGAACCGACGGTGAGCTTCGCAGAACTTGCCAAAATGATGGTCGCCGCCGACATGCAACTCGCCCGTGGCGAATTGTAGAAAACTTATCGATCGCGCCGCGGATCTACGTAAGGCTGGTCGCTCTGTTGATTCACGAACCAACGCCGCCAAGCGGTCGGATTGAAGCCATGGTCCTGTGATCCAGATAGTTTCACCAGTGACCGGCGGACTTCGACATTTTGCATGTCCTGTTGGATGATTTTAGGCCCGCCGCCGGCGCTGAAGGCCGAACCGCCGCTGCCGTCGAAGGACGCACTCATATTCCCCTGCTGAGCGTTTGGATTGCGGAACTTGTGGGTGGTCACCAGAGAGTCAATCAAAGGACTGATCGCATCGGAATTGCCTATTAACCCAAGTGCCTCAGCAGCAATGTTCACGGTCTCGTTGTCCTTGCTCTTGAGTGCTTTCACGTAGGGGGTGATATCGATCGTACGTCTGGCGCGCAATAAATAGTCGAGACATTGCAGGCGAGTCTCGCGGTACGGTTCGTCGATCGAAAGATCGATCAGTCTTGCGACAGCGGCTGGGTGATCGATCTGGGCCAGAATCTCCATCCACAAGTCGCGGACGACTGGATCGCGCTCACTCTTGAGAAGCTTCACCACCGAAGTTGCCGCCGCCGGATCGGTCACCGCACGCAAGTTTTGCAGTGCTTCGTCAGCCCGCCCTGCGCGCCGATTGTCGAGCCAGTCGCGCCATAGTCGCAGTTGTTTGAACCATTCGTCCGAACTGGTTTCGCGCATCTTGGCGCGTTCGCGCAGGGCAATGTCTTGGGCCGTGCGGTAGGTGCCGTCGTAGAATTGCATGCCGCGCTCGGCCATGATTTCGTCGCGAGTGAGCCACTTGCCGTTATGACGTTGATAGCCAAGGCTGGAGCGCGCTTGGGGATCTTCGGGATCCAGTTCCAAGATTCTCTGCAAGTGGTGATCGGCCAAATCGGAGAGCGAATGCTGTTTGCACCAATCAGCCAGCGAACGATGGGCGGCAACCGTGTCAGGAAGTGCACGGCTCCGGGCCTCGTAGGCTTGCTGATGCTCACTCTGCTGTTCGACATCTTCGACCTGGTCGTCGGTGAAAGTTATTGTGGCACCGCTAGAGGTTTTCACTACGTACTTACCGTCTTCACTGCGATCAACAAGCTGCCCGACGACCTTCCCCCCCTCGGCCAAATGGAACACATCCGCGCGAACACTGGTCGCAGCGATGAGAGTCAGGCCAATAGTAATGGATAGCCATTTCATGGAAGCGTTGCAGACGGGTGTCATTCCTCACTTGGGCGGGTATGCTTTATTATAGTTTGAAAAGTGGAGGTATAGTAGCCGTGGGCGCCAGGCCCATGGCTATCAAAGTAGCAAGTTCTCCTTTCTTGGCGGTCCCTATGAGCGAAGAATATTGTAGCCCCTCGGCCACAGAACACCGTCAATCCGCACCTTCGGCAGTCCGCTGTGCCGTGGTGACAGTGAGCGACACCCGTACGCTGGACACGGACAAGAGTGGGCACCTTATTGTTGAAGGCCTGCAAGGGAAGGGACACCCAGTGGTTGAGCACATCGTTGTGCCCGATGATCCCTTGCCGCTGGCCGAGCTTGTGACAGCACTCGCAGCGCGCGACGACGTCGATGCCATTCTTGTGACGGGCGGGACTGGTATCGCCGCGCGTGATCAGACGCCCGAGGCGATACTTCCGCTCTTGACCAAAGAACTTCCAGGCTATGGAGAATTGCTCCGCTCGCTCAGCTATCAGGAAATCGGCGCTGCCGCGATGCTTAGCCGCGCCTGCGGTGGATTGATCGGCCAGACGCTGGTGCTGACCATGCCTGGCTCGTCAGCAGCCGTACGACTGGCGATGGACAAACTCATTCTGCCCGAGTTGGGCCATCTCGTGAACCACGCCCTACGATAAGAAAGCGGTCAACTCCATGTCATTCTCGCGCAGGCGGTAACCCAGTGGTTCACCGCCACCGTCTGGATTCCCGCCTGCGTGGGAAAGACGTAACAGCAGTGCGACGCTAGCACGGAAAACACATCTGGTCGCGATAGCACCTTTTCGCTACCCTTCGTCCACTTTTTCGCCCGGGAACATGCTGCGCTTTTCAATCTCTTTCACCATCTTGTTCGTCACCCAAGGAGGGGGTCGTGCAACGGATACTTTCACTAGGAACACTCGCCTTGATCGGCTGGCTCGGCTACACCTTTCTTCAAGGAGGTGGCCTTGAGCACATTGCCACGCAGTCTGGCGCGAGTCAGCAGAACTCTCCCCAAGCCGGCACCCAGTATCGCAGTCCTGGCAATTGGAATGCACCGCCGACCGACTCTTCGCCCTATCAACCCGCTTCCACGGGAAACAACGGCGCGATTCAGCCACCTGGGCAACCCAACAGCGGCCCCGTGATTCGAATCGCTTCGTTCAACGTCCAAGCCTTGGGCAACACCAAGGCGGGCAAGCAACATGTGATGGTGCGACTGGCCGACATCATCCGCAAGTTCGATATCGTTGCCATTCAGGAAATCCGTTCGAGCAACGACTATTTAGTCCCGAATTTCGTCCAGCTTGTCAACAACCCCGGCGGCAATTTCCCCCAGCGACGCTACGATCACATCATCGGTCCCAGGGTAGGTCGCACGACCAACCAAGAACAGTTCCTCTACCTATTCGACACCGAACGCATCGAAGTCGACCGCCAAAGCGTCTACACCATCAGCGACCCCGACGATCTGTTGTTTGCCGAACCGCTGGTGGCAACTTTCACGACGCGAGGGGTCCACCCTGATGAAGCCTTTACATTCACGGTGGTGAACAATCGCACCGACCCTGTCAAGGTGAACGACGAACTCGACGCTTTGGCCGAGGTCTATCGCGTGGTACGGCGTTCGGCCCGCCAGGAAGACGACGTGATACTGGTAGGAGATTTTCACAGCGACGACCGCCATCTCTATCGCCTAGGACAAATGCCGGGCATTTTCCCCACGATCGCCGGCGTATGGACCAACACGCGGCAGGACAATCAGTACGACAACCTCATCATCCACCAACCTTCGACCACCGAATACACGGGTCGCTCGGGCGTGTTCGACGTGATGCGCAACTACAATCTCACCGAGCAACAGGCCCTGGAAATCTCCGACCATTTTCCGGTGTGGGCCGAGTTCAGTGTCTATGAGCGAGACTACCAAGGCCGCGTCGCCAATCGGCGATTGGAAGGCACTAGGCGCTAACTGATAGACGCCAGTCATTCCTGGTTGTCGGCGGGAGCAAATATTCTCTACTCGCTTTGGCATTTCTCGCCGAAAGGGTATAATAGACTCGTGTCGAATAATCTATTAATGCCATGAATTGTCAGCCACAAATAGGCGAGAGTTCCAAATGATACGTTACAAAGCGGGTTACAAATACGTCGATGGCGGCGTTCACGCTCAGGTCATGGACTTCCCGGCAGCCATCACCTGCGGGCAAGACTTATCCGAAGCACGTCGCCTACTGACGGTAGCCCTACTCGATGTTGCAGAAACCCGCTTGGAACTTGGCCAATCCTTGCCGCTGCCGAATCCCCAGGTGAGTGATCCGGAAATGGATATCGAAGAACCAGTGTATTTACATTTGAGTGTGAGTACCGAGATGGAAGAAAACCTGGCAGGAGAGATCGCTTCATGAAGCGAAAGGATCTTCTGAAGCATTTGCGTCGCCAGGGTTGTGAACTATTGCGTGAAGGACGTGGCCACTCGGTTTGGGTAAATCCTGCCAACGAACAGCAAGCCGCGATTCCACGACATCGGGAGATTAACGACTACACGGCGCGAGGCATTTGCCGACAACTGGGCGTTAGCGAATGTTAAAAGCATGTAGGGGGCACCGCCCACCATAAACAAGTCCATTTTAATATCACTCTTTGGTGGGCGGTGCCCACCCTACGGGAAACAGAAGAGGTACAAGGATACAAACCATTGACCAATTCCACCAAGTAGTCGAGTGGAAAGAAGGAGATCTGATTTTCATCGGCAGGTGCCCGGACCTGATCACCGGCATTCACGGCGCCGATCCAGTACGGGTCTATCAAGAACTGAGCGAAGTAGTACAAGACGTGATCGACCACTTTCAGCAAACGGGTCGGGAATTGCCCGTGGCGAAGACTCGGCCGATAATGGAAGTTGGTTGAGGAAGAGATGGACTCGGAGTGAGTTCGTGGTTTTTTGTGAACGTTATACTGCAAAGGGATGTCGAAATAAATTTCCAATGGCTACTAGCTTTGTCGCATGAAATCATTTGTACGTATACTCGACGCCGAAGAAGTGCAAAAAGAATACCCCATAGCTGATCGGGTTCCAGGATGGTTTTTTCGATTGCGGGAAGTGGCAAACTGCGCATGGATAGCCGAGGGCACTGATTTGTGGGGTAGGCAAGTAAGTGATAGTGGACATGACGAGGAACAGTTATTAGAGTCATGCTGTGCCGCTGCTTACCGCATCAATGAACAGATACAGAAATCAATTAGATAGCAAGCTGCTTTATTGCTGGCCATGACACGTTCTTCATTGCCTCTGTTTCTTTCTGATTCATATCTGAAGATTCTTGCCTGAACGTTTTGCCACTCAGATCCCTCTGGTCGTGAAACTCCCATCGGGATGACAGACACGAATCACATCTCTTGACTCGCGCCTCGCAACTCAAAACTCGCAACTTCTTCCAAACTTTCTTGTAGAAATTGTGCCACCCCTTCTGCTAGGCTGCGGGGGTTGATGAGGTATCGAATATAAGCCCGACCAGGGTATTTCACGAGCCCGTCACTGGAATTCATTTTCCGGTGGCGGGCTTTTTTCGTTGGTGAAGATGTAGGCCGGAACAAGCCCCGCGCAGTTCCGGCAGGACATCGCCACACGTCACGCTTTGCCGGAACTGCGCACGGCTTGTTTCGGCCTACTTGATTGCAAAGGAAACTGATGGTGACACATCAAAAGCAAAAACGGGTCCGGCTCAGCGAGTGTGCCTCGCTGATCTGGAATGGCGACCTGCTGCTCTTTCGTGGAAGCGGACTCCTCGCGCGGCTGATTGGCACGGCGGGTCGTTCGCCCTACACCCATGCGGCGCGGGCCATTTGGTGGGGGGACACCCTCTTTTGCTGTGAAGTGCGGGAACTCAAGGGAGGCCGGGCGGTGACGCTTGCGAGTCAGGTTCGCAAGTTCCCCGGGCGGATCGATGTGTTTGCCACCAATCCCGACAACCGGTGGGCCGAGTACGACCGCCATGGGGCAATTCAACACATGCTGCAACTCACTGGGTGCGACTATGGCTATCGAGGTCTGCTGGAAGCGGCCCTGTTACATGTGCCGCTGTGGCGCGTGTTTATGCGGCCCACGACCGACGATTCGCACGTGGTAAAACGTCCGCCGTTCTGTTCTGAGGCGTGCGCGATGGCGGATCGCATTGGGGGCCATGTCGATCCAGTGCCGCATTTGGCAGACCGCATCACCGAGCCTGCCGATTTGGCCCGCAGTTCGTTTTACCGTTACCGGTTCACTTTGAGGGGAGTGTGAGATGAATCTAGCAAGAGAGAAGAATCGTGGTCTCGCCCCGACAGTCGCCGGAGTGTGTTGGCTGGCCGTATTGCTGTTGGTGCTCTTGGCGATGTGCAACCGTTGCCAGGGAGATACCGTGCCGCATGAAGCGGTGTGCCGCGTGACCAACAGGCTCGGCGAGATTACCAACGTCGGCAGTGGCACACTCGTCGACAAGAGCGACGCGCAAGGGCTTGTTCTCACTTGTGCCCATCTGTTCACTGAGGGCGTGGGTGAAATCGTCGTCGAGTTTCCTGGGACGAAGTCGCACGGGGCTCGATTGGTAGACCTGGACCGAGATGCTGATCTGGCAGCAGTGGTGATCGCCAATCCGGCGAACACGACCGCGACTGTCGAATTCAATTTCAACCAGAGCGACCAATTGAGTGCCTGCGGCTTTGGCCCCACAGGTGATTATCGTTGTGCGACGGGACCGATTGTGGGCGAATCCAATTCAACGGGGCAGCGCAGCATCTTAATTGGCGATGCGGTGCGCTCTGGTGACTCCGGCGGCGGCGTATTCGACAGCCAAGGCCGATTGGTCGCCGTCGCGTGGGGCGAATCGGCAGGCATTACCTACGCGAGTACCGGCCCACCGCTGCGGCGGTTCTTGGATCGCGTGTTGGGGCGGCGCACAGCGACGTTGCATGCCTGCCCGAATGGGACGTGCCCTCGTGTGGTGCCGCAGATTCCCGTGCAGAACCCACGACCACATGAACCACGGCAACCGCAGTTGCCGGGCATTGAGAAGAATCAGTTCGATTCGTTGGTGGAGCGGGTGGATCGATTGGAATCAGAGAGTAACTCGCGGCATGCATCGCTTACGGAACGAATTACAGAACTCGCCAAAGCAAGTGGTACCGGTCGCGTTGCGGAGGCTGTGACAAGTTTGCTCGGCATCAGCGGACCGACGGGCTGGGCAGTGATTGCGGCTGGCAGCGTCGGCGGTTGGCTGATCGGACGAGTTTGGAAACGAAGCGGCGCCGGAGGTCGTTGCAAAGAACCCTTTCGCAGCTAGTGAGGAGACGACCGCCACCGCGGACGATACGTTTCGCGCTGAGTATCAACCGATCGAGCGTGACGACCATGAGACTCAAGAACTTTTACAACTTTCACGACTGGAGGGACGTGACCCGCTACAAGACGCAGTTGCAGGACGCCTTGCACTCGACCGGCTCGACGCGGCTGCCGACAGTGACGCTGATCCGCAGCGTGCGAAGTGGGCCGACCAGCTGAGACGCGAACTCCGCGAACGATTCAACGACATCGCGCCAACGAAGTTCACTGTGGGCCGGAACGCGTAGCACGAACTCCGTCTTACAGTAAGGAACGAACGTAACGCCGGGGGATTGCAATCCCCCGGCTTTCGACAACACCACGTTTCACTAACCACTAACCATAAGGAACGAATCTATGCCTGCTGGAGATCCTGGAAAAGAACAATTTCGACGAGCAATCTCGGAGTTTCGCAATTTGCACATCGTCGCCGCCCTCGGACCCCTTTTTGACTTTCGTAGCGAGGTTGTCTCGAATGATGAGTTCGGTGTCCGCGGGGGCTTGGACGAGACGACCAAGAACCACTACGTCGAACACCTGCTGGCGAGCGACCGCATGCGGCGGCGGGTGACCTACAATCCCGACAAGCGGCCGCTCGGCGAGCTGATCGAGAACGCGACCGACACCAAGATTACGCTCCTGGGTTCGACGAACCCCTTCGGGGGTGACGAAGTGCAAGAGGCCCCCGGCGGGTTGATCGCTTTGCCGTGGGCGCTCGATGGAACGGACCCCAACATCCCGCTGGCGAGTCAGCTCAACTTTCGCAGTCAGAATGCATTGATTTTGCTCGGAGCCGTCGATCGGGCGATCGTCAATTGGAGCCGCCTGGAAAGCCGCTTCCGCAGCACGTTTATCTACGTGAAAGATTCGATGCGAATGTACGGCAGCTACGTGCAGATTCTCGAGTATCTCAACGCGTTTGCTGGCGATGCCAACCGCGTCGATATGGCCGCCGGAGTGCGACCTACCGAAGAACCGCTTGGGCCGACCGATTCGCCTAACCTGAGAAGTGAAACGGCAGGTGGAGGAGTGAAGTAATTAGAAATGTCATCCCGAGGGAGCCTAAGCGACCGAGGGATCTGGGTGGCGACAAGAACATGCATTGAGAACGAGAACATGCTCTACCTAGGTTCCTCGGTCGCGGAACTCCTTCGGAATGACAATGAGAGGAATCTCACGATGACAAGTGACCCACGTAAACAACTCGGTTGGCCAGCGGCGGCGACGTTGATCGCTGCGCTTCTGTCGGCGTCGCTCGCATTGGCGCTCGCGCAAGCGCAGCAAGAACCAACCGCCGAAAGTAGGTTCGCCTCAGCCCGAGAGATTGGCGAAGTGAAAGCTGGCCTCAAGGCATTGGAGCACACCACCGAGCAATTGCGCACCGACATCCGCGAACTCCGCGACTTGGTTGGCCGCTTAATAAACGAACGATAGCCGTAACGCGCCTGCCGAGCCTCACGAGGCGGAGCGGAGCACTGGAATAGGATACTCACCCATGCAAATCCGCGACCGCATCCAAGAACTCCGCCGAGTGCGCGCGAGCGAACTCGTGCCGAACATTCGCAACTGGCGAACCCACCCCGTCGCCCAGCGGAATGCCATGCGTGGCATCTTGGCCGAAGTCGGCTACGCTGACGCACTGCTCGCTCGAGAACTCCCCGACGGACGCTTGGAAATCATCGATGGCCACCTGAGGGCCGAAACCACTCCTGACGCCCTGGTGCCGGTATTAGTGCTGGACGTAGACGAAGCCGAGACGATCAAGATTCTGCTCACCCACGACCCCCTCACCGCGCTGGCCGAAACCGACGAAGAGCAACTGCACGATCTGATCGAGTTGTGCGATTTCAATAATCCGCAACTCGTAGCCATGGTCGCCGAACTCGAAGCGGAAATGCAGCAAGTAGAAGAGGATCTCGACGCCGTCGCCGAGCGTCCCGAACCCCCGATCCCCACCGCCTACCAGGTCGTGGTGGAATGCAAGGACGAAGAGCAGCAGCAAGAAGTATATGAGTTCGTAAATGGGCAATGCTATCGTTGCCGAGTCGTGACATTGTAGGGAAGGCGCGAGTTTCGAGGCGCGAGTCAGAATAGCTCGCAACTCGTGATTCGAAACTCGCAACCAAGTGAGGAACGAACAATTATGACCAAACACAACATCACCGTATCCTGCCCCGTCCCTGAATCTTTCCGCGTGCAGCAGGTGGCCGGCATGTTCGATGTGCCGCTGGAAGACAAATGCACCGAGCGGTTTTCCGTGGAACTACCCACGCAAGACGAACCCTGGGACGTTGGACTCATCGTCGGTCCGTCGGGCAGTGGCAAGAGCACCGTCGCGCGGGAATGCTATGGCGATGCAATTGCTGGCGCCGCCGACTGGCCCGCGGACAAAGCAGTCGTCGATAGTTTCGGCGACATGCCGATGCGGCAAGTGGTGGAGCTCTTCACCGCAGTCGGCTTCAGCTCGCCCCCGTCATGGGTCAAGCCGTATCATGTACTCAGCACGGGCCAGCGGTTTCGATGTGATTTAGCGAGAGCGTTGGGAAGGAGTTTCGAGTCGCGAGTTACGAGTTTTGAGCAAGATGAACCGTCTTCTCTCGCAACTCGTAACTCGAAGCTCGCACCTCTTTTGGTTTTCGACGAATTCACCAGCGTTGTGGATCGCACGGTGGCGAAGGCTTGTTCGACGGCTATTGCCAAAGGGATTCGACGTGGATCGATTCCGTGCCGGTTTGTAGCGGTGACTTGCCACTACGATGTGGCCGAGTGGCTCGAAGCGGATTGGGTGTTGGACATGGCCACCGTTCGGCTAGAACGGAGGCGGCTTCGGCGGCCACTTATCGAACTGGAAATCTATCGCTGCCAGGTGGCTGCTTGGCAACTGTTTGCGCGACATCACTATCTGAGTGGCAAGATCGCCCCGGGAGCCCGCTGCTACCTGGCCCTCTGGAACGGCGAGCCAGTCTCTTTCTGTGCAACGCTACCGATCATCGCCCAGAAAAATCACCGCCGCTTCACGCGGATCGTCACGCTCCCCGACTTCCAAGGGATGGGAATCGGCATGCGCGTGGTCGCGGCAGTAGCCCAATTACATCGGCAAGCCGGCCTGCGGATCAACGTCACCAGCAGCCACCCGGCGCTGATTCGCCACTGTAAGCATTCGCCCCAATGGCGCACCGTAAGCGTCCGCAAAGCCGGTTCACGAACGCGGCAATCCACACGATTCAAAGACTACCGCAGCGCCACGGGCCGCGCCGTAGTGTCGTTTGAATTTATAGGCAACCCGTAGGCCGGAACGAGCGGTAGCGCTGTTCCGGCATGGCGGCGGTGTTGACTATGGCCTGCCGGAACTGCGCACGGCTTGTTCCGGCCTACGAAACGACGATATAAAACCATGGAAGACAAACCAATCACCGAGAGCGACAAGCGAGCCATTCGGACAATGGTTGCCATGGGGTGCGAAATCACCGTGGCGGCTCAGGCGCTTGGGTGGAATTCCGAGCAACTTGCCGACGAGCTCCACTCTAATCCCGCGTTCGCTTCGGAGGTGGAGCAAGCCGAAGGGCAGGCTCAGTTTCATTTTGTCCGCAGCTTGCACAGTGCATCCAAGGACGAAAAACATTGGCGGGCCGCGACGTGGTGGCTGGAACGGCGGGCTCAGAAACAATTTGCCCTGCGTGGCAGCCGCGCCTGGACCGATGCCGAATTGGTCGCTTTCCTGGATTCGCTCACGACAATCATCGTCAAGTCCGTGAGCAATCTGGAGGATCGCCAGCAGTTGCTGGCCGATTTGGGTTCGCTGGCCCAGGGTGAGACTCACACGAGCGAGGGAGCGCTGAAGTGAGTTCTCGCACACAAAGCCTGGTCGATCAAATGTTGCGAACGGACTCGACGCCGCAGCAAACACTGGCAAGCCGCTTGCGACAAGGTGTGAATCGCCAGTGGCGCACCGCAGCCCGCGCGCAAGAGCGGAATCAGAGCCTCGACTTACTCGCCTGGGGGCGGCGGTATCTCGCACGGCACTTTGTCCACCCACCCTCGAAGATGCATCGCTGGTTGGCTGCCGAGTTGGATCTGCTCCCCCAACAACGGGGAACCAAGCTCAACGTGATCGGCCCACGTGGCGGGGCGAAGTCGACCATCGCCTCGCTGGCCTATGTGCTGCGTGTCGCCCTGGAGGGGTGGGAACCCTATGTCTGGATCCTCTCTGATACCAGTTCCCAAGCTCAAATGCATCTGGCCAACCTCAAGCGCGAACTCGTCGAGAACCAGCGAATCACCCAGGAGTACGAACATGTCCACTTCGAGCGCGATGTCACCGAATGTCTCCTGCTCAATAACGGAACCCTTGTCGAGGCCTTCGGCTCGGGGCAACGACTCCGCGGCCGTCGCCACGGGGCCCATCGTCCGTCGCTGATCGTCTGCGACGATCTGCAAAACGACGAGCACATGCAATCGGCCTACCAACGGGATACGAGCAGTCGTTGGTTTCATGGCACCGTCCTGAAAGCAGGTGACAAACGCACAAACATCCTCAACCTCGCCACAGCTCTGCACCGCGATGCCCTGGCGATGCAACTCGACCGCACGCCGGGTTGGATCTCGCGCAAGTTTCGCGCCATCGAGCGCTGGCCCACCGACATGGATTTGTGGGCCGAGTGGGAACGCATCTATACGGACGTTTCGCGACGTGATGCGGGGCAGGCCGCCTGGAATTTCTTCCAGAAGAATCGTCAGGCCATGCAGGCCGGCGCGGATCTCTTATGGCCCGAGCGGGAAGACCTCTACCTGCTCATGAAAATGCGCACTCAGGAAGGCCACGCCACTTTCGAGCGCGAGAAGCAGAGTTCGCCCCTCGATCCCGCGCGGTGCGAATGGCCGGCGGAATACTTTGATGACTCGATCTGGTTTCAAGCTTGGCCTGCCGACTTGCAATTCAAAACGATCGCCCTCGACCCCAGCAAAGGTCGCGATTCAAAGCACGGCGACTACTCGGCCTTGGTCGTGCTGGGAATCGACCGCCGCGGCATGCTCTACGTGGAGGCTGACCTGGCCCGCCGGCCCACTCCTGAAATCGTCGCGAGCGGCGTAGCCCTCTGTTGGCACCATCAAGCCGATGCCTTCGGCGTCGAGGCGAACCAATTCCAGGAACTCTTAGCCGACGAATTCGTCCGCGAGTTTGCCCGGCAGGGAATCCACTGGTGCACTCCCGCAGCGATTCACAACCATGTGAACAAGCAAGTCCGCATTCGCCGTCTGGGCCCGTACCTCGCCCAACGACGCGTGCGGTTCCTCGCTGCCAGCCCCGGCACGCAGCTCTTGGTCGATCAACTCAGAGATTTCCCGCTAGGCAGCCACGACGACGGCCCCGACGCGTTGGAGATGGCGCTCCGCCTGGCGGAGGAACACTACGGCAGCGGAAACAGAAACGACGGCCTCGGAAGCCGGCTGATCGGAGGCGAGCCGTAAGCGTAAGCGCCCGGAGAACTTCAACTCTTTCGTCGCGCAGGATGCTCCGGGCGCTAACGCTTACGGCTCGCCAAAGACACCTATTTATGACACCAACCTAAAAGGAGAATCCAAATGCAAGACACCACCCGCCTTGAACACCGCCTCACCGAAGCCTGCGACGCACTGTGGGATCTGTTCGTCGATCCCCGCAGCGCCTACCTCGACGACACTGGCCAGTGGTGGGACAGTGTCGCCACCAACGGCCAGGCGGGGCAGGGGGTCAGCGTCCCCTTTGCCACCGAACAGCAACTCGCTGACATCCGCAATCAAGTCCGTCATCTGGCGGCCACCAACGAGTTCGCTATCAATGGCATCGAGAACCGCGTGAGCTATCTGGTGGGCACAGGCCACGTCTACCGGGCTTGCGTCCGCAAGGGAACCCACGCCAGCGCTGAATTGGAAACCGAAGTGCAGACAGTCATCGATGAGTTTCTCGAAGTGAATCATTGGCAAGCGCGGCAGCAGGAAATCGTGCGACGATTGGACCGCGATGGCGAGGTGTTTCTGCGCTACTTTGTCGATTCCCACGGCATCACTCGCGTGCGGTTTGTTGAGCCGGACCAAGTGGCCACCCCGCGCGAGCTGGTCAATGTCCCCGAGGCGACTTTTGGCATCCATACCGAACCGCGCGACGTGGAGTCGGTGCTGGGCTATTACATCGATGGCCAGCCGGTGGATGCGGCGGCGATTCAGCATCGCAAGGCGAACGTCGACGCGAACGTCAAGCGTGGCCTGCCGCTCTATTACCCCGTGCGGAAGAACTTGCGCCGCATCGACAAGCTGCTCCGCAACATGAGTGTAGTCGCCGAGATCCAGTCGGCCATCGCGCTGATTCGCAAACATCGGGGCGCGTCTCGCAGCGGCGTGGAGCAGTTCGTCGCCGATCAGAGTCAGACAACTTCCGCCGGCAGTCGCACGCGGCAACTGTCGCACTACGCCCCGGGAACGATCCTCGATGCCCCGGCGGGCTTGGAGTACGACTTCCCCGCCGCAGGGATTGACGCGAGCAATTTTGTCGCCGTGTTGCAGGCCGAACTGCGTGCGGTCGCCTCCCGCTTGGTGATGCCAGAGTTCATGTTCACCTCCGACGCGTCGAACTCGAACTACGCTTCGACGCTGGTGGCCGAAGGCCCCGCAGTAAAGATGTTCCAGCGTCTGCAAGCCGGCCTAGAAACCGACGACCGCGACGTGATGTGGCGGGCTGTTGAAAACACTGCCTTGGCAGGACGATTACCTAACGACATTCGCCGTCTGGTCGACATCCAGATCACACCCCCATCGCTAGAAGTGCGTAACCATTTGCAGCATTGCCAAGTCGAAAAGATCGCTTTCGAGAAAGGCATCCTTTCGCCGCAAACCTGGAGCCTGAAACTGGGGCTTGACTACGACCAAGAGCAAAAGAACCTGGCCATGCACCAAGGCGAGCGGGAAGCGTAAGCGACCGGAGGGTATAAAGAACCACGACGACACAGCGACACAACGTAGAAATGAGTTTAGTCCGTTGTGCCGTCGTGTCGTTGTGGCAAAGAATTCTTTGACATGACAAACCACTGATTGACGCTTATCGGCGCTCATGGGAAAATACCAAGCATGAACGACCAATATCCTGAAACGTTTCCTATCGAGATCGAACGCGACAAGTTGTGCAGATTCTATCGCGTGCAATCATTTATCGCTTGTTCTATCGTGCCTTTTGCGTTTGGTTTTCTTTTCGGGGGAGCCAGTACGAGCAAGGATCGACAGCGGGATTTCGAAAACGCGGAACAAGTTTGGAGCGAGTTTCTGCGTGGAGCAATCACTGGAATTGGATGGGGGCTGCTGATCGGAGCGACTCTTTACTTCGTCTTTGGACATTTTGCTGCTCGGCGATGGGCCACCGCTTTGGAAGTTGCGGTTGAGGGAGATTTCCTTCGTGTCAAAGAGGGGGGCTCCACCAGACGAGATAGAAAACTTCATTTTCGGGCGATTGTCGATTATGCGACTTTTCAAAATCCACTGATGCGCCTCTGCGAAATCGATGGGATTTTGATCACAACGACTTCCGGGGGAGTGTATTCCACGATCAATGTCTATGCCGTCAAGAATGCGTTGGAAGTGCGTGACATGCTAAGCGAGATTGATCGCCTCCGCGAGGATTCTTGAAGCAATACTCCACAGGATTGCAGGCGATGCGTGACTCGACTCTAATTGAGGCTCCAATTCCCATACTCATACCCTTGGCGGCAGGCGATGCATTTCCGAACGATTTTCTTATTCAATTGTCTGGCGATTCTTTTTCTCACCAACTACGGACTTGCCCAACAGCTTCCCACTGTCTCGCCCGAAGAGGTCGGCATGTCGAGCCAGAAGCTCGCCAAGATCAGCGAGGTGATGCAGCAGCGCGTCGAAGACGGAGAAATCGTGGGCGGATCGGTCTTGGTCGCGCGGCGGGGAAAAGTCGTCTTCTTCGAGCAGTTTGGGCACATGGATGCCGAAGCCCAAAAGCCCTGGCAAGCAGATACGATCGTGCGGATCTATTCGATGACCAAGTCGATCACGACGGCTGCGGCGTTGATGCTCGTGGAGGAAGGAAAGCTCGCGCTCGATGACCCGGTCGAGAAGTATCTGCCGGAGTTGGCCGATCGCACGGTGTACGATGAGGCGGGCAATCAGCCAGCGAAGTCAGCGATGACCATCCAGCAGTTGATGACGCACACTTCGGGATTGATCTATGGCAACCCCGAGGGATCACCGGTAGAACGGCTATACGCCGAGGAGGATCTCTTGGACCGTAATGGCACGCTTCAGGACGTGATCGATAAACTCTCTGGTCTGCCGCTAATCTTCGACCCAGGAACCGACTGGCACTATGGCACTTCGACCGACGTGTTGGGTGCGGTCGTGGAGCGGGTATCGGGCAAGCCGCTTGATGCATTCTTAAGCGAGCGGATCTTTGAGCCACTCGGGATGGTTGATACGGCGTTTCAAGTTCCCCCTGAAAAGCTCGATCGGTTCGCCGTTTGCTATGAGCAGAAAGAGGGCAAGTGGACCGTGGAAGATGACCCCGCGACGAGTCGGTATGCGCGGCCGGCAACATTCTTGTCGGGTGGCGGGGGGCTTGTTTCCACGGCCTCCGACTATTGGCGGTTCTTCAACATGATCGCTGCCGGTGGCGAGGCAGGCGGAAAGCGATTTCTCAAACCGGAGACCGTAGCGCTCATGACACACAATCAACTCGACGACAAGACCGGCTGGGCCGATGATCCTGGCGCAGGTTTCGGCCTGGGCTTCCGTGTGGTGTGTAAGCCGATCCCTGCGGAAGATCGACGTCTGCTTGGCGAGTACGGCTGGGGCGGAATGGCGAGTACCCAGTATTGGGCAAACCCGCGCGAAGAATTCACCGTGGTTACCCTCGAACAGAGTTTGCCCTACAGGGACAGCACATTCGTCGTAGCGAACCCACTGGTGTACGATGCGATTGTCGAAGGGAAATAAACGATAGTTGTAGGCCGGAACGAGCAACGCTAGTTCCGGCATCGTTTTGCGTGTGACGATGTCTTGCCGGAACTGCGCACGGCTTGTTCCGGCCTATCTGTCTGTTACAACGGAAGTATGGGAAAAAAACGACAAGCTGCCTCTGATCGCGAGCCTGAGAAGCCCAACGAGTCCTATACGATCCACTTGATTTCGGGCTCTACGGGTGATCTGCTGTTTCGCCTTGCCTCGGTTGCTGAAACACAGTTCTCGGGGATTGATTTCGAGATTCTATCGCACCCTTTGGCGGATACACACGAAAAGCTCGAACACGTCCTGCATGGGATCATGGGGCCACGTGCAATTGTAATTCATGGGCTCCCCGATGCGAGTTCCAAGCAATTCGTGCGGTCGTATTGTGTGCGGCAGCACGTGCCCCATTTCGACGCGACCGGTCCCTTGTTTGATTTCATGGCAGACTGCGTCGGACAATTGGCGGACAATGATCTTTCGCAACTGCACAAGTTGGATGCCACCTATCAGAAGCGGATCGAGGCGATGGAATTCGCGATGGAACACGACGACGGTCTGGGTGCCGCGACACTACAACAAGCGGACATCGTGATCGTAGGCTTGAGCCGTGTGAGCAAGAGTCCCACGACGTTGTACTTAGGTTCGCGTGGTTTCAAGGTAGCCAATGTGTCGATTTCGCCGGTGACAGGTTTTCCCGCAGAGCTTACACGACTTGGCAAGAATAAGATCGTCGCCTTCACGATGCAGCCCAAGCGGCTCCATGAGATTCGTGTGGAACGGATGAAACATGCCGGTTCTCCCGGCACCGACTACGACGACCTGCAGAGCGTGATTCGGGAAGTAATCGAGTTTGAGCAGGAGTGCCAGCGACGAGGCTACCCCTTGATCGACGTGACACAGTTGACCATCGAACAGACTGCCGTGCAGGTACTGAAGGCGTTGGAACTGGCAGCGCGGTGAGAAGTGATAGCAGCGCAAAAGTCTGATCCCCTTTGAATTCGCTATTCTCGCTGGACTTGACGGAGCTAGCCATGCTGGTACGATCTTCCCGCTCTATTTGAACTCACGAAGCACTTGAAGAAACGACGGGGAGGGGTGGCATGCATCGCTGGCAAATCTCTCCAGTTGTGTGTGTTTTCTTGTGGTCGGCTGGTCTCGATGTGCAGGGACAGCAAGCTGTGGTAAGTGACCTCGGTGGGATCGAAGCGGTAGACTTTCAGTTGTCTCCGAGCCGCGATCTTGAGGCCGATGTGTCGCAGGGGCTTGTCGACTTGCCGACTCTGTCTCGACCGGCCAAGCGAAAGGTTGGAGCTCCCAGCGGAGAGCGTTCTCCCTTTAGTAGTCAGGCCTATTGGCTGCCGACGCAGAACCTTGCCAGTCAGCCGGGGAACTGGTCACAAGCGGGAACCGAGATCAAGTTGGCCGCGCCACTTTCACTTGCTGAGGGTAATGTCTGGCTAGCGACGGGTGGCGTGCAATACACATCGATCAACACGCTGGCCGTGCTCCCCGATTCACTCATCGCCATGCCGGGAGAATTGTGGCAGATTCAAACGGGAGTCATGAATTTTCGTGAGTGGGACAATGGCTGGAGTTCCGGCACAATTCTGACGGTTGGCTCTGACAGCGATCAGCCTTTTGCCGCGCTGCGGGATATGACCGCAACAGTGGTTACCTTTGTAGAGATTCCCCGAGGTGATCGGGACGCGTGGAACCTAAGTGTGTTTTACTCCCCCACCTCGCAGTTGCCCTATCCGCTGCCGGGAGTGGCGTACGTCTGGCGGCCCAGCGATCAATTCACTGCTAACCTTGGTGTGCCGTTCTCGCTACACTACCGACCGACCGAAACCTTCACTCTAACGGCAAGTTATTTTCCGCTGACCAATGTTGATGTCTTAGCGAAGTGGCAATTGAACGAGGACTGGAGCCTCTACGGCGGCTATCAGGTGGTGAACGAAACCTACTGGCTCGACGAACGCCTCGACGAGAACCAGCGGCTCTACCTCTTCGATCAGCGCGTCACACTTGGCTTGCAACGGAAGCTCTTCGCGGGGCTGAGTTTGGATCTCTCAGGGGGATATGTCTTCGATCGGCAAGTGTTTCAGTCCGACTCCTTTTCCGACAATCGGCGCGATGAGATCGATATCGACCCTGGATTTCTTGGCCTTGTGCAGCTGAGTTGGGCATTGTGAACACGGTTGCCGCAAATAATAAGTTGTGAGGTCTGCCGGGAACAGAGTATTATCAGGGGATGAAAAATACTTCACGTTGGTTGCTGTTCCTGGTCGTGCTGCTTGGATGTTCCGTCCAGTCTGCGGCGGCACTGACTAATCAGGTCGTGTTCTTTAACGGCTTCCTAGCCGATACGAACCCGAGCACGGGGCTGGGGATTCTCAACTCGACGCTCACCATGCTCGGCATCCCCGGTTACGAGGGCAAACTTTTCGAGTGGACACAACGGCAACAGGCTTATGATTGGGTGCAGCAATACACAAGCGACCGTAGTACCTTGGTGCTCGTCGGCCATAGTTTTGGCGGTAACAGTGCATTCGAGCTTGCCGACGATTTTCTGAAACCGGCGGGGTTAACTGTCGATCTCGTAATCCAGCTCGATCCCGTGGCCTATCAATCCGGTGCGATCGACATGGTGCCGACTAACGTCGATGTGGGCATCAACTACTATCAGATTTCCACGGGATTATTCGAACCTCAGGGAGAAGACTTTGTTGCGGGTGCCACGAACATCAACACGGAAGTGCTGTTTAACGACACATCGATCACGCACACCTCGATCGACAACGACCCGCGCTTGCACGCTCTCATCGGCCAGAATATTCTCGACAATCTCAATCAAACGAGCGTCGACTTCGATCAAGATGGAGACTTCGACGGCGCTGATTTTCTCACTTGGCAACGTAATCCAAACGTCGGCAGCCTAAGCGACTGGCAGGCGAATTATGGCGAAGTCCCAATCTCGGCAGCTTCAACTGCGGTGCCCGAACCATCAACGTTCGTGTTGCTATTCATGGCAGCGAATCTAACGCTTCTCAGCCGGAGGCACACCTGCCTCCGGGGAATGTGAACAGGGAGAAACCGAGAGAACGGAGAACACCCACTCCGTTCTCTCCGTTTGCTTCTGTTTTATTACTTTTCGCTTAGTCGCATTCATTCCCGGACCGAGTGGCGGTTCGGCTAGGGAAGAGTTCTTGCAGGCCACAATCTGCGAAGTGGCACAAAAATAGTTGCTGAATGTGCGCTGCGAATTTGCTAGATTCACACGCATGACAAGAACGAAAGCCAACTCACCGCCGAGCGACCGACGCCGACAAGCGCAAGCCGAATTCCAGCGACTACTAGAAAACGCCTGCGTCGCCGGGTTTCATGGCTCGGCCAGCGTGACGATCACCGTGCAAGATGGGCATATCCAGTACTCGCGAGTCACGGTGGAGAGAATGATTAAGTGATGAGTGACGAGTTGCGAGGCGCGAGTTGTAGGACTCGAAACTCGTAGCTCGAAACTCGCAACTAGACAACAGGTATCCGACAGAGCCACCTTAACCAGTGGTATCAAGTTCCAGCCCCGATTGAGACACACACAAGTGTGTTTCGATCGGGGCTTTTTTTGTGCAATCAGGGAGACTAACCAATGCCAACGACAATCGAGAAGCAGCTTGAAACATTGCAAGAATTCATTGACTCGCGGGGAGTCGATTTGCGAATAGATCGCGAGGCAGGAGTCCTCACAGGAGTGAAACTCCTCGGGCTCAGTTCCCGCAATGGACGAACCTACCGCGAGGCGGCACTTGAGCAGGCGATGCCGCTCTATGAAGAGGCCCGCGTGAATGTGAATCATCCGAAGGAGGGGCCACTCGCGCCGCGGGATTATCAGGACCGTCTCGGCACGATTCGCGGTGTCGAATTTCGCGCCGGCGAAGGGCTCTTTGGCAATCTGCACTTCAATCCCCGGCATGCCCTGGCGGAGCAATTGGTGTGGGACGCTGAGCACAATCCGCGAAATGTTGGCTTTTCGCACAATGTCCAGGCGCGGACTTCGCGAACCGATGCGGGTCTTGTCGTTGAAGAAATCACTCGCGTGCAGAGCGTCGATCTCGTCGCCGATCCGGCGACGACTCAAGGATTGTTCGAGCAAAAGAAAGTTTTCGAGAAGCCTGCCAAGGTTCAGTGGGACTCGCTGACGCTCGAAACCTTGCGGCTGCATCGGCCGGATCTCTTGGCAGAGATCGAAGCACACACTTTGGAGGAGCAGGTCTTGCCCAGAATCGCGGAACTAGAACGCCGCCTCGATGTGGTGACCGGTCCCCGATCGCGCGACCAATTGGCACTCGTTGAATCCAATCGTCGGCAAGAGGCGAATCCGCGCGACTTCGCGCGATCGCTGCGAATTGTAGGCCGGAACGAGCGATAGCGCTGTTCTGGCATTGTGTATCGATCGATTGCCGGAACTGCGCACGGCTTGTTCCGGCCTACCTATCATCAACCACTTCACACAGGAGAATTTCAAATGGCGAATACGATGCGATGGCGTTACGGGGATACCAATCCGATCATGTTGCCCGTGGGCTCGGCCACGGCGATCGAAATTGGCGACCTCTTGTATTTAAACAGCGGCGATGTGTTGCCTGCTTCCGCCTTGTCTGATCAGGGTACCCTGGCCGCTACTCAAGAGGCATTTCATGACGAATTTCTCGGCATTGCGATGCAATGCTCGCCGGTAGGGTCGACCGAGGCGATTCGAATCGCGACCTCCGGTGTGTTCGAGTTTGACTGCGCGTCAGCAACGTTCGAACTGGGCGACTTGGTCGGCGGCAGCGATGCCGGTGCGGGAACTCTCGGTGCTCAAATTGTCGACGGTGTCGCGACCGCCAATCTTGCCCTCGGCCGCTGCATGAAACGCGTATCACCCGCCGCGACCAAAGTGTTGGTCGACGTGGTCAGCACTGTCGCCAAGGGTGGCCCACAAGTGGCGGCTTAACCAAGGCGAGCCGTAAGCGTAAGCGCCCGGAGCAATTAACGGCGAGCCGGCCCGTCCCCAAGCCCGATCTACTTCGCTTTCAATGTAAGTTCAAGGGCGGCATAGACCGGGGGCGAGGACGCCCCGGCTCGCCAGTGGAATGAATCAGCAACCAACAAACAAGGAGACATCAATCGTGTCACTCAATTATCGAGAACTCAAACGACGCTATGAATTGGACGGCGCCGACCGCACGGTCGACCACTTGTCGGAAGCCCTGCGCGAACGGCATCTGACGGCCGAAGATTTTTCACTCCGCGATTTGGCTGAGGCGTTGGTGCCTGATGGTCGACAGTGGTTGCGGATGCTCGACCCGCGCAACAGTGGGCAAGTAAGCATGATGGAAGCCTCGGACGGCGTTGATGTCACAGCGTTTCTGAACGTCACTGGGCAGGTCGTGTACTCCAAGATCCTCGATGCCTATACGCAAGAGGCGTTTGTCGTATCGAAACTCGTACAGACGATTCCTACGCGGCTCGATGGAGAAAAGATTCCCGGCGCCACTCGTGTTGCCGACAACATCGACGAGGTCGGGCCAGGAATGCCGTATCCGAATCTGGGCTTCGGCCAGGATTACATCGAAACACCAGCCACCGCCAAGCGGGGGTTCATCGTGCCAGTGACCAAAGAAGCAATCTTCTTTGACCGCACCCACTTGGTGCTCAGTCGGGCTGCGGAAGTCGGCGAGATTCTGGGCCTCAACAAGGAAAAGCGGCTCTTGGATCTCGTCATTGGGGCGACCAATAACTACAAGACCAATGGCACGAGCTATGACACCTACCAAACGGTTGGGCCGTGGGTCAATACGCTTGCGAGCAACGAACTGGTGGATTGGACCAATGTCGACGCGGCTGAACAGTTGTTCGCGGAGATTCTCGATCCGCATACCGAGGAGCCTGTCTTGGTGCGGGGGACGACGGTGCTGGTGATGCCTGCTTATCGTCACGCGGCCCATCGTGTGTTCAAAGCGGCGGAGATCGAATACACCGCTAGTGGAAGTGAAACCAGTACACGCGCCAGCAACCCGCTGGGCAACTACCGCGTCGAGGAGAGTCGACTGGCCTATCGCCGGGTGATTGCCTCCGGCGTGGATGCTGCCGATGCGCGGAAGTACTGGTTCATCGGCGATCTCGCCAAGGCGTTTGCCTACATGGAGAACTGGCCGATCACCGTCACGCAGGCCCCGGTCAACAGCGAAGCCGATTTCAACAACGACATCGTACTGCGTTTCAAAGCAAGCGAACGCGGCGCGGCCGCAGTATTGAATCCTCGCTTCGTAGTGAAGTGTACTGGCTAAGTGCGTCTTAGGTTCTAGCTCCCGCCGGAGGGCGGGGGTGTTTTTCCTGCATCGTCCATCGGCTTCCGCCGACGGCTACGAATAAAATGTTCTTCTGACACAGTCCTTCGGAGAGTTCAGCCATGCCAAGCGACGTCGAGCAAATCGAAACTATCCGCACACTTACGCTAGCGCAATTGGCGGATATGCACGCGGATCCCAGTACGGGTTATCAATTCGGATCAGAGGATGTTACCTGGGCTGAACTTGTGAGCCGACTCGAGCAAACTGTTGATTGGTGTGACGAGAAACTCGCAGGCTACGAGCCGTTTGAGGTTCGCTCAGAAGGAACGACGTAAGATTGTGTGGTTGGTGGTTTGTGGTTGGTGGTTAGAGATTAAGCTTTCTGCGAAGGGAGCGACGTAATCCTCCGAGTAGCTTGGCGCAGGTCTCAAGCTGCTCTTCTATTGTTGTCACAGATTCTGGTGTAACGAAACGGCGTCGTTGGACAAACGTCAAGAAGGTAGAGAGTTCTGCGAGGGAACCGCGGGATATGGCAACGTGCCTCAGGAAATCTTTTGTCGAATCACGGCCACATCCTTCAGCTAAGTTGGCAGGTATCGAGATAGAGCATCTTTGCATCTGAGAGATAATGCCATATCGTTCATCAGTTGGTAAGAGTTTGCACAGATCATAAACTTGGTCTACTAACTGCATTGATTGCTTCCACGCCTCAAGCTGCTTGAAATCACTCATTCCAATCATTACCTCCCATTCTCTCACCACTAACTACAAACCACTCACCCCACCTCCGTCACCCGCCGAAACAACATTCCGACAAATTCCCGCAATAAATCAGCCTCGCCGGTTTCCAGAATCACCGACACCTGGTACTGCAACTCGCGGCGAGCATTCATTGCGATCGCCGCGGAGAGGGTTCCCTCCTCGGTCAACTCGCCGCCGACCCCCATGCGGCTGAAGAGTTCTTCGTAGTCCGTGCTGTGCCAGTCGTCGAACATCTCGGGATGACTGTCGATCACATCGGCAACGAGCGGATTGGTGGCCCGATCGAAGGCTGCCTGACCATTGCCGAACGGATCCTGAAACAGCTCGTCGGTGGCAACGCCCAGGCCATGAGCCAATTTGTGCAACGTACGCGCATGAGGCCGGGTGGACCCCTGCAACATGCTCCGCAGGGTCCGCTCATCGAGTCCCGTGGCGCCCACCACATCTTGCAGGGTCATATCCAGTCGGGCCATCAACCGCCGAATATTCGCCCCCGGCAGCAGTCGCAGCCCGTGCAGTTGAGTCTCAGATTGTGTCGTATGCATGACGTTGCCTACCAGAAAGAGTACAAAACGCCCCTTGACGAATATAAACGTATGTACACTAATAGGTGTACCGAGTCAAGTGGGGGATACTTCTCGTTAGCCGCAATGCGCAGCGCCAGCGCAGCAGAGCGCGTCCTCGGTCGCCATGTCAAAACGCGCTCTGCTGCGCTGGCGCTGCGCATCGCGGCTTACAATGCAGACGCTAATCAACACGAAATCAAAGGAGATTCCATGGCTTGGCTGTATCTGATCATAGGAGGTTTGTTCGAGATGGGTTGGCCCTTGGGTCTGAAACTAGGCTGGAACGAACAGGGGATCCGGCCCATGCCACTTGCTCTGGCGATCATCTCGATGGCGCTGAGTGGGTTGTTTCTCCTTATCGCCCAGCGGACCATCCCGATGGGATCTGCCTATGCCGTCTGGACGGGGATCGGCACGATCGGGACCTTTGTACTCGGCATCATCGCGTTTTCCGAGCCGGCAACTGCGGCCAGAATGGCAAGCGTGGGATTAATCGCAGCAGGAATCATTGGGCTAAAGGCTTTCGAGCACTAGAACCGCGATGCCTCGCCCATGCTCTATTCTTCCGGCAAGCGCGCAAAAATCGTGACACCACGAGCCTGGGGGTCGATATAGAATCGCTGGGCGACATATTCGTCTTCGCTATGCAATTCAAACGACTCTCCTTCATGGGCCATTTGTTCGGCAACCTGTTTAGGGAGATCGGGGATGGTTTCTCCCTGATGTGCCATGCGTACTCCTTGCTCTGGTTTGGTCGACGCCCAAAGGTTGCCGCTCCCGTCAGCAATGTAAATGTCGCAATCAACAGATCCCAGGCCGCGGAGAACTTCCTGGATTCTTCGTGCGATGTCCGTTTCGATGACGGTCATGCCAAAGCACTCTCCAGAATTATCGCCATAGACGGGAGTGGCGGCGGAAAAGCGTTCCACACTGGTCGCATCATTGGTGTGGCGACCACGTTTTGCCAACGACAACCGTACATCGCCGGGGTCCAGTGTGGAGACCTCATTCATGAGTTCATCCGTTTCGACCATTTGACGTCGGCTCTCCGGCAACACGCGAATCAAAGTGGGATCGGCTGGGCTACGTTCGACGCGTACAAGGTCTACAACTCCCTCGCCTTTCATTTCTTCAAAGGAGAGCGCGAGGTAGTCGGAATTCAAACCGAGCATGCCTTTAAATATCGTTTCGAGTCGAGGGCGCCAAACGTCTTCGCTTTCTCCTTCTACACCGCTGAGTGCATTGACCAGACCTTGAATCGGGGGGAGCGAAGAAAGAAAGCGAACATCCTGAGACATGTCTTTCGCGATTCCCTGCAAATGTAATGAGACCTCGCGGACATCTCCCTCCATTTCGGAATATCGATTGTGCCATTCTGCCTGGTGCCTTTGCCGAGCTGCCATTCCCAGTGTGGTTAGTGCAACGAGAATCACCATCGCTGCACCGATAAGCGATTGCGACAGACGCTGATGCTGTGAGATCCAGCGGTTCACGCGTTGCCAGGAAGTTTCCTGGTAGGCAGTGACCGGCTCGCCAGCCATCCAACGTTGCACGTCCTCGGCCAGCTCTGACGCACTTTGATACCGAGCGTAACGGCGACGTGCCATTGCCTTGCGGCAGATGGCTTCCAGGGCAGGGTCTGCATTCGCATGGACATCGCGTGCCAGTGGTGTGACGCCACTGGCAATCGTGCTGATCATCCCCCGTGCGCCAACACCCGAATCAATCGATTCCTTTTGGGTTTTTTCGTGCGGGGCATAGCCGGTGACGATGGCAAAGAGAATCGATCCCAGACCGTAGATGTCGGTCCGTTGATCCAACTCATCGAGTCGTCCCGCCGCCTGTTCCGGTGCCATGAACAGCGGTGTTCCCAGCACTTGCCCCTCGTTTGTGCGGTCCGCGCTTCCCATTGCCGTCGAATCCATAAGACTTTCGACCGAGGCATCGTCAATCACCTTGGCCAGCCCCCAATCGATGACGATAACCTGTCCAAAATTGTCGATCACCACGTTCTCGGGCTTCAGGTCGCGATGAATAACTTTGCGCGAATGGGCATGGCCGATCGCATGGCACACATTGACGAAGGCGCCCAAGAGTCGCCTCAGCAGCATGGGATCTTCGTCCCCCTCCTCGCGTCGCTCGTGATACTCGCTAATTGAATCTTGTAGCGTCGATCTGCCGAGGAAGCGCATGGTGTAGAATGCTCGTCCCGACTGAAGGTCTTCGCCAAGTTGATAAATTGGCACGATGCTGGGATGATCGAGCCGACCAGTGATCTCTGCTTCGTGTTTGAAACGTTCGATTGCGATCTCAGACGCGTTTGCCCCATGACTGATTTCCTTCAGCGCGACATGGCGATTGAGATTCACATCCCGTGTGAGCCACACACGCCCCAGTCCGCCTTGACCAAGCTTGCGAATGATTTCGTAGCGACCCTGCATCTCGCGGGCATCGTTTTCGCCAGCCCGAGCAGCAACGGTCACACCCAATAGTTTTGCAACACGACCTGATCCGTCGAGCCGCTCCAGCGTTGCCAGCAGCATGCTCTGGCCTGCCGCGGGCATTTCCGTTCCTCCCGCGATGCTCTGGCGCGCGCGATCGATACGCGTGGCAGCACGGATAATGAGCATCTCGATTTGCTCCGCCGTGAGAAGGTCACGGTTCTCCAAGTGTTGAGCCAGCGAAAGACTACCGTACATCGACCAATCGGAAACAGCTGCCGCGATTTCGCGCTCATTAACCAGTCCAGACTGCAAAAGCTCTGCCGCAAGCGCGATGTCTTGTTCCTGGCGCGAGATATCCGCATTGGGCTCAAAGAGCAGGGTGGCGTCGTAGCGGTCGTCGTTGGTCAGGCCCGACTGCGGTGTTTTCTCGGCTTCTTCGGCCATAAAAATGTTCTTCAGAAGGAGGTTCGTCTAGTGATTGGTACCAAATCCTTATCTTACCATGGCGAGAATGATTGTGGGCAAAATGCTGGCGCATATTTGAAAATTCCGCCGAATCGCGTAGCCCTTGAGGGTGCGCTGGGCATGGTCGAGCGATTGAGGGTGGAAGTCCCCTGTGGATCCTAACGGAGGTAACCACGAGGTGAAAGCAACTGCACGAGACGGAGTTTGGACATTGGACAATCGAAGTCTATCCCGCGAGGGCGTGTGGGGAGGAAGCCGTAGCCGAACTGCAGCACCGAACGTAAGTGAACCCTCAAACGGGCTTCTCGGACCTGGGTTAGCGTGCCTTCCAGCGCGACGCCCGATATCCGTTGGTGGCCGAGGAGTAGTGAGGGCGGAGGCGGCAGGACATTGTTCGATCTTACCCCAGGAGATCTCTGCGGGTCCGCCTATCGGTATTCCGGAAGAAGGCAACGACGACCGGTTGATGCCCGCAGAGAAGTCGGATCGCCCCATAGTAGTGCTGAAGCTGGGTAATGCCGGTGGAGCGAAGGGGGCGACAAGTTGTTAAGTGCTGGAACATGCCAACTGGCTTTCGCGTTTGCCGACAGCCCGCATGGGGGCAAGGACGAGAGAACCTCGGACGAATCCAAGGGAAAGTCGCACCTGCTGCTCAGAGCGAATACCAAGGAGGTAGATCATCCAGCCACCTGGGTAGCCGACGACACAAGTCGGTCACTGGAACAAGTAGCCTCGGTGTCTAATTTGGCCCGGGCGTTGCTTAACGTCGCGCGCAATAAAGGTGCGGCAGGTGTGGACGGACGTGGTGTACGGGAAGTGGTTGAGGCTTCGCCCCAACTGCTTGCTCAGCTACGCCGTGAATTGCTTTCGGGTACCTACCTGCCTGGCGACATTCGCCGGGTCTGGATTCCCAAGTCCGGTGGCGGGCATCGGGGCCTAGGTATTCCGAATGTCGTGGACCGCTGGGTTCAGCAGGCCGTACTCCAAGTTTTGGAGCCGATCTTCGAGCCGACGTTTCACGACAGCAGTCACGGATTCCGTCCGAGGCGTGGTGCACAAACGGCCATTGCTGCGGCCAAGCAATATCTGGCAGAAGGATATGCCTGGACGGTCGATATTGACCTTTCAAAGTTCTTCGATCGTGTTCACCACCAGCGGCTATTAAACCGCTTGGCGAACCACGTAAAGGATGGGCGTCTCCTAAAGCTAGTGCATGGCATGCTCAAGGCGAAGGTTGTGTTGCCCGATGGCACACGAACGGCCACGACCGAAGGCGCACCGCAAGGTGGTCCGCTTTCTCCGCTACTTTCCAATGTAGTTCTTGACGAACTCGATTGGGAACTGGCACGTCGTGGACTTCGGTTCGTGCGTTACGCCGACGACTTCAGCGTGTTCGTGAAAAGCGAACGTGCCGGTCGTCGGGTGATGGACTCCGTCAGTAAATTCATTGATAGACGCTTGCGTCTGCTGGTCAATGAAGACAAGAGTTCCGTCACGGGTCCGAATTATCTAACTTTCCTCGGCTTTCAACTCGGCAAGAATGCCGAGGGCCAAGTCATGGTGGCAATCTCTCGCCGAACTAAGGAGCGAATGGATGCCCGTATTCGTGAGCTAACGCCACGAGTCTGGGGTCAATCGCTGTCGACGTGCTTCGAGAGAACCGAACGCTACCTGCGAGGATGGATTGGATACTTTCGGTTGTGTACCGAAGATTCCCTGCGACCGCTCCACAAGTTCGACGCCCACATTCGGCGTCGTATTCGGGCGATTATCATTCGTCAGAAGAAGCGGGACCGGTATCTGTTCCGCCACCTGCAAACACGTGGCGTTTCTCGGAAGTCGGCGGCTAAGACCGCCTTCACTCGTGCTGGCGTTTGGAGACGCAGTGTCAGCTATGGCATCCATCAGGCGTATTCCAACGCCTGGTTCGCCGAACGATTGATGCCGCTCACCGACCGTTGGCATGCCTTGAACCCTTCCCGACAGGTCTTCATCAAACAGCAACGACTGTTTGAAACCTAAGGCAGCAACTTGAAGAGCCGGATGCGTGACCCGCAAGTCCGGTTCTGTGAGAGGCTTGGGGGAGAGATCCCCCGGGCCTACTCGACCGGGCGGATCGATGCGCGTAGAGAGGCTCTTCAAGAGAACCAGCACGCCCTTTCAGGGCTAGCCGGGTTTCTTGAATTGATACCCAGGGCAAGATCCTACAAGCAACAGCGAAGTCAGAACGCCGCCCTGGGAAAATGAATACCATGCCTCATCTTAGCTCTGAAAGAGAGAGCTAAAAATTCTAGCGACGCCGAGCGTTGACCAACGCCATCGCGAACCCCGCAATCAATATCAAGCTCGCTGGTTCCGGAATTGCACTAATCGCAGCATTGCCGCTGGCAACTAGCGCTGCATCAAGCATGGCATCGAACTCGCCGATCGAGGGCGCCGTCTCACCGTAGGAACGTTGCCAACTGAGAAAGTCGCGACCGCCGAGCACGTTACCTGCGGCGTCGTGTCCGGACTGCCAAGCAGCGAGATCCGACGCGCCGACATTCCCATCGTCGTCGAAATCACCATAGGGAATCTGTCGCGCAATCGCCTTGATGTCGTACCCAAAGAAATCGCAACAAAGGGGCTCGGTCCCTCCTCGCATGAACATCCAGCGCCGGAAGGTGGCGACATGCAGATCGACTCGGGATTCTTGAGAATCGAATCCGCTGAAGTGATAGACAACCAGCCCATGCGGGCCATGATGAACGGGGGTTCCGTCCAAGCCGGACAGATTCAAGAAATTGTCAATGTTGTGCGGCTCCATGTAGAAAGGATGTTGCACGGTAGCTTCGACATTGGCGAATTGCGCATAAGGATTGAGCGAAGGCAGCGGAGAATCGCTCCCCTGATAACCCGTGATGAAATCGTACGGCCCGGAGATGGGCATGTGGAAATCAGTCCCGATAAGCCCGCCCGTTTGATGCAACGTGCTCAATCGGGGAATGAATCGATAGGAGCGAAGCAAATCGGGCGGCTGAGCCGAAGCCGATTGCAGTCCGAGTGAGAGCAGAGTGAGTATTTCAAGCAGACTGGCCAGACAAGTTACGCGACGCATGAGACACCTCCTTCGAGTGATGGCCCGCGATAAGAGGAGTATCACTTTAGCAGATTTGGTAAAGAAAGTACACAAGCGGAATCGTACTATCAGGAGAAATCTATGAAAGCTCCCGCCGACTACATCGCTTGGCGGCCTGATTTCGGACTGAAGATGCTTAATTCGTGGCATAGGTTTCCTTTAATAAAAAGTTGCTGACTAGCGCGACCGATCATGAATCATTCGATTGGCAGACTTCGCGATTCCTTAATCGAGCGACGCTTGATAAGTATCGACATGAACGAGAAAAGCACGCTGGTTGTCACGCCAAACATAACCATACCATTGGCTGCCTCAAGTGCGCCTAAGATTCGCCTCTCTTGAGACATTACAACGTCTCCATATCCGAGAGTAGTGAAGTTGACCGCCGAGTGGGAGAAAGCCTGAAACATGTCACTGAATTCACCGATAACTATAAAAAAGCCACCCCAGATCGCAATTTGAACCAAGTTGCCTATTAACATAATAAGAGTGATGAGTGAAAGCAGCAAAGAACTACGAAAAATCGACATTCGAATCAGGCCTTTTTCATCCAGTCGAATGAAGATCCGTAAGAGTATGGCCACAAACAAAGTTTGGATGAAGACGCAGCACACGATGATAAGACTGCTATAGAAGAGATTGGCGATCATGCGTCTTTCCTAACTCATTTGACGCCTTTCATCAAGGTTCCACGTAATTTCGACAGGACTTCCAAATTACTGGCTCCTCACCAGAATCTGTGGGTAAATTCTGGCGAGGAGCCAAACTTGGAATTGCCTTTCTCGTCCTGTGATCGGTTCCGACTACCTGATTTACGCTGAATGTACGGGCTAAAATTGACTATCAGAAAGGTTGCCTGTCAGTGATCTTGCCTAAGTTCGTCTGATTGATGCAAGTTGTCGCCATTATGCACTATAGTATTACTATTATTACAATCGCGAGTGGACAGCGCCTACGGTCCATCCAACCGTCACATTCTGTCCAGTCGCGTCCGCTGCAACAAGTGGGTCCTGCGAGGAGTTGAAAGATGCTTTTTCCAAGTTGGCCTAAGATTTCGTCATGCAGTTCGCTAATACTCTACGGGACTTGCCTGGCTTTGTTGGCTGTTGTTGGTTGTGAGAAGGGTAAGAATACCTATGTTGCTCCACCACCGCCGAAGGTGACGGTCGCTCATCCTGTCGCGGAAGAGATCGTTGAAACCCGCGACTACACCGGCACAACCAAGGCATTCGAAGCGGTCGAAATCTTGGCACGCGTCGAAGGTTTTTTAGATGCAATTGAATTCGAAGATGGTGCCGACGTTAAGCATGATCAATTGCTTTCGCGGATTGATCCGAAACCTTTTGCAGCGGTGCTAGCCCAAGCGAAGGCAAGTCTGGCATTGGCTCAGGCTCGTCGAAAAAGTTCCCAGGCCGAGCTATCTCGAGCCGACGCCGAACTAGCAAACATGAAGACCCAACTCCGCCGCGTCGAAGATGCACAATCCCGTTCTCCCGGGGCGGTCACCGAAGCAGAGATCGATATGCGGCGCACGGCCGTGATGACCGCTGATGCGGCCGTTGAATCAGCCCAGGCAGCCATCGCCTCCTCGGAAGCGGAAATCGCCGTCGCCGATGCCGAAGTCACGAAGGCTGAATTGAATTTAAGCTACACTGAAATTCATTCACCGATTGCCGGTCGCGTGGGACAAAAGAATTTCGACGTGGGGAGTCTAGTAGGTACTCCCAGCACCAAGCTACTGACAACGGTCGTGCGGACCGATCCGATTTACGCATATTTCACAGTGAGCGAGCAAGATTTTCTCCGTTTCAATCGCGAACGGATCGCTCAGGATCGCAGTATGTCGAGCACCAAATCTGGAGGGGAGGCGCGATCCGTGATGTTGGGCCTCGGAGACGAGGAGGGCTATCCGCATCAAGGGATAATCGACTTTGCGGACTTGGCGCTCGATGAAAGTACGGGGACGTTTCTTGTGCGTGCACGGTTCGACAACCCCGACGAATTAATCTCTCCTGGAGCGTTCGTGCGGATTAGTATCCCGATGCAGAAAAAGCCTGCTTTATTGGTAAGCGAAACTGCTGTGGGCCGTGATCAAGGAGGTGCTTATCTCTTAGTGGTCAATGACAAGAACGAAGTCGAGATGAAACGTGTCACCTTGGGCGGAAAATTCAATAGAATGCAAATCGTGAGCGGTGGTGATTTGACGCCAGAGGATCGGGTCGTCGTCGAAGGGATCCAAATGTCACGACCTGGGGCGGTGGTAACACCGGTCGAGAAGTCCAAGGCCACGAGTTCTGCGGAAGAAGGGACTGTCGCACACCCATGATTTCGCGATTCTTTATAAATCGACCAATTTTTGCCAGTGTGATCTCGATTGTGATCATGATCGCAGGCGCGGTTGCGCAGCTTGGGTTACCCGTGGCGAAATTTCCTGAAATTGCTCCCCCTACGGTACAGGTGACCTGTTTCTATCCAGGTGCCAATGCCCAGGTATTGGCGGAGACTGTCGCGGCCCCGATCGAGCAGGAAGTCAACGGTGTTGAGGGGATGATCTATATGTCATCTACTTCGGCCGATGACGGATCATATGCGCTGAACGTGACGTTTAATATCGGCACAGACATCGACATGGCGACCGTGCTAGTGCAGAACCGGGTGTCGATTGCTACGCCAAAACTTCCCGAAGAGGTGCGTCGACAAGGAGTCACGACCAAGAAACAATCCACAAGTATTTTGCAGTTTATCGCCTTTTCGTCGACCGATCCTCGAATTGATGCGTTGTACTTGAGCAACTATGTGAAGATCAACATCAACGATGAATTGAGTCGCATCCCTGGTGTCGGATCGATTAAGGTTTTTGGGGCTGAAGAATACAGCATGCGGATCTGGCTCGATCCCGAGCGGCTCAAGGCCCGGCAACTTACCACCGAAGACGTGGTCAAAGCGGTTCAGGAACAAAACGTACAAGTTGCCGCCGGTCGTATTGGCGAGCCACCTGCCCCGGATGATATTGCCTTTCAGTTGGTGGTAAATACCAAGGGGCGGCTGTCAGAAGCCAGTGAGTTTGAGGATTTGATCGTTAAGGCGTCGCCAGGGGGGCGGATCATTCGAGTCCGCGATGTGGCCCGCGTGGAACGGGGCGCCAAGAGCTACAATTGGCAGTCCAGTTTCAATGGCGATCCCTGCGCGACGATTGCTGTTTACCAATTGCCAGGGGCCAACGGGCTCGAAGTGGCTTCCAAGATTGAAGCGACCTTGAAACGGCTGAGCAAGAGCTTCCCGGCGGGAATGAAATATGCTGTGCCGTTCGACACAACCCGGTTTGTGCATGCCTCGATCGCCGAGGTTTATGAGACACTTTTCATTGCTGTGGTCTTGGTGGTGTTGGTGATTTACATTTTTCTCCAAGATTGGCGGGCAACGCTGATTCCATGTGCAGCAATTCCCGTCTCGCTCATTGGGGCATTTGCTTTCATGGCGGCGATGGGTTTTTCGATCAACATGCTCACCCTGTTCGGCATCGTGCTGGCAATCGGAATTGTGGTAGACGATGCGATCGTGGTGGTGGAAAGCACTGCCGCGAACATTGACAAAGGGATGACTTCCAAAGAAGCTGCCTTGGCGGCGATGGAAGAAATCACAGGACCAGTGATCGCCACTACCTTGGTGCTGCTGGCCGTGTTCGTTCCCACGGCATTCATGGGGGGCATCACCGGGCAGCTTTATCGGCAATTTTCGCTCACGATCTCAGCAGCAGTGGTGATCAGTTCGATCAATGCTTTGACGATGAGTCCCGCACTATGTGCGATTCTCATGCGACCTGCGCCGGCCAAGCGAAATATCATTTTCCGCGCGTTCAACAATGTGTTTGAACGCATTGCCAGTGTGTATGGTGCGGTGGGCGTAAGTATTGTCCGTCGCTTGGTTGTGTCACTGATGGTGTTTGGCGGACTTGTAGCACTCACTGGTTGGGGTTTTAGCCGACTGCCGACGGGATTTCTCCCCACCGAGGATCAGGGCTACGCCTTTGTGAATGTTCAGTTGCCTGACGCGGCGGCCATCGGTCGTACCCAAGAGGTGATGGACCACATTAACACGATTCTCAAAGAGACGCCGGGGATCGCCGACTGGGTGATGATCACGGGGTTCTCGATTTTGAGCAACACCAACGGCTCGAACAACGGCATGGTGGCTGTGGTGTATGAGCCCTGGGATGAGCGGACCACACCAGAGCTCAGTCAGGATGCGATCGTGAATCACCTGCGAAAAGAGTTTCGAAAAATTCGCGACGCATTTGTGATCGCCTTTGTACCGCCGGCAATCGATGGCTTAGGCAACGCCGGTGGTTTCCAGTTGCAGTTGCAAGATCGTGGTAACGCGGGGCTTGAACAGTTGCAGACTGTGGCACGGGAACTGGTTGAGGCTGGCAATGGCCAGACTGGGCTGCAGGCGGTCAACACTACTTTCCGCGCATCTGTGCCGCAGTTGTTTGTCGATATCGACCGCACAAAGGTGAAAACGCTCGGCGTCCCGCTGACGTCGGTCTTCAACACATTGCAGGCATATCTTGGTTCAACCTACGTGAACGACTTCAATCAGTTTGGAAGGACCTATCAGGTCCGCTTACAGGCGGATCACCAGTTTCGTTTGGATCCCGATGCGATCAAGAAGCTTGATGTTCGCAATCAAAATGGCGACATGCTCCCGCTGGGAACTTTTGTAAGGGTCGAGGAAACACTCGGCCCACAAGTCATTCAGCGATATAATCTTTACCCCAGTGCCCAGATCAACGGGGAGGCTGCCCCGGGGTTCAGCTCGGGTCAGGCCCTGCAGTTGGTCGAACAGATGGCCGACAAGACTTTGCCTCCTTCGATGGGTTATGAATGGACCGGAATGTCGTACCAGGAAAAGCAGGTTGGCAACGAACAATATTTCATTTTTGCACTTGCAGTGGTGTTCGTCTTCTTGGTGCTGGCAGCGCAGTATGAGAGCTGGACCAGTCCCGCGGCCGTTATTTCAGTGGTCCCCTTAGCCGCCCTGGGAGTGGTGGTCGTGCTGTTCTTGCGCCATGCCGACAATAATGTCTACACGCAAATCGGGGTGGTCTTGTTGGTCGCACTGGCCAGTAAGAACGCGATTTTGATCGTGGAGTTTGCCAGCGAACTTCGGAAGAAGGGACAGGACATCAGTAAGGCTGCAACTCAAGCGGCCCGGCTGCGTTTTAGAGCGATCCTGATGACGGCGTTTTCCTCCATCCTAGGTTTCTTGCCGCTGTTGTTCTCGAGTGGTGCCGGCGCCGCCAGCCGTCAGGCAGTAGGCAACGCCGTTGTCGGCGGCATGATCGCCGCAACATTCTTCTCGCTGTTGTTTGTTCCGACATTCTTTGTCGTGTTTCGCAGCATCAGCGAGTGGTCGGCGGGGAAACCTGAGATAGATCGGGTTGTTTAGGTTGTCGGATAGTTTCCTCTGGAATGTCCGCTTGCAACTGGACGTTTGCATCAGCCAAGATATGGGCTTTCTTTTAGGAGTAAATACTGGGACTCAGCCATGGAAATTCTCGATGCTCTGCGAGACTTCGATGGTAAGCATACCAAACCATTGGAAGAACTTGCCTTTCGAGGTGAATGGGATACTCAGGCAATAGGGACGCTGCTCGTCTGCGTGGAGAGTGACGAGTCGAATGTGCAATCGGCAGCGACCTGGGTTCTCAAATGCTTGCAAGAGCGTGGGGTCAGCTTCAATGCCTCACAGCATAACCAACTGCTGAATCTCCTGCACAAAGTTGCTCCTTGGGAAGCGAAACTGCACCTTCTGCAAATGCTGCCACAATTGCGAGTCACTTCGCAGCAGGCTGAACCTCTCTTTCAAACAATCGCAGGATTTCTTGATTCCGAGGACAATAAATTCGTGCGCGCATGGAGCTACAACGGACTGATCGTTCTCGCAACGCAGCACAGGAAGTTACGCAAGAAAGTCGCATCACTGATTGCCGAGGGGCAGCAGGAAGAGGCTGCGTCGGTCAAGGCACGGATTCGCAAGGCGTTGAAGGACGTGAATTGGATGGAGTAGTCCTGTCCTTTCCTACCTGTGCCTGCACAGGATCGGCTACAAGCAACGGAGAAGGAAATTCGCAACAGATGGGTGCAAGTGCTGCCTCAATTATGTTCACCACCTGCTCATGTTTTGCGTTTTGATAGCTGCATGCTTGCGTTTTAGCGGAAGGGACGAAAACTCGTTCTACTCGAAATATCATTGCGAATTTTGCTATTCCGACGGAAGCACGTCGCAGAATCTCCGAATGGTACGCCGTTTGCAAATTCGTTCGACTCCCTCCGAAACCTCCCGCCCCGACACCCCACCCCAAATGTCCACTTGTTGCGTTCAGGACGATGAATGGCGCAACGGCATCAGAATAACCATATTTCACAAGGATGATAGTATGCGCTCCCCATTAGGTTTCCTCGTAGACATGGATGGCGTGATCTACCGAGGTTCAGAATTGATCCCTGGTGCGAAACAGTTTATCGAGCGACTGCTCGAAGAACAGATTCCCTTCCTATTTCTCACCAACAATAGCCAGCGAACCCGCCGCGATGTGGCGATCAAGCTGGTGCGGATGGGCATCGATGTGGACGAACACCACGTCTTTACCTGTGCCATGGCAACGGCCCGCTTTCTCGCGCGTCAGAAGCCTCATGGCACGGCCTACGTAATCGGCGAAGGGGGACTTCTGCAAGCCTTGCATGAAAATGGCTACGCCGTGGTCGATCGGTCGCCCGACTATGTAGTAGTGGGAGAAGCCCGGACCATCACCCTGGAGATGCTCGAGCATGCTGTCGATCTGATTCTAGGGGGTGCCAAACTCATTGGTACCAATCTCGACCCGAATTGCCCCACGCAGTCGGGCACCCGACCAGGATGCGGCGCAACACTTGCCTATCTGGAAACCGCCACAGGCAAGAAAGCATTCACCCTGGGAAAGCCAAGTCCGGTGATGCTTCGTATCGCTCGCAAGGAACTGGGGCTCACTACGTCCCAGACTATCATGATCGGCGACACGATGGAGACCGACATTTTGGGCGCCGTGCAGATGGGTTACCGCTCGGTACTAGTGCTCTCGGGAGGAACTCGTCGGAGCGATCTACGAAACTTCGCCTACTGCCCCGGCTTGGTGCTGGATTCCGTCGCAGAACTTTCCGATCGCACACGAGATCTCGAGGAGATATTTCCCGCACCCATATTGCGCGCGGACGATACCCCGCATGACTTGCAGGAATGGATTGCGGCCCACGCTTGAGGAATCGGAATCTAACCGATCAAAGGATAGGTAGATTATTTACTTGAATAGGCGAATCACTTTCGAGAACTAGCTCCATGAATACTAAAGCAACTCGGTCATTCCAAGCCGCATACTTGGCATCTGCAATTGTCGCTCTATTTGTCTCACCATTGTTAGCACGTGAACCCATCGCTTGGGAAAGCAGCAATAGGGCTATGGAAACGAAGGGGCAGAGTAGCATAGAAGGATTCGACTATCCTTGCTTGAATATGGTGAAGTTTGATTTGGAGAGCACCGCCTCTAAGCACATTCAAACCCATGAGATAGACATTGTCCTGATTCCGAATCGCGAATCGAGCGAAGGGAAACTCCTTCCATTAGAATGTGCTGATCCTCTAAGTATTCGAGCAATTGGCCTACTTGAGGAGATTGATCTTTTCGATTTCAGTGATATCGTCGATGCTCAACCGAGTTCGCTAATATCGATTGACTGCGTAGACAACCGGCTTGAAATGCCAAACGGGGGCGCGAAGATTGTCAACATGCCAGCCGTACTTACGATCCAATAAGCGTTGTCATAGTTCGAGCTTATTGAGATGCGATAGAAACCAGAAGAGCTACGGATCAGTGGGAAATCTTTAAGGCAACACTTGCATGCAGGGTGAGTATTTACAAGCAGACTAACTCAACACCTTGTACTCCGCATCGCGGACAATCCCCGGCATGGGAAATGGATAACGCCCCGCGGAGTCCGGCATCACTGGTGCGGGTCCATCGGGGGTGAAATCGGCGATGTTCGGTGCAAGTTCTTGTGGCCAATCCATTGTCTGCTGGAAAGTGATTTCCTGGCCAGTGTGGGCAGCAATGCGACCCATATTGCTAACGACGCTTGCTTCAACGCCACGGGGGACTTCGTTGTAAGGACGATCTTCGACAATCGCGTCGACCAGGTCTTGCCACTCAAGTTGATAGGGGTTCTGTTCAGGCTGAGGATAGGCCCACACGACATCGCGACGATTTTGCCGTTGGCCACCGAAGATGCGGACTTTTCCCGGTGTGTGCCCTGCTGTACTGACTATGGCAGACCCCTTACTGCCATGAACAACACTCGACATGTCGTTGTAGCAACCGGTCATAGTGCGGCCGTCGAAAAAGAATTTGGTTCCGTCATCGAATGTATACTCCACGGAGTAGACGTCGAAGTTTTGATCGACGTAGTTTTCGCGATAATTCCGACCGCCGAGTGCTTGGGCTTTGATAGGCCACGCATTTTTCATCCAACAGATTTCGTCGATCTGATGAATGTAGAAATCGTTGAACAGTCCTCCACTGGCCCACAGAAAGCTATGGAACCGTTCGATCTGCCACATGAGTTCTTTGCGATCTGCAGGTTTGCGGGTGGAGAAACACGAGCCAACCGGACCATGCATTCGATAAGCACGCATGGCAACTAGATCACCGATTTCTCCGTCCGCAATCCTTTGGTGCAATTCCTGCCGTCCGCGGCAATGACGCACCATCAGCCCTACACCGCATTTGAGGTTCTTGGCATCGGCCTGCGCAGCAAGTTCGTACATCTGCTTCGCGGAAACCCCATCGGCTACGAGCGGTTTTTCCATGAATACATGCAGCCCACGGTCGATTGCGTACTGAAAATGGATTGGCCGAAATGCGAGAGGTGTAGCGAAGATGGCGATGTCGCCGGGACTAAGGAGATCCATTGCCTTGCGGTAGGCATCAAAACCAACAAAACGTTGATCTTCGGGGACTTGGACCATGTTGGGCGAACTCTCAGCGAACTTCGTAATTTCCTCGTAGCTGGAAGCGAGACGCTCCTCAAACACGTCGGCCATCGCGACGAGTTGCAAATCAACATTTTCATTCTTGACTGACAATGCATCGGCAGCAGCACCTGTGCCCCGACCCCCGCAGCCAATCAGGGCAACTTGTATTTTATTTTTCTCGCCCTCTGCAGCGTGGACACCCGAAAGTGTCAAAGTACTCAGTGCCGAGGCTGCCCCGGCGATCTTAATAAATTCGCGACGATCGGATTGCTGACTTGGTTGTTTAGTCATGGTTGCTCTGTGGAAAGAAATTTGGGGGCGGAAGTGTAGGGCAGACTTGCTGATTTTGAGCGGAACGGCTCTAGCCGCCAGTATTTGAGATTCATTGGTGTCTCGCGCCATGCCGAGTAAATGTGATTGGTCATCTTTTGTTCACTGCACTATTCCAATATACATCCATCTCCTCAGCACTCGGGATTTCGAGCGGACGGACAATTCGAAAGCCCAACCAACGGGCATCTGTATGATACCAAATACTCTTGGGTAATTGGGGGTCTTGCTGCTTCCACGATGAATCGGAACCAATGCGGTAAGCAGAGCGCAAGTGCTCCGGATCGCTGTCCCAACTACCCCCACGTACGGTACGCGGGTAAAGTGTCTTGGGTTTGATGAAGGGGTTTTTAGCATCCCCCGCCAGCTTCGTGAAATAATCGGGCAGGAATTGGTCGAGCGTCCATTCGCTCACGTTGCCGTGCATGTCGTACAGGCCCCAGGGGTTCGGCTTTTTTTCGCCAACCTTCTGATATTTCTCGTTGCTGTTGTCATAATACCAGGCGTACTGGTCGAGGTCCTGCGAGTTGTCGCCAAAAGAGTAAGCCGTCGTCGAGCCAGCGCGACAGGCGTATTCCCACTCGGCTTCGGTCGGCAGGCGATAAAAATGGCCCGTTTGTGCGCTGAGCCATTCGCAATACTTACTGGCGGCATGCTGCGTCATGCTGATGGCCGGATAGCCACTTTGCCCCATACCAAAACTCATCTCCATATAAGGCGCTGTCGGTTGGCTGATCGCATCGACGAGGCCGTGCTTGACAGGGTCGTAGTCTTTGCGCGCACCGTTCTTATGCCGGTCGACCTTCGTGATCATATAGGGTTCGTACTCATCCCAGGTAACTTCTTGCCGACCCATCCAAAACGGCGCGACGGTTACTTGCGTTTGGGGGCCTTCGTCTGCCTCTCTCAGCGGCTCGTCGGAAGGGCTCCCCATAAGAAACTTCCCGCCAGGAATAGGCTGCATCCAGAACTCGACACCCGTCTTGGGGATTTTCTCCTGATAGACCTTCATATCCGGCTGGGCCGTTTCGACCGAGTGCTTGTGAATCTTCGCCCAGATCTGTTGGACTAGTTCTTGATTGTCAGGCGCCTGAGATTCTTGCCGAGTCTTTTCCTTCGCGCTGAGTACGAGCCCCCTTGGCCATTCGGCTCCCTCGTCGATCCACTGTTTGATACGCTCGATTTGCGTCTTCTCCAGCGGACCGTCGGGCGGCATGATCAGGTCATCGTCCGCAGGCAAGGTGATATATATGTACAGCGAGCTCTCGTCAGATTTGCTGGGGAAGAGTGCCGGACCACCGCTGCCTCCTGTCAATGCACCCTGCCGCGTATCGAGCCACAACTCGCCGTCGGCCTCCTCGCCACTGTGGCAACTGACGCAGGATGTCTCGAGAATCGGTTGAATTTCCTTGCTGAAATCCACTGCAGCCTCCACTGTTGGGACAAACAGTAGACAAGTGAAGCTAATGCTAGCGAAAGGCAAGTTCATTCTTTGGAGGAGCTCACAAGTAGAAGAAGGCAAAAATAGAATCTTTGCGGAACTGGAATCTATTGTATTGAACATTACAAACTCGGTAAAGCAATTGATAATGTTTTCTGATTGTGTGTAAAAATGTAATGTTCTTTACCGGAGCCCAGCGATCCATTAGCAGTTCCAAGAAAACCAACTCCTATACAGTGCCAAGATATTCCCGCCAGGGAGTCCAGTAGTGTCTCTCCCAGCCCTGGCAGACCCCGGCAAAGTCTACGTCGGGCACGTTGACTTGTACTAGTTCTATCCGTGCTCCGTCTTTGTCTGAACAGAATGAGAGTGTGAGAGTAGAGTCGATCGCATCAGAGGGCCAATTCCCCGATCGCCAGGTTTGCACAATAAGTCGCTTCGGTTCGACATGCAGGATCGTGCCGGAAAGCATACCCTCAAATGCACGGAATGCACTGCCGGGGCTTTCTCCAATCTCTACAGTCGCTCCCGAGAACGCGGCATGCTGTTTGGGGTCGAGATACATCTCGTAAAGTCGGTCGGGCGTTGCAGGCAAAAAAGCGGCGAGAATGACGGTGCGGGGCATAGTGATGACCATTGTTTTTCTAGCAGTGTTTAGTGTGAGTTGAATTGACTTTCAGTCCAAAATATCATAATATTGTTGTATAGAGATTAGCAACGAGGTCTCGGTGCCTGAAACAACAATTCACTTTTTTCGGGAGGATGATGGAACAGTACCTTTCAACGAATGGCTTGAAGAGCTGGCACAACAGAATCCAAAGGTACGTAATAAATGTCTCACCTACCTGCGACACCTGCAACGCGAAGGCCATGAGCTGCGCAGACCAACGGCAGACCTGCTCCGTGACGGCATCTACGAATTGAGACCATCCTACCAAGGAGTGAATTATCGCATCCTTTATGGATTTGCAGGGCAAGGCCTCGTTGTAGTTTCACATGGCATTACAAAAGAAAAGCGAGTTCCACCTGCTGAGATTGAAAATGCAGTAGCAAGGCTTGCAGCTTATCGTAAAGACCCTAAGCGGCATTCTTACCCAATGGATGTGTTAGATGAATAAAAAACTTCCAAAGAAAGATGCTCTCGATACTTATATTGACGAGGCTGGTATTGATGCCGACAGAGATTCTGATTTCCAGCAGTTTTCTCGGCAGATCAAGATTGCTGAGATGATTTATGCTGCAAGAAAACAAGCTGGACTTACCCAAGCCGAACTTGCGAAAGCAGTTGGTACGAAGCAACAAGTGATTTCGCAACTGGAAAGCGCTGACTACGAAGGACACTCTTTTTCGATGTTGGAGCGAATTGCAAGTGCTTTGCATAGTAGGATCGAGATCCGAATCGTTCCGGAGGAGGCCGAGGTGGTCGGTTGACCAATTGTCCACAAGGTGGAGTATTTTGGACCTTCAAAGAATTCTCTAGATCGACTGAAACCTTCAAGTGCTCGAAATCGACTTCATTAAGGCGGATTTGACTAACGAAGTGCACCAAGCAGCCGTGTTGGCGATGTTGAACTGCTATGCTTCGGATGCCATGGGCGATGGCAAGCCGCTTTCGGAGTATGCGAGTTCCCATTTAATCGAAGGTTTGGTCCGTCACCCAACCACTGTGATCTTTTTGGCCACGCGTGACACAATGCCCTGCGGTATCGCGATTTGTTTCCGCGGATTTTCAACTTTTGCCGCCAAGCCGCTCATCAATATCCATGACTTCTACGTCGCCGCTGAAGTGCGTGGCCAGGGTGTTGGACGAGCGTTACTCGATGCCGTAGAGAACGAAGCACGAGCGACTGGTTGCTGCAAGCTGACGCTCGAAGTCCAAGAGAATAATTCTCGAGCTCGATCGATCTACGATCGCTTCGGTTTCGCCCAGGCCGTTTATGCTGCCGACGCGGGAGGAGCACTTTTCATGTCCAAGCCGCTTAGGCCATGATCTCGCTGACCACTGCATCGAGCGCCAAGATTGTATTCAGCGTCATTCTCCTTCGAGCTTCTCCGCTTGCTCTTTCGACTTGCGCCGCCAGAGCTGAGCTTCTTTTTTGTCGCCCAGTTCGGCAAAGGCATCGGAGAACATCGAATAGGCATTGGTTAAGAGGGCGGGATCAGTGTGGTCGTCGCTCTCGGCATATCGCTCGCGAACCTTTTCTATGCGGTTGCGGAAGCCCTCATCGGTCATCAACCGGCGGCACTCTTCACCGGTGCAGCCAAAAAGGACTCCGGCTAGCTTGTCCCATTCGCCGAGGAATTCTGTACCTTTTGGCTGCAGTTCCAGCCGTACTTGGAAGGTTTCACCCTCGACAAGATCTACCTGCCTACGTCTTGCTCCGCGAGCTACAGGGAGTTCCAGATGGTCGTGCCAGACACCCAGGTCCTGCTTGCCTGCAGGTAGGAACATGGTGGCAAGGCCTTGCTGATTTGCTTCAGCACGAAATGGCACCGGGCCGTGTTTTTCGATTGCGGCTTCATAATCTTTTTCTTTCAATACTCGTTCACTGCGGCAGAGCCAATCACAGTAGATTTGTGATCCACCATTCCACCAGCCGACGTTGGGGTTAGAGAACATCTTGGCCTCTACGACGGGCTGCTCGCGATGATCGACCACTTCGATTTCTCAGCGAACCATGGGCTGCATCTCGATGAGTAGCTCCTCGGAGAACTGGCTCGGTTGAAAGGTTTGAGGGCGCCAGTACGGGTCCGGATCGCGCGGCTCGATACCTGAGGGAGTGTCGCCCGACCGAGCGATGTAGTGATCGCAGAGTGCCGTTACTTGTATCGGTTGTGTGGCTGGCCAACGCTCGATCACAAACTTTCCATCTTCTGCGATCGGAGACCAAGACCACCAATCAACGCTATGAAGGTGATGCTTTTCCGGCAAAGTCGAAACGCACACGCGGCCATTGTGAATTGGCCGAGGGACGTTGTCGCTCAATCGACCAGTGATACGCACCGCTGGTAGCAGCTCCAAGCGATGTTTCACAACTTCGCCGGCTTTACCCTCCACGGTGTCGATCGGGCTGAAATGAGTTGCATGCTCCCCATCGAGTCGAACCAACAGCACCTGAGATTTGCCCTCAGAAAGCGGAGGGATGCGCAGTGTTCCTTGCTGTGTCACGGTCGGGCTAGCTCCCGACAACCAACTTCGCCCATCAGACCATAGACAATGAAGAGCCTTCAAGTCGGTTGGTTTGCCATTCTCGATCGGTTCGATCTCGACGGTAACACCCTTCTCCAGCTCGACAAGAAACGGTTCGTCCTCCTCGTAGGGCACATTAATATTTTGATGGCTCTTGAAGACATACTCGGGATGGTCCACCGACAGAGTGACCTGTGTTGTAAGCACATGTTCCTTTGGGTTGGCATAGAAGGGATATTGCACCTCCACCATACCATTGGCATCCGACTTCACCTGTTCCGGTACAGGATACCCTGTTCGCTCATCGTTCCATTGTCCGTGACCTTGGGAGCTTCTAAGTGCCCAGGGGCTCACTTCGACATCGCCCACAGGCCGCCCCTCTTGGTTGACGAACTTCACTGGAAGGGTGATCAGGTGTTGTTCGACAGTCTCGGAAGTCGAAGCCGTCTCTTCCGCTGACGCCATGACTATGACGAAGAGGAAACATCCGAGCGTGCCCAATAGCAATCTGAAAAGACGTGACATGGTAATCGCTCCGCCTGGAAGAAATATGCGTTGAAACTATTTGTGAGGATATTCTTGCGAGTCAGATTTGTTCAAGAATCTTTGGGCCACCATTCAGAATTCTCAGGATTATATGGGGTATCCAGCAATAGCCCCGACATTCATGTCAGATTGTGATTTTCTCTCCATTTCTTCCTTTCATTCGCCCCTTTCTTAGGCATTGTGAGAACGCCCCGTTCAGGTAAACTGGGGGTTTCTCTGTCTTGCGCGGGGCAGGACCTATACAACCGTGGAAAACCAGTTTGATGCACTCGCAAGTTGTCGTATTAGGAGGAGGTCCCGGGGGATATGCTGCCGCGTTTATGGCCGCTGACCTGGGGCTGCAAGTCACCATTGTCGAGGCGGATCCGCGGCTGGGAGGAACCTGCCTCATACGTGGTTGCATCCCTTCCAAAGCCCTGTTGCATGTGGCCAAGGTGATCAGCGAAGCTCGCGACATGAGCGAGTGGGGTGTCACCTTCGGCAAGATGAAGCTCGATGTCGACGGTTTGCGTGCCCGCAAAGAAAAAGTAATCGACACGCTCACCGGTGGGTTGGCCCAGTTGGCCAAGCGGCGGAATGTGCAGGTGGTCAACGCGCGAGGAATCTTTGTCGATTCTCAGACTCTTCAACTCGAAGGGGGCAATCCAGAAACTTACGAAAGCGAGCGACTCACCTTCGACCATTGCATCCTCGCGACCGGCTCGGTTCCCGCGATGCCCAAGATGTTCAAACTTGGTTCGCCACGCGTGATGGATTCGACCGGCGCACTTGAACTGGAAGAAATCCCTAAGTCGCTGCTGGTGATCGGCGGCGGATATATCGGGCTGGAGATGGGCACTGTCTACGCGGAGCTCGGCAGTAAAGTGACCGTGGTGGAGCTCATGGATGGCTTACTTCCCGGAGCGGATCGCGATTTGGTCAAACCGCTGCACAAACGACTCGAAAAACTGTTCGACAAAATTTACCTTGGTACCAAGGTGCTGGGTCTCGAAGACACTGGCAAACAGGTTGAAGTGCAGGTCGAAGGAGCCGATGGGAAGCAAACACTCACCTTCGATCGTGTGTTGGTCTCGGTCGGTCGCCGCCCTGTCTCGACGGGTCTTGGCTTGGAGAACACCAAGGTGACGGTCAACAAGCGTGGCTTCGTTGAGGTGAATGAACGACAGGAAACCTCCGACCCACATATCTTGGCAATTGGCGATGTGGCTGGAGACCCGATGCTTGCGCACAAAGCGTCGCACGAAGGGAAGGTTGCCGCCGAAGTTCTCGCTGGCGAACCGGCTGCCTTTGATGCGGCAGCAATCCCAGCGGTCGTGTTCACTGAACCAGAAATAGCCTGGGCCGGGCTTACCGCGGACGAGGCCAAGCGAGACAACATCAACGTCACAATCGCACAATACCCCTGGCAAGCGAGTGGCCGGGCTATTGCTATCGGCAAGACCGATGGACTGACCAAGTGGCTTGTTGATCCCGAAACCAACAGAGTCCTCGGCTGCGGCATCGTGGGTACTGGGGCGGGTGAATTAATCGCCGAGGCAGTCGTCGCAATCGAGATGGGCTGCACCGTGCGTGACATCGCCGACTCGATCCATGCCCATCCCACATTAAGTGAAACAGTGGCTTTCGCCGGGGAAGTTTACCTGGGTACGGCAACCGAGGTTTATCGTCCGAAGAGGAAATAACTGAACTGTACGAAAAGTAAAAAGTCGCAGATAAACGCGGTTTTGCAGGATTGCCACAGGTGAGAATTTCCCCGGAGATAGGTAGCGATACAATTGGATGGATGTTCAGGCAATTAGTTTCCAAACATTAACTAACACGAATCCGCAGAGATCCCATGGATCCGCGGCAATCCGCGTCTGATTTATTGCAGCTAGGACGCGAGGTAAAACAGATACGTTAGGAACCGTTTTATGGCAGAAATGAAAGCAGAGATGATCAAGTCGCCGATTCCCAACGACAGCGACCCCGCCGAGACCGCAGAGTGGCTCGAGTCGCTCGACTACGTGCTCGAAAGCAAGGGACCTGAGCGGCTTCAGCAATTGATCTCTGCTCTGGAGCAAACGGCCCATCGCAATGGGGTGGATCTGCCTTTCACGGCCACCACTCCCTATTACAACACCATCTCGCGCGAGAAGCAGCCTCCCTATCCGGGCAATCGCGAAATGGAGCGACGCATCAAGAGCTTCATTCGCTGGAATGCGATGGCCATGGTCACCCGTGCCAACCGCGATCCGGCCGCTCCCGGTGGTCACATTTCCACATACGCCTCGTCAGCCACGCTGTACGAAGTTGCCCTGAATCACTTCATCCGCGGCCGTGGCGAAGATGGTTTTGGCGGCGATCAAGTTTACTTCCAGGGACACGCCTCGCCTGGCATGTACTCTCGCGCCTATTTGGAAGGACGACTTACCGAAGAGAACTTGATCAACTTCCGCCGCGAATTGGCCGAAGGAGGGGGTCTTTCCTCGTATCCCCATCCTTGGCTGATGCCCAACTTCTGGGAATTCCCCACCGTGTCGATGGGGCTTGGGCCGATCATGGCCATCTATCAGGCGCGTTTCAATGAATATCTGACAGATCGCGGTATTGTCGACTGCTCACAAAAACGCGTCTGGGCATTCCTCGGCGACGGCGAATGCGACGAGCCCGAGTCATTGGGTGCTATCACCCTTGCCTCGCGAGAACATTTGGACGGACTGATCTTTGTCATCAACTGCAACTTGCAACGACTCGACGGCCCGGTCCGCGGCAACGGTAAGATCATCCAGGAACTCGAAGGTGCCTTCCGTGGTGCAGGTTGGAACGTCATCAAAGTTGTCTGGGGTGGAGATTGGGATCCGCTGCTGGAAGATGACGACACGGGCCTCCTTGCTCAGCGCATGATGGAAGTCGTCGATGGCCAGTACCAGAAATATGTTGTCTCGCCTGGCGACTTTATCCGCAAAGATTTCTTCGGCAAATATCCTGAATTGTTGGAACTGGTGAAGAACTATTCCGACGAAAAGCTTAGCAAAATGCGTCGCGGTGGGCACGACCCCGAGAAGGTGTTTGCTGCCTATCAACTGGCTTGCCAGCGCAATGGCAAGCCGACCGTCGTCATCGCCAAGACCATCAAGGGCTATGGACTTGGTGAAGGGGGCGAGGGTCGCAATATCACCCACAACCAGAAGAAGCTCAACGAAGCAGAGCTCCGCGAATTCCGAACCCGCTTTGGCATCCCCATCTCAGACGAACGGGTAGCCGAAGCACCTTTCTATAAGCCACCCGAGGATAGTCCCGAGATGAAATATCTCCGCGCACGGCGCGAAGAGTTGGGAGGCTTCGTACCTAGTCGCACTACCGAGCCGATCAAGTTGAAGGTTCCCCGTCTGACGGACTACGAAAAGACCATGGGGAAGTTGGTCAGCAAGGGTCCCGGCAAAGAGATGTCGACCACGATGGGCTTTGTCCGTTTGTTAGGCGATTTATTGCGTGACAAAGAGATCGGCAAGAACATCGTTCCGATCGTTCCCGACGAATCACGCACATTCGGTATGGAAGGTCTGTTCCGCCAGGTGGGTATCTATTCCCATCTCGGCCAGCTTTACCAACCCGTCGATTCCGATCAGGTGGCATTCTACAAAGAAGCCAAAGATGGACAGCTCCTTGAAGAAGGGATTACCGAAGCGGGGAGCATGTCGTCATTTAATGCAGCAGGCACAGCCTACTCGTCGCATGGCGTGAACATGATTCCCATGTTCATCTACTACTCAATGTTCGGCTTCCAGCGGATCGGCGATCTGATTTGGGCAGCAGCTGACATGCGGGCCAAGGGTTTCATGCTCGGCGGCACTGCGGGGCGCACGACCCTCAACGGTGAGGGGCTCCAGCATCAAGATGGTCACAGTCTGGTAAACGCGATGGCCTTCCCAACGGTCCGTGCCTACGATCCGGCCTTTGCCTATGAAACGGCGGTTATCATCTTCGACGGTCTCAAGCGTATGTACGAAGACAACGAACAGGCGATCTACTACATCACACTGGAGAACGAGAACTATCTGATGCCTGAGATGCCGGAAGGTTGCGAGGAAGGCATCATCCGGGGTATGTATCGCTGTGCTAGTCACGAAGCCGAAGGCAAAGAAAATGACAAGCGAGTGCAACTCTTTGGTAGTGGTCCGATTCTCAACGAAACCTTGCGTGCCGCCGGCATCCTGGCCGAAAAGTATGGCGTCTCCAGCGACGTTTGGAGTGTTACCAGCTACACCCAACTGCGACGCGACGCTCAAGAGTGCCAGCGTTGGAACATGCTCAATCCTGGCAAGAAGGCACGTTTGTCCTACGTGGAAGAACAACTCGGCGATTGCCAAGATCCCGTGATCGCGGCCAGCGACTACATGCGGATTCTCGCCGATCAGCTGATGCCGTGGATTCCCAACTTGTTTACTCTGGGAACCGATGGCATGGGCCGCAGCGAATCCCGCGAGGCTCTGCGACGACATTTCGAAGTCGACGCCGAGTGTATCACTCTGGCCTCCCTGACCCAATTGAGCGAACAAGGCAAATTCGACAAAAAGAAACTTGCGGGTGTCGTGAAAGAACTCGATATCGACCCCGATAAGCCCTCCGCGTTGTACGCCTAGTAATCGGAACGACCAATTTTCACTGAACAATAGCTAACGACTAACAGCTAATAGCTAACAACTTATAATGGCAACACAAATAAAACTGCCCCATTTGGGCGAGAAAATTGAATCGGGCGACGTGCTTTCGATCTTGGTCGCCGCGGGCGATACCGTCACGGTCGATCAAGATCTCATTGAAGTGGAGACCGACAAGGCAACGATGCCGATCCCGAGCCCCGAAGCGGGGAAGGTGACGAAAGTGCTCGTCTCGGAAGGAGATACCGTCGAGGTCGGTGCGCCGATCCTGGAGATCGAAGCGGGGGAAGGGTCTTCGAACGGGAAGGCCGCTGCTGAACCTGCACCTGAGGTGGAGAAGCCCGCGAAGAAGCAAGCTCCCCCGGAACCGAAGCCAGAGACTTCGGAACCAGAAACTTCTGAATCAGACATCCCCCCCGCCCCCGAGACCGACGTTCCTACCGTTGTCGAGCCAGAATCAGTCGCGAAAGCGCCACCGAAACCGGCGCCAGTGAAAGAAATCCCAGCCACGGCAGGCGATGGACATGCGCCCGCCGCTGCCGGACCTGCTGTGCGGCGATTGGCTCGCGAGTTGGGCGTCGACCTACGGCGTGTGCGACCAGCCAGCGGCGGTCGCATCACGGAAGAAGACGTTCGAGTTCACGTCCGTGCCAGCAATGCCCAAGCGGCTTCGTCCGCTGCGCAAGGTGTGACTCCCCCCGGTACTCCCGACAGTGATGGCCATGGTGCTGTGCGGCGCGAGAAGATGTCTCGCCTGCGGCAGACCATCGCCCGCAACATGTTCGCGTCCTATTCGACGATCCCCCAGCTCACGAATTTCGATGATGTGGATGTGACGGAACTCGAGCGGATTCGCAAAGACAGCAAAGACGACTATGCCTCGCAAGGTGTCAAGCTCACTTCCATGCCGTTTCTGGTGAAGGCCATCGCAACTGCCCTGAAGCAGCATCCCATTGTCAACGCCTCCGTGAGCGAATCAGGCGACGAGATCATTTACAAGGAATACGTGAACATTGGCATCGCGGTGGATACTGAGAAGGGTCTCATCGTACCCGTGCTGCGCGACGCAGATCGCAAGAGCATCCCGTCCATCGCTCGAGAGATGGCCAAGATGGCAGAAGCGGCCCGCGATGGGACTTTCGTCATCGAGGACTTGCGCGGTGGCACGTTTACGATCAGCAATCTAGGCGCAGTGGGTGGCACATATTCCACGCCGATCATCAATCCCCCTGAGGTCGCGATCCTGTTGGTGGGCCGCAGTCGCACGCTGCCGATGTACGTCAAAGAAAGCCTCGAACCCCGCCTGATAATGCCACTCTCAATAACCTACGACCACCGCGTGGTCGACGGTGCGGCAGCGGCAAGGTTCCTCAACGACGTGAAGCGCTACCTGGCCAATCCAGGTAGATTGTTGTTGGCACCTTGATGCATTGAACGGTTAGCCGCAATGCAAACCGCCTCCGTAGCAGAGCACAATTTGCGATATCCACCTTCGCATTGTCCAGTCCGTCTGACTCAGTGGGATTTAACGAACCGGGGATGAATTATATTGCTCTCTGGCAGATGTCGGCATTTCGTCTCTATTCAAGCGACTAACAACGACGCGAAATCTTTCTTTTGCGGTAACATTTCAGATGGCTGAAGTGTTACATTCGATCCAGTTTGAAGGTGCCACCGACGATCTATCTCGACAGTGTGGCCCACAATCCCGATGGGAGCTTGCTCGCATCCCTAGGAGCCTTTGACTACGACGGTGATGTCGATGACGCAGATTTGGAACAGTGGCGAGCAGAGTTTGATACCGCGTCGGGCGCCTCATTTGATTGGAGCGATGCCGATATTGATGGTGCAGATTTTCTTGCCTGGCAACAAACCTACCAACCACTCGCCACTACCTCTCTATCCGCAGTTCCCGAGCCGCGCAGCTCTCTTCTTTTCGTCGCTGCAACTCTGTTCATTTTCTGTTCAATCAGGTGCCCAAGAAGAAATGCATCACTGAACTCGATACGAAGCAATTGCTAGTGCGAACAGCACACGGGTGTTCGGCCACTGGCACTTGCCAGCAGCACGAAACCGCGAAAAAGCACTTGTCAGCTACGATAAAAACTAGCCTATAAGCTTCTTGACGGGATATTTCGCGATGAGTCGTAAAGTTTCATCCATCTGTGCGGGAGTCTCAGCACCAACGGTCATCGCATCCAGCAAACCGTTTTCCTGAGCGAACTGAATACACTCTTCCTTGTTGTCCACCAGCGTGCCTTCGCCATAAATCTTCATCCCTAAGATCGCTTTGCCATTCTGGCGAGCCTTGGTCAATACGGGTACCACATCCTCCAGATTTCCATCCATTCTGGCACCAAACGGATTGATTCTGGCCAAGATCACGTCGACCCAGGGAGAATTGACGGCCGTCACCACGGCTCGAAGATCGTGACAGGAGACACCAACGGCTCGAACCTGTCCCCGCTGTTTCGCTTCGTCGAGGGCTTCCATGTAAGGTGCCAACTGATCGGGCCAATTTGGTGTCATCATGCAATGCAAGAGGACAATATTCAAATGATCGGTGGCAATTTCATGGCAAAAGCGATCAAGCGTCGTTTTGGCGATTTGCTTGCAGAATTTGGGCGCGTCAGGTGTGCAGGCGCTGTCATATCGTGTCCAGATCTTTGTGAGGATCGAGACCTTGTCGCGAGGTATTGTCTTCAATGCTTCACGGAAGTAGACATGTGAGCCATACAAATCGGCCAAGTCGAAGAACGTAACCCCGCGATCGTAAGCGTGTTGCATGAGCGCAACGAAATTCTCAAAGCCTTTTCGGGTATGATCCGATTGACGATTACCACCATGCATGCCGGTTCCCTGACCGACGCGGGACATGACGATGCCCGTCTTCCCGATCGGCATCTGCGGTGGCGGCGGTGTGGCGTCGTCGGCTCGAACTACCTGAGGCGCTATGCTGGAAGCGAGTGTGGCAGTACCCGCAGATACTGCGAGAAAGCGACGTCGATTGAACTCTGGCATGCTTCCGCCTCCCCAGTTAAAGAATGATGAAACGGCATGCATCTTGGGAGGCAGCCAGCCTGCCCTCGCGGATATTTACTACACTCGTAGGTTACAACTTTTGCGTTGAATGGACTAGCCCCAAGGATTGACTGCACTGAGGTGAGGGAAAGCTGGCGTGGGCTCAGCCCTTGCCAACATATTTGTGTTCCCCAACCCCTGAACAGGAAAGCTTGCAATATTCACTTTTGAACGTGTTGAGCCGCACTCTGTCGAATTCGGCGAGGAAATTGAAGTCTGCGAGCAACTAGGTCGTGGTACTGAGAAGCTTTTGAAGGGATCACCAGGCAATCCTACTGAGGAACTGCCCTCGGAGCGATACGAGCAAGAGTGACAACAGAACCAAAGGTCTCGGCTCGGGGACCGCAGCCGTCGCAGCAGTAATCGGCGCGCCGTAATGTGACTGCCACAGCGCCAAGTCACCGCTATTGATTCCATTCGGCGACCCACCTCGCTGCCAGATGAGAAAGTCATTTCCGTCCACGTCGCCGTCCTGATCGAAATCTGCGGTGAGCTGGGTCGGATCGACGACCTCCAGTACAACTGAAGTTGGGTTGTATTGAATGCTCCAAGCGTGGCCACTGGCAACTGGAGGCAACATCAGTTCTTCAAAGGTACCTGTAACACTCGTGGCGGAAAGGATAGGAAACGAATCGCCCAGGCTCGGCATGCTCGCGCCCAGCCAATCGACGGCGAGCATCCCATCAAGGGATGCCGGGCCATTGACAATCAACTGATCAAAGTCACCGAGTGTTGTGCTCTGGAGTTCAAGGTTCAGACTCTCCTCGACCCCGAGGACCGACGGCGCATCCGTTTGAGTAAACCCAGCCGTGGTCAAAACGCCCACCTGATTGTCACCACCGACGACCAGTGTTGCGGAATTAATCAAAGGTGCGGAAATGGCGATACCGCCAGCAAAGGTCATGGTGCCAACTAGGTTCTCAAGCTCTCCAGGCCCGCTGATTTGAACGCCCTGCTCGAAATCCGAATCGCCAAGAAGTTCCAACTGCGATCCGTAGTCCATCTGTAGTTCCGCATCGCCCCGAAACACAACCGGTGCGTTGAACACTGAGGCACCTGGTCCACTCACTTCGACTAGGGCGTCGTTGCCCGTGTCGAAGCCATCGCCAAGGATAAAAGGCGCCCCCTGGATTGTTGCTTCCGAGCCATTGGTGTACTGGAGCATCATCCGGCCATCGAACACCCACTGGCAACAAATGTCCATTCTGAGTTCTCCGCCGTTGACCTCCAAGGTCCCCCGGAATTCGTTATCGGGGAAAGGGTTGCCCGGGTCGATGGTGTTGCTATTGATCTCGAGTCTGCCACCGGAGTTGATGGTCGTCGTATGGCTTCCGGGAGAAGGGCTATCCCAGTCGATATGCGGATCGTCGATCCGCAGCAGCTTATCGACAATCAAATCGTAATGATCCCCTGTGACAAATTCTCCGTTCTCGCGAATCCACGAGTTTTCGCTGAAGTGAATTGTGGCTCCCGGAGCTACATTAACTTGGCCGCGTGTCACAGTGACGGGACCAAGAAGCGATGCCTTGCCCGAGAGGACATTCAACTTGGCGTTGTTGTGAAACATTTCCAGGGCCTCGCCCGATAGCGTCGCCGTGCCGTTGTCGCCGTTCATTTCAATCAGACCGGCGTTGAGCACTTGGTTGCTGCTTCCCAGCCGCCAGGGAAAAGCGAAGTGGGCCTGATCGTCTTGTCCAATTTGCAGGATGCCGGTAAACGAATCGGCCAGGGGGCCGTACACATTGAGTCGCACGCTGGTTGCAAGAAACGAACCATCGTCCACATCCAGAACACCGTCTTCATTCGCGCCATCGAGATCGAAGACGCCTCTACTCGCTCCCACTGGCAACAGCGACAAGAATCCGTTCTGTGGTCGAATGGTCCCGCTGTTGTCTAGCAAGACGGTTTCTGAGTTGCCTTGGAAGTTGTCAAACTTAATCGTTCCATTGCCAGCCAGTGAGCTCCCTGCACCGATCGTCGATTGCGGTCCACCAATTTCCACGGTAGCCGCTGCTTGTCCCAGCCCGCCCAGCTCGACGCTGCCTCCATCGGCAATATCCAATGCAAACGTGAAAAAAGCTTGTGAGCTATTGGGGGAATCGGGAACGATCAAGGCAGTACCATTGTCCTCCACGTATGTATGAACTAAAGCTAGTAGTGTGTGACCGTTGGTGTTCACGGTGACACCATCTCGGATGGCTAGGATATCGATATTGACGTCATCGGAGAGACTCGCGAGGTCGCTGCCCAAGGGACCGACATTTTGAAGGATCGCGTTATCGCCCACACCCGGCGGCGACTGCAGGCAAAACTGCCCGCTGCACTGCGGCTGCCAGTTCGTGCCTGTGTGCCAGTCGCTGCTGGTTTCGCCGTCCCAGAAGACGTCATCACTGCGCGCGATCTCGCCGAACAGGTAACCGGTGATTACGATCGTCAAGAAAAGTGTCCTCGTATACATTTCTTCCTCCTCAATGCCGATGCCTCTGGAAAACGTTGGTTCGTCCGCTTCGCTCTCCGAGTCCCCACCCTACGAACCACGTAGCTGCGAACGTTAACAGTGCCCCTGTCGACAGCTCTGGAACTGGAATGCCGATGGCGATGCGTGAGGCAGAGTCGAGGCTTCCGTTGAAATAGTCGATCGATAGAGACGACACGCCGGAGACATCAAACAAAGAGTACTCTTCCTCGTTTCCGCCGCCGCCGGGCCTGTTTTCGACGAGCTGTCCGGTCAAAGAATCATAGATCGGAAGAAACGAAGTCTCTCCATCAGTCGTCTCGCCTTGGTCAAGGAGCGTCAGAATTCCGATGTCCGAGGAGATCGTGAAGGTCTCGCCGTTCCAGTCGACGTCGAAGGCCAACAGGATTGATCCGGTGGGAAGGGCATCAGAAAAGTTGATGTCTGTCTGTACGTCGCCCGGCAGCGCACTCGAAGGTGCGCCGTAGTCGAGAACCGGGATGCTTTCGCCGTAAGACGCGACAAAGGCCGAATCGGTGGCAGGCTGGAGATTTACGTCAAACTCGCCTGAAGTGACGGTTGACGAGATGGACCCGGTGATGCCTCCGGCTGAACCGCTGGAGGTCGATGACCAGTCAAAGTAGACCGGTGCTGCCTGCAGGGAGCCTGCCGCGAAGACGTTCAGCGAGACGAAGGCCAAGATCAACGCCCAAACTGCGATTTGTGAGCACCTGTATCGTTCACAGCACAGAACTAACAACGCGATCCCAACCAGCACTAGCAATCCTGCCCCAGGCTCAGGAACAGCAAAGCCTATCACCGGATCGATAGTCACGAAAGCTTCCTCGAGCGGCTCGAGAAACACGCCCGGTCCAACACCTAGCTGAAAGTGTTCGTGGAAAATATACTCCTCTCCCACAGCGACACCTGCCGCATCAAGATCGACCACGACGGCAAAGCCTTGGTTAAACTGCATCAAGGTCTCATGGAAGGTCGGTCCAGGTGGCACGCCAAACATGTCCCCAAAACCGTCACCGATATCAAAATGTGGCACGGTTGGGTCGTTTAAAAAGTGATCGGTGTAGATCCCGCCATTGAAATAGCCAGTCATCAGCAAGCGGATACCATTCCCGCCACCAGCACTTGGTCCCACATCAAGTGGTGCGAATCCGCTCGCCGAGTTCGGTGCGACTGCGTAAACAAAATACTTTTCATTCCCACGGGTGTTAGTAAAGTTTGCAAACGAATCCGCAAAGTGCCAGTCGTTCGGTCCAATGTGAAGCGTAGTTGAAGTCTTGACCACCCAGCGAGTATCTCCCAAGACCTGTAATGGACCGGAGGGAATATCTGCCACACCAACGACATACTCGTTGATCGGCATCAGTTCTAAGGTTGCCTGGGAAGCAGCAACGGCGACATCGCCTACTCGCGATTCAGACTCGGTTAGATCTCCTCCAGGAGCAAGCCGATTGTTATCGGCAATGACCTCACCCGACAGCTTTTCAAGTTGTGTAGACAACTCGATAAGCTGAATCGCTTGAGTGGGTACGGCTGAGACTCCAGTACTGAGCGCCAGCAGGAAGAGGACGTGTGGACAAGAAGTCTTGTTGATCATGAGTTCTACCTCCGTTCGATATCATGTCGACAGTAGGACAACTCGTGAGATGGTCGCTCGCATTCGGTGGGGCGGCAAGCAATTCCTCTAAGAAGTGACATCGCCGCCTATTCAAGACTGAAATGGCGAAAGTCCAGTTTCTCACGCTATTCAACAACTTTAAGGAGTGATTCTTAGTTTCAAGAAGTTAGCTTACCCCGAGGGATTATTTGCTTCTCCTCATTTTGTGCATTAGAATGCCCCAATCTGTGCACGCACGGCCGCACCATGACGTTCGGGAAACTTCCACAAGGAGTACTCATGAATGACATGCAAAGAAATAGCCAAGAAAGTAGGAAGCTGACTTTCTCAACGGAAGCTCTCGGACCTGAAAAGTGGCGTGATGTGGTATGCGGGTTTTACTCCGGCATTTCTCTGGATTGGATCCAGGAGCAGCCTCGGCCAGCATGGCTTGGCTTAAGCCGATTCGCCGATTCTCAAGTTATGGAAATTGCCAGTGCCAGGCCAGTCCGAGTAGTAAGTACTCCTTCACCTTCATGGTTTCAAGATACTTACAACCTTGCACTTCTTGCGAAAGGCAATTGCCGAAGTCGTCATGCCGGCCGCGAAGAGGTTTGGAAAGCAGGGGATCTCATGTTGTTCGACAGCTCCCAATCGTTCGACATTGTGCATCCCGCCAACTACCATCTGCTCTCGTGGAGTTTGCCGCGAGAATCCGTAGCCAAAATGATTGCCGCACCAGATCGTTCGCTCGGTATGAGAATCTCTGGCCATTCAGGCATTGGCGCTATCCTTGCAGACTTTGTGCGCGCGCTGCTCATTGAAGCGAGGCATCTCGAACCGAGCGAACAAAGCTCCATGTTGACACATTTGTATGGACTGATCGGTTTGGCCGTCGGTGCCAGTTCCGAAGCACATCAGTCGCGCCGTGAAACTCAGCGCGAAGTACGTCGGCAACAAATTCTTTCCTATGTCGAAGCGCGCTTGACAGATCCAAGTCTTACGGCGCAGCAAGCTGCGAAGGACCTAAAGATCTCGCAGCGTTGGCTGCATGCAGTGCTTGAGCGGAGTGGAATCAGCTTTGCCGCCTGGGTTGCCCAGCGTCGGCTCGAAGAATGCAGAAAGATTCTCACAAATCCCGCCTACGACCATTTAACGATCGCCGATATTGCCTTCCGCTCTGGCTTCAGCAATTTGGCAACTTTCAACCGACGATTTCGAGATTATTTCGAGATGGCTCCCCGAGATGTGCGATACTTGGCGCAACGAAATGTAAACCGCGCAGAATAGCAGGCTATCGACCTCGCGAGGTTGGTCCCGAGATTACGCAGCAACCCTTGTCAGCTCGCTCAGTAGCGATTCCAAACAACGGGTGCTCTTGCCCCAATCAAACATCTGGCCGGGGATCTCGGTCTTGGCTTCGACTTGCGTACCCCCTGGGCTGCGGCACACCTTGATGATCAATTCTCCTTCGAGAGCAAGCATATCCGAAGGGAGAGCCGCCACAATCACACAGCCATCGGCGAGTTGATGGACGCCACGTATCGCGCGGCCAGACCGTGCAAGTGAACATAGTAGAGAGACGATCACTTTGCCTGGTGGCTGGACCACAAACTTCGACTTCTCTTTGCCTGTCTTCACACCCAATTTGGCGTAGGTCGATTGCGCGAACTGAGCGAGACTTGCCATCGGCAACTTGATGGGGAGCCCGGCAAGCTTTCCCAGGGCATTGCCATACATGTCGAGAAAGTCTTCGCCGGTGAGTGACTTTTTTGACTGTGCCGCACTTTCGGCGATTCGATCACGGACCTCGGGAATGCGAAGCAGGGTTTCATAGTCACTCACATCGGACCAGTCGATCGGAAGATCGATCGTCTCGATTGCTGCCGAATCCATTGCCGTCAGCTTTGCACCACACGACGAGCAGAATTTTCCTGCGGCTTTGGCACCGCACTCTGAGCAAAACATCGTAAACCCCTCCCAATTCTTATCATTCACCTGCGCAGCATTGCTAGCACGACGGATCCAAATCCATCCGCCAGCGATATTATCGTCACTGACTGGGAGGCTTCGACACCAATTCGCAGGTCCATACATTCTGGGCATAGTTTAGTTCAGAGGTTTTCCAGGAATCTATTTACTGTCTCCTGGGCATGTGTCCGACCGTTTTCCTTGTCGTAGCTGTCTGTTGCTTCAATCTCTGCTGCGTAGCCGAAGTGTTCTTCATAGAGTTTCTTGCCGTCTGCTTGGTTTTTCAGCTGAAACCGGTCGCGTGTGCGAAAAATATCTTTCCATGCGCCACGCACTTCCTTCCAATAGTCGCCGGTCTTGGCCCAATACGCGTCGGCAGGTTTTTGTATGGTTGGCTCAAGGATCCGTTCGTAGCGATTGATTCCTATTTCGCAGGCGACGCTGCGAGGCGAGTTGGTTTTGCTATCGACTTGCAGCTTGCAGTTATCCTGGAAATGCACCCATCCGGTTGGTGTGATCGTGATCGCCTGCGTCCCGCCCAAGACATTGTAGTCGTCGCGAACCGAGAACTCGCGACGAGGCAACGGTCGCCAGGCATCATTGCTCGTCCAGCGAGAAAAACCGGCTTCATGTTCCCAGCGCCCGAACGCTTCGTAACGAGGCGAATCGTCCACTTGAAACACGGCTTGGGACCAGCCTCCGGAAGCTTCTTCTTCCGCGAGTTTCATTTTCTCCCAAACCAAATGCCCGCGATAGACAACCAGTTCACGGTCCTCGTAAGTCCAGTCCTGCCGCCAGTGCTTCATGACCATCGGTCCCCCCATTTCTTCATCCTCGAAATACATGACCAGCGTATGTTGTAAACTGACAAAAGTCGGTGTGTCGGCTAGTACACGAACATGTTCGGTGGCCCACGAGAAGTAGGGCCGACTTGGCTTATAGTCCTCGGCAAAACCCATCGATTCAATGAACTGAAAGCTGACTCGAAACGATCCCGCCATTGCCAGGACGGCCATACGATCTCGTTCTTGCTTCGAAAGATCAGGTTGCCGAATCTTCTCCCAAGCCTCGCTCGGTTCCCCAGCCAATGTAACCTTGCTCCCCTGAGTTGTACCGCCCTGTGTTTCCATCGTAGTGGGATCGAGAAAGGGCCACCCGAAGGCCATGCTGACTACACTTTCCGATGCCTCCTTCGGCGAGTCAGCATCGTGGGCCCGAGAGTCGACAGACATGGCAATGGCAATTCCGAATAATAGGAATGGTGAATGAAGGCGTAGCATGGCAGGGAGGTCTTTCGTGATTGAGGGTCTATGATTTTGCTCAGGTGGAAACAATGCAAGTATTGTATCGCAGAATGATTTTCTCTTAAAGAATTATCTCTCACACAGGCGCAGAGACAGCAGGGAAGGAATTTGGTATTCTCTGCGTCTCCACGTCAGTGCGAGACACGATTCTGGATAACGGAGAACAAATTTATGAACCGACTACTCACAGGAAAACGTATCCTGTCTTTCGTAGGAGATATCTATGAAGACCTCGAACTTTGGTACCCCAAGCTGCGCCTGATCGAAGCAGGGGCCGAGGTCGTGGTTGCCGGTCCGGAGGCTGGCGCGCATTATCAGGGAAAGAATGGCTACCCTTGTACGTCCGACGCCGCAATTGCCGACGTGCAGGCCGACCAGTTCGACGGTCTGTTGGTACCGGGTGGCTTCATGCCCGACAAACTGCGTCGTGACAACAAAGTACTCGACCTCGTGCGTCAATTTGACGCGGCTGGCAAACTGATCGCCGCCATCTGCCACGGTGGCTGGATCCCGATCTCCGCAGGCGTGTATCAGAGAGTGCGCGTCACAGGCTCACTCGGCATCAAGGACGATCTGGTCAACGCCGGCGCCATTTGGGAAGACGCCGCCGTAGTGGTCGACCGACACTTCGTTTCCAGCCGCAAGCCCGATGACCTGCCAGAGTTTTGTCGAGGAATGCTGGAAGTGCTGACAAAGGAGTGAGCCAAGTTAGTGTTGAGAATTTGAGACTAGTGGAAGGAAACCCATCTGGGTAGGATAAATAACACTCTTCTAACTTTTCTTCTTCTCAGGCCTGAGGTGAAACATGGCCCACAAAAAATCCTGGCGCGAAAAACTTGCTGACGACAAAGGGCTTCCCAAGGTCGTGAAGATCACCGGAAAAATGTCGCAGCGGCTCGGAACGGGGACAGTTGTTGTTCCAGCGCCATTGGAGGTCGATGCGGCGATGAAAGCGATTCGGCGGGGCAAGTTGACGACGATTGATTTGATTCGCAACTCCCTGGCAAAAAAACATCGTGCTTCCGTTGCCTGCCCCATGACGACGGGAATCTTCGCCTGGATTGCCTCTCATGCAGCGAATGAGTCAGAAGAGGAGGGACGAAAGCGGATCACGCCCTACTGGAGAACTCTCAAGAAAGATGGCGAGCTCAATCCAAAATATCCAGGGGGGATCACGAATTTGAAACGGCGGCTAGCTGCCGAAGGACATGCGATCGTCCGGCGGGGCAAACGTTACTTCGTCCAAAATTACGAACAGGCAGCAATACTTCCGAAGCTGGATTCATCTTAAAATTGAGGTATAGTGAAACTAATGGCAAGTCTATTGGCCGTGTCACCTGTGCTACTCGTGCATGATGTCGTAGCCGCTGCTGAGTACTACCGCGAGAAGCTGGGGTTTTCTTATGATCGCTTTTGGGGCGAGCCGCCGAACTTCTGTATGGTGCGGCGCGATGGCTTAACAGTAATGCTCAGCCAGGTGGGTTCTCACACAGAGATTGTTCCCCATTGGCAGATCGTCGACAAAATGTGGAACGCCAATTTTTGGGTCGACGACGTCGAGGCATTGTACACAGAGTTCCAACAGAACGACGCCAAGATCGACTATTCGCTCCATCTTAAACCTTACGGAGTGAAGGAATTCGGCATCCAGGATATCGACGGGCACGACATCGCTTTCGGCCAAATCGTTGAAGAGTGAAGTCTAGTTGGTTTGGGGAAGCTAAGGGATGAATCTAGGTTGACTGTGGCGAGCAACCTTGCCAGGCGCGACTGGCTTAGCCAGCCGCTTTTTGTAGAATGGTTTATCTACTCGCGTAATGAATGAGAGAATCATAATGTCTCACTTTACACCTCCTGCTGATCTAAGCGACTGTCGCCAGTATATTCAATATTTCAATCTGTCTGTTTGATTTCCAAGGAACACTCAATGAAAGAACTCTCACATAAAACGCGGCGTGAATTTATCCTTAATACTGCTACCACCCTGGCGACGAGTTCTTTGGCAGCGGGAATGGCAGTGGCCGAGACGACAGGCAGCAAGCCCTCGGTTGGGGCCAACGATCAAATCCGCTACGGCGTAATCGGCTACGGTTCTCGCTGCAAGTATGTACTCTCCTCGATGCTTACCCACGAAGATGCCCAGTGTGTTGCCCTGGCCGACGTCTGGAAGCAACATCGCGATGATGGCAAGGCGGCAATCGACAAACACTACGGCAACACCGAGTGTAAGACTTACACCGATTTCCGCAAATTGCTTGAGCGTCAGGACATCGACGCAGTGCTTATTGCCACCGGTGATCGTTGGCATGCTACCGCATCGATGCTCGCCGCCGAGGCTGGTAAGGATATCTATTGCGAAAAGCCATGTGGGTTGACAATGGGCTTGTGCCAACAACTCGACGATACAATCCAAAAGACCGGGCGGATCTTCCAGGCGGGTACGCAGCGCCGTAGCGTGCCGAATTTCCAAACCGCCGTGGAATTTGTGCACAACGGAAAACTCGGAAAGCTGCATACACTTCACGCCTCGGTCTATGAGCCGACACTGCAAAATACCTGGCTATCCCGAGAGGAATTTGATCCCGACTCGCTCGAATGGAATATGTGGTTGGGACCCGCGATGTGGAGGCCTTACAACCACGAATATGTCGAAGGCAAGTGGCGGAAGGTGTGGGATTTTGATGCGGGATGCAGTTTGCTCGATTGGGCTGCTCACACATTGGACCTCTGCCAATGGGCCAACGGCAGCGACGATACGGGACCCATTGAATTTGAACCACTCAGCGACAAAATCATGTGCCGCTATGCCAGCGGTGTGGAAGTATCGCTTGATTTCCTGCCAGAACCATTTGGAAAACGTGAGCCACACTTCATCACACGGCTGGGTACGTGCCCGGTGCGATTCGAAGGCGAGCGTGGCTCGGTTGAAACCGGAGATGAGGGAGAAATCGTCGCATCGACTGAAGCACTACAAGCAGAACTCCCTCCATCCCAAAAGCGCATACGGGGCATCGATGCTACGCTGCATACGCGCAACTTTCTCGACTGCATGCGTTCGCGCAAGGAACCAAACGCCAGCAACCGGATCATGCGCCACTCGCACGTAGCATCCCACGCCGCCGCGATCGCCTGGGTACTTCAGCGTAAGCTCAAGTTCGATCCACAGTCGGAGTCTTTTCCAGAGGATGCCGAAGCGAACCGCTTCCGTGAGCGGCCCATACGCGAGTGGGAGGTCTAGCATCGGAGCAGTGAGTTTAGGCAATTACTCGCAGGCCTTGACCTATTCTTCAAATTTCTCATCAAAACTGTCCACATCAATCCCGACGCGTTCCATGCGCTCGCGCCACTTCTGGCGGGCCAGGCGGCGCATATCATCGATTTGATCGGCTTCGTCGACGATCTCAATTCCGATGAGCGTTTCGACGACGTCTTCGAGTGTGACGATTCCATCCATGCCACCATGCTCGTCGACGACCAACAGAACATGTTCGCGCAAAGTGAGCATCTTATCCAGTGCGACATTCAGTGGCATTTGATCGGGCACGCTGCTGATGCCGCGCTTGAGGTCACGAAGTTGTGCCGCCCCCTCTCCGTTAACCATGTTGGCATAGAGATCGCTCTTGAGCACAAATCCTGTCACCTCATCCCGATGGGCCGCGTAGACGGGAATTCGCGAGAAAACCATGGTCGGATGCGCTGTGATGACCTCTGCTGCAGTGAGATCCTGTTGCAGAGCGAAGACGACCGTTCGAGGAGTCATGACGTCGGAGACCTGCAAGCCCGGCAGGCGAAACACGTTCTTGAGCATTCTCGATTCGCTCTCGTCAAGTTGCCCCGATGCCATGCCTAGTTCGGCCATGGCCGCAATTTCGTCACGACTAATTGTATGGACTGCTTTGCCGCGCGTGATCAGCTTGGTCAGCAAATCGGAAATCAACAACAATGGATAGAGTATCCAAGTCAGCAGTTGCACGAATCGAGCCGTCAGCGGGGCGAGCCCGCGCCAATAGAGGGCCCCAATTGTTTTGGGAATAATCTCCGAGACAAAGAGAATCAGCAGCGTGAGCACAGCCATCGCTACGCCGACGTATTCTGTGCCGAAATAAGCTGCCGCCTCGGCCCCGGCACCTCCCGCACCGACAGTGTGGGCAATGGTGTTGAGTGTGAGAATCGCCGCGAGCGAGCGGTCGATATTTCCCTTCACCTTGCCGAGACGACTGGCAGTACCGGGTGATGTCTGCTTGAGGTTCGCGATATACGATGGGGTTACGCTCAACAGAACTGCTTCAGCAACCGAACAGAGCGACGAGAAGAACAAGGCAACTGTCGCATAAACGATCATCAGCACCAGGTGTCGCGATGAATCTCCAGCTTCGTCCACCGAAGTCTCCGGCGCGATCCCTACGGCATAGACGGTCGCCGCCGTCGTAGCCATGGCAATGCAGATCAAAACAGTTGTGGCAGTGATTTTCATGAATGGTTTTGGAGTGTGGGGTTGAAAGTAAGGAAGCTAGGCAGCAAGGCTATCCGCCTTTCACTTCTGCAAAAAGCAGATAACTTGACTGGTCAACCTATCTTATTCGCAGTTGCACGACGTTCGTAGACATAGTCGGCGTGTTACATCTGAATTCCAGGCTTTTCTCCTGGGATTTTGCAGATAATGCGGCAGTTTACACTTGCCTGGTTGACGGAGCAGGCTTGATCTGAGGACTCGATCTCGGCTGGCGGCACGAGTTTTGCTTCTATTGAACTGAACTTGTTAGTTGGCTTGGTTTGGTGTTCAGAAATAATCGCGAGCTCTGAAGGAAGTCCGCCATTAATTTTTTAGACCGTGCGTGTGATATGTCTTGATTTACTGCCTACGTGAATCACTACCTCTCTCATCGCGGATTGATAGTCCTCGTGTTTTGTAAGTGAGGTCCATCAATGACGTGGAGAATGTGTGTCTGCAAAGAAAGCATAGTATGCCTATCAAAGTGGCATAAGCATAGATGTTGCTAGCTCGCAGAAATGGCAAGATCAAGACCGTTGAAAATAGATGTTGTCGTAAATAGATGAGCACGGATCTCGCTCGTCCCCGGCTTGCCACGGATTGGCGCTAATAGACTGGGGTATACCTCTGCCTAGGGGGTGGAGGTATATCCAGTCATTTTTGCACCTACGTATATGGTATAGGTAGGTCTCCTGGTAAGGAAAGGTGGTGCCATGAGCACAATGAGCTACGCTGAACCGTCTGTTGGGTCCGAAGAGAGAAAGAGCTTTGGAGCTGCCGCGGGCGGCGGTGGATTTTCCTCTGGAGGGATGTCTTCCCGGATGGCAGCAATTGCCGCGGTCACGAATTATCAGCCTTTTTCTCAGCCACTCGATTTTGCCAAGACACCTGCCCACCGACTCTTCGGCGAAAATGTGTTTAGCAAGTCGGTGATGAAAGATCGGCTACCCAAGCCAATCTACAAGTCTTTGATGAAAACCATTGAGGTGGGGGAGAAACTTGATCCGGAAATAGCTGACGTCGTGGCTTCAGCGATGAAAGATTGGGCGATCGAAAAAGGTGCCACCCACTATGCCCATGTATTCTATCCTCTAACGGGCGCCACAGCCGAGAAGCACGATAGCTTTCTCTCGCCGGATGGCAACGGTGGAGCGGTTACCGAATTTACCGGCAAGCAACTCATCCAAGGTGAGCCAGACGGTTCGAGCTTTCCTACGGGAGGCATTCGCGCTACTTTTGAAGCCCGAGGCTATACCATCTGGGACGTCACCAGCCCGGCCTATATTCTGGAAAATCCCAACGGCACAACGCTCTGCATCCCTACAGCATTTGTCTCCTGGACCGGGGAAGCACTCGACAAGAAAACACCTTTGCTACGCTCGATGCAGGCCCTCAATAGCCAGGCTCAGCGGATTCTTAGTTTGTTCGGTCACGCAGATGGGTCGTTCGTGTCATCGACTGCTGGTCCCGAACAAGAGTATTTCTTAATAGATCGCCACTTCTATTTTTCCCGCCCCGATTTATTCACCGCTGGCAGAACTCTGTTTGGAGCAACTCCCCCGAAGGGGCAGGAGTTCGATGATCATTATTTCGGTGCAATTCCCGAGCGAGTGCTCGCCTTCATGCTCGATTCAGAACGTGAACTACTCAAGCTGGGAATTCCCGTGAAGACGCGGCATAACGAAGTCGCTCCGGGGCAGTACGAGATTGCTCCGGTGTTCGAATCGGCGAACCTGGCCAACGATCATCAACATTTAGTGATGATTACACTCAAGCGTGTTGCCGAGAAATACGGCATGGCATGTCTCACCCATGAAAAACCCTTCGCAGGTGTGAACGGTTCCGGCAAGCACGTGAACTGGTCGCTCGGTAGTTCCTCCCAGGGAAATCTCTTGGATCCTGGTGAGACGCCGCATGAGAATGCCCAATTCTTGGTGTTTTGTGCTGCCGTCATCCGGGCCGTCTATCTGAATCAGGGATTGCTGCGGGCCTCGGTAGCTACGGCAGGAAACGACCATCGGTTGGGTGCCAACGAAGCACCACCGGCAATCATTTCCATCTTCCTCGGCGATCAGCTCACCGACGTCTTTGAGCAAATCAAGGCGGGTGGTGCAAAATCCTCGATTGCCAAAGGGACGCTGGGTGTAGGAGTCGATGTATTGCCTCCGCTTCCTAAGGATGCAGGGGACCGCAACCGCACGAGTCCATTTGCCTTCACTGGCAATCGCTTCGAGTTCCGCGCGGTTGGATCAAACCAATCAATCGCAGGTCCTTTGGTAGTGATGAACACAATCATTTCCGAGTCGCTCGACTATTGTGCGACCAAGCTGGAAAAGGCCATCGATGGTGATACCAGCAAACTACACGGCGCACTGCAGACTTTGCTTACCGAATTGATCACGGAGTGCGAACCTATCATTTTCAATGGCGATGGCTATTCCGATGCCTGGCACGAAGAGGCTGAGAAGCGAGGACTGTTGAATCTCAAGACGACCGTCGATGCACTTCCTGAACTCGAAGGCCCCGGGGTCAAGGAGATCTTCTCCAAGTACGGCGTTCTCAGCGAGCGAGAGCTGGAGAGCCGCTTGGAAACCTATTTGGAACAGTATTGCAATACGGTTTCTGTTGAGGCCAAGCTTACTGTGGAAATGGCCAAGACCCTGATCTTCCCCGCGGCAGTTCGCTATCAGAGTCAACTCGCCTCAGCCTGTGCGAATCTGGCTGCGGTGGGAATCGATTTTGATACCGACACGCTGGAGAAAGTCACGGAGTTAGTAAAGGCTTTGCAGGACAGCGTCTCCGTGCTGGAGGCATGTCTGGCAGATCCCATCGAGGACTCCACACAAGAGCACGCGAAATACTTCATTGAGGAGATACTCCCGGCCATGGCTGCCGTTCGGCAATATGCCGATTTGCTAGAAGGGTGGGTCGCCGACGATCTGTGGCCCCTGCCAACCTACCAAGAAATGTTGTTCATCAAGTAAAACTTGCCCATAAGATTCCAGATGGTTCTCTGAGAACGGTGCTGCGCAGTGTCCCCATCAATGCGTCGACTCGCTGAAGGCATCACGTTCTTTGTGTTGACGTGTGTGCTGGCGACCATCGGCTACATGATGGCCGGCTGGAATGTGATGGATGCCATCTATATGGTAACCATCACAATTTTCGGGGTCGGATATGGCGAGGTCCATCCCATCGAGACACCGCAACTGCGGATGATGACCATTTTACTCATCGTGTTTGGTTATGGGTCAGCCATTTATACTGGTGGAGGATTGGTACAAATGTTGATGGAAGGCGAGATCAATCGTGCGCTGAACAATCGTCGCATGACCAAAGGAATCGAAGAACTGCGAGATCACGCCATAGTATGTGGCTTTGGCAGGGCTGGCAGTATTCTGGTGAACGATCTGCAGGCTGCGGGGAAGCCTTTTGTGGTGATCGATCAAGATGATGACAAGCTTGCTGCCGCGGAGCAATTACATTGTCTTGTATTGCAAGGGAATGCTACCGAGGATGAAGTACTATTAAGTGCTGGAGTACAGAATGCATCGGTGCTGGCGACGGTTTTGCCTGATGATGCTGCGAATGTGTTTATTACACTCACAGCGCGGGTACTCAATCCTGACGTTGAGATCATCGCACGCGCTGAACATCCTGCTACCGAGAAAAAACTACTTCGCAGTGGCGCGACCCACGTCGTATCGCCCGCCGTTATTGGAGGGAAACGGATGGCCCAACTCATTACCCATCCCAGCCGCGAGGAGTTGCTGGCTGACCCCGAGCGAAATGAGCAATTGCAGCATGAGTTATCGCAGATCGGCTTGCAGATGCATGAAGTCACGGCCAATGAATTGATAGCCGGTCATCAGATTGCAGAAATCACCACGACCTCCGACCACAAGTTTCTCATTGTGGCGATCAATCGCCAGGCGGGGGAAGTCGTCGTCGATCCGGCGTTCGACTGCCAAATCGATCCAGGCGATTCGCTGGTCGTACTCTGTCGTGGAGAGCAACCTCCCCAGCTTGCCGTGAAATCAAAATCCGCCGCGGAGATTCTCTATCGCGGGGCAAAGCTGGCGGTTTCTGTGTAGTCCTAAGGTCTGTTGAAGCTCCGCTCGACGGTATCCTCCGGATCAGTACTCGCGCCGTGATCTCGCCAGAGCCAGCGCATCATTTCGGGAAGCATCGCACCACCCTGAGCGGAGCCGTGTAAGCCAATTCCCCAACAGTAATTGATATCGTAGCCTTTCTCGGTCATTGCCTCTACGAGTCGCACGTTTTGCAGAAACCAATCCCATGTGGGATCGTATTTGCCCTTGCCACGGCGCGTGCCACGAAGGTCGTTACGGCCATCCTGGAAAAACACACGGATTGGTTTTTTCTCGCTCTCCCGAACTTTTTCTGGATACACATGCCCGCCTCGAATGTTAGTAAAACTACCGACAATGCTGAGCACTTTGCTGAACTGGTCGGGCCGTTCCCAAGCGACAGTGAACGCGGCGATGGCACCGGAACTCACGCCGCCGATGCCATGCCGCTCCGCTTCCGGGGCGATGTTGTACGACTTCGTAAGCTCGGGCATCAACTCATTTATAATCACACGAGCGTAGCGGTCGTCGAGCGAGTTGTACTCCTCAGGGCGATTGGATGTCTTGTCACCCCATTCTTTCGGATTCGCTTCCGGTTGCTCCGGCATGCGGCCCGGATTGATAAACACGGCGATCATGACAGGGATTTCCCGTCGATGAATCAAGTTATCGAGCACATGCCGAGCGCGAAGTGGCCCTTTTTCATTGATGAATGCCTGCCCATCCTGAAAGATCATCAGACTGGCTGGCACCTCAGAGTCATACTGTGCAGGAACATAGACCCAATAGGTATGCTGAGTGCCGGGAAAGGCTTCACTTGCTATCACATGCGGACCGTTGATTTCTCCCTGGGGTACTCCCTCTTGTGGCAGCGAATCGGGACCAAGCTTGTAGAAATCATCGAGGCCCTGGCCGGTGGCAGAAGCGATGAAAGAAACAAAAATCCCCAGCGAACACAGGACGCGAATCATTTTGAGAACTCCTTAGTAGACCGTTGAAATACAGCGACAAGTAAGGCTGACCATTCTAGGGCCTTTGTCTCAAAGTTAAAAGCCAATACGATGAATGCCTGCCGTGGGGATTGTCCTATGGAATGATTGCTTGTCAAAGGGTCTCTAGTCTATGTCACTGCGAATCTTACTATGCTCGTTTGCGCTTGTATCAGTTGCTGCTACTGCCTTTGCTGACGGGATCACGCGATTGCCACTCGAAAATGGCAGGACCACGTTGGAGGTCCCCTCTGATGGGATCGTCTGTTTTCTCAAATTCGGTGATCACTCTTATGCACCGGATAGCGTTACGGATGACAAGGGGCTTGAAATCGCCTTCACTGAAATGACGGAGATTCCAATCGCTCCCTTTCAGGAGTTGCGAGCGGTTCAATGGCAATTGCCAGCACAATATCGCGGAAGGACTATTAATCTTAGTGTCGTCCCAAGTCGCGATTCTTTTTGGGATCAAATCCTGGTTGTTGATGAATCTTTTCTTCCAGAATCGCCGACGGTGCAGATCGATGAAGCTGGTAAGTTTGCGGAGAGCTTGCCGCCAGAGATAGGCGACATCTCGCTCAGCGAAGCAGAAATTGCCAGCCAGCAAACCAGCCTCATTGATCCGATTCTACCTGAAGGAATCTCTCAGGAATTGGCTTGGGACCAGCTCGCCGCCGCCGGCTTGCCGCTCGACTTTCAGAAAGTGTTGCTCGCCTCGCCACATGATGCGAGTCCAGCCTTTGCCTACCAGAATGGCCAGTGGTTGACCACTTGGAAGAGGCGCGATCTTAATGAGGGCGGCAAGGAAGATCACTGGTTTGCTCCGGCACTTAAGATTGGCGATCGCTTGATTCGTCCCGCACCCTTGTCGGCACGAACTAGCTTCTCGAAGACCACTGCAAGCAAGTTGCTTCCCCAATGGAACGTGGAATGGATGCATGAAGGGGCGACCGTCCATCAGTCCATGTTCTCCTTCCAATCAGCAGGAACTCCAAGTCCGATTCTCTTCGTCCGGTTCCACATCGAGAACACCTCTCCTGATACTCGATTAGCCGTTGGTATAGGGCGCCGACCAAATGCCCACTACTGGGACGATAAAACGCGCGAACGGACTCCGATTCCCTTTTTCACCTTGCAGCCAGGTTATCGCCAGCAAGGACGGAAGCTACTTGATGAATGGGATCGGGTCGTGCTCGGATCTCCACAAGACTTCTTGCTTGAGAATTGCGGACCTTTGGAGATGCTGCTGGTATTTACGCCTGACGAAAAGGGTTTCGTTGAGCTGGCTACTCCCCAGGAGGGGATACCGCATGAACAAAAATCATCTCTTCTTCCTGCTTTTGCACGTGCTGAAGCTGAGTTTCGACGTCAGTGGGATCGAATTCTGTCACTCGGCGCCCAGGTGAAACTTCCTTCGTCCCAGTGGCAGGATCGCATTGAAGCCTGGCAAGCCCAAGTCGAGTCGATTACGCGTGTGAACTACCAGGGTCGTGATCGGCTCAGTTACGGGGCGTATTTCTATCAGTACTACTTTGGCATCGAAGAGGCTTGGCCTGTAGTTGCCCTTGCCCAATGGGGCCGCGGCAAGGAAGCCCAGCGCCAAGCCAAAATCATGCTGGATCCTCAGAATTTGGATAAGTCGAATGTCCATCACCAGTCGCGAAATGGAGCCGCACCCTGGGCAGCGGCAGTCGTGGCTCGACTGACCAACGATCCCGAGTGGCTGGCCTCAGTAGCGCCAGCGATGATCGAGTGCGCGGAGTGGACCAGCCGAGTCCGCCGAGAAAATCAGCAAGAACGGTCTCCGCTAACTCGTGGCTTACTGCCACCCCATATCTATGGCGGCGATATTCGCGATCCAGCGACAAGTCTATACGCGACAGCCATCTGCTGGAAAGGCATCGTTGAGACGGCAGACGTCTTAGACCATCTAGGTGGCGAATCGTATCACGAAGTGGCTGACAAGTTGCGTCAGGAAGCAGAAGCTCTCCGCAACAGAATTGATGAGGTCATGCGCGAGGTTGCTTTAGAAGACGGTGAGGATGTTTTCCTCCCTTTGGCACTCGATTTGCCTTCGCTGGATGGAAAGCATGAGGGACCATATGAAGCCCTCACCGACACCCGACTAGGAAACTATTGGAATCTTTTCGCCCCTTCCTTGCTTCAGTTGCAATTGTGCGCTGCTGATCCCATGGCGTTTCCTGATCGTGAAGTGTACGAGTACATGCAGCACCACGGTGGACTCTGGGCGGGTCTGCCGCGATTTTACCACGGTCTCGACGTGGCCTATGCGGGGGGTACGATCGGCTATCTTCTCAACGCTTCGGCCCTCGATTTTCGGTTTCGACCCCAAGCCCTTGCATCGTTGGAAGCATTCTTTCTCCACGCCGCCAGCCGCAACGGATATACCATTCCAGAAGTGGCGAGTCTGTTTCCGGATCGTCTCGACGATGCTGCCTATGAACTACTTGTGCGAGAATCCCCCTGGAGCTTCGGCATGTACGAAGCCCAGAGATACCTCGAAGGGCATATCTCCTTCACGGAACCCCTAGGTGCCGGCGCAGGACAAGCTTTGTGGCTGATTCGAGATGCCCTGGTGACTGAAACTCGCACTGACGGGGGCATTCCCGATGGCGGGCTCGTCCTCCTGCCCACCGTCCCCAGCGCATGGTTCGAACAGGGAAAACACATCAAACTAAACAAATTCCCCACGGCTTACGGACTGCTGTCAGCGCGAATTGAGTCGCAGATCGAGCTGAAGAGAGAAATCACGATGGCCTATTCCTTCGAAAAGTTTGAAAATGGTCAAGCGTATGCTATCAAGAAATTCCGCGTCCGCTTTGCGCCGCCAGGGGAGGAGGTAGTCGAATTGAAATTCGCACCTCAAAGTACCGGTGAACTTCGGGCCAGCTTCTGACCATCGTAGTGCAAGAAGGTAGCTACTCCGAGCTTTCTTGCTCACTATTCATTGAGAGTGAATACTTGTTCGACCGACTTCCCGAAGGTGCGAGCGATTCTCAGTGCCAAGGTGAGCGAGGGGGTATAGGCCCCTCCCTCCAAGGCAATAATCGTCTGTCTGGTAACCCCGACACAATCTGCCAGATCCTGCTGAGTCATTGTTGACTCGGTGCGCAACTCGCGCACAGAATTCATTAGGTGCGGTTCCGACTTACGCGGCATGCTGCTGATCCCGATAAGATTTGACCGAGACAAAGCCTTTGATTGCGAAGCACAATGCGAATTGAATCCAAATCAGCCAATTCAAGACACCGAGAGAAACAGAGTCCCTGTCGGTAAAACTCGACCACATCACAATAGCTGCCAGTGACATAAACAGAGTCATCCAGGCGACGTTCACTCCAATTCTGGTAGCCCGCTGCTCAATATCCCGGTCACGCTCATCCACAACTACTTCTTTGCCCCTCTGACGCAGAAAGAGAACACTGAAACCAAGCAATCCCATTAGCCCAAACGCTCCAGTAGCCCCATCACCTAGCCAAGGGTACAGAAACGCAACCAGCACCAACGCAACCAGCGAGACCGACAACTCGGTCCAGGCAACCTTTTCCATTGCATTCATGAGAACCTCCGATCGCGGAAAAAAACGGGATTAAAACTCCACCAATGAATGTATGATATACTTTACATTGAAGATGTCAAGTATATTTTACATTTAATTTTGGGCAGGTCGAGCGGCGTACCTCGCCCACACGGGGCTTGTCCCCGTGGAGCGAAAGATTCGCTGGCTAGCATGGCCTCCTCACAGCTACCCTTCACGACCCCCGCGAGCTCGTCTCGTGGGAGAGGAAGATTGAAACATGCGCATGGGCCCTTTGATCCAAGGTGTTAGCCAATCGGCTCTCAGTTTCCACTTGCAATTTGTCGACCTATTCCACTGATAACATCACCAACGGTCTCCCACGAAGGATTCCAGACCCAAGAATCGCCGTATTTTTCCTTTAAGAGTTGGTAGAAGGCTTCGTCCGCGTTATCGGTCGTAGTATCCCCATCTAGCGATAGATCCTTCTTTAAACGGTCTTCCAGACGGATCTTTCCACAATCAACTTCGAGAGCTTCCTCGAATGCTCGAATGAGCGAAATCACTATATCATTCGGAACAGCTGCCTCATGGATTCCAGAGACCAATTCCGCATCGGCTAGAGTAGTGCGAGCATTTAATCGGTCTCTTCTAGCAGATTCGGCACGCGATAACAGAGAATCCGAGCGCAAAGAACGGAGAACAACTGCCAGTGATAGAACCACAACTGCAATTGGCACTGCATATGTTAGAAAGGTATTCATCTGCCCGCCGGTCTAGTTAAACACGAAGGTCGATGTGCACGCTGGTACGAACCGACATTCCAACAGTCGCGACGAACGATGAAGCTGACGCATCTTATTTCACATCGTCCTGGGGCTCTCGTTCATTGGTAAAGGGCCTATATGAGTGCGTCTTTGGAGCTAGTAGTGACCTGCGAATTTTGAGCGCAATCAAACAGCCGAGCCCAGCTCCAGCGACGAATCCAATCAAGTTAGGGAAAGTGTGTTTTGTGTGCAGTCCTTCGAGGACAAACACTATGACAACAAAAGCAACTACTCCGCCAATCAGTATTGAGACAAAGGTTGCAAGTAGAGAACGAGGCATGGTGCTATCAGCCGCTTTTCTTGAAGGCGTTCTCACGAATTGCAAAATAGTAAACTAGGAACTGGACAAAGCTCTTTTCAAGAGAAACTGTACGTTAATCACAAGGAAAATCGACTATTTGAGTTGCTGCTTGGTCAACACCCGCAACGGAAAAGCAAGAGGGTTCTGAGACCAGTCATACATGCAGATCAAGCAATCAGTCTTGTCTGTACTGTTGCAATATATTTCAGAGTGGAATCCTTGAACACATTCCCACACAGGTTCACTGCACGGCTCAAGAAGGACGATGACCTCACTACCATCCAATTTCACATTGTTGGAATTTCGAATAAATGACGAGTTAGCAAAAGTGTCGCTTTCAGGCAACAAAAAAGTGTAACCTACCGTCGCCCCTGACTTGTTGCAAAGTTCGTCCCAAAAGAAAAAGGTGTCCCCGTCCCTCAATGGCAAATACTCATTGCCGTTCATTGAAACACTTGGAGGCAACTTCTCTGTGATGCTTGTCGGTGCCTCAATGGCAACCACATTGCCAAATTCATGACGCAAAATGAAGTATCGTGATTTGAGCATTGCTGAACAACGCAGAGGATTATGGATGTATTCAATGAATAACGAGTGAGATTGATACTACCCTACGTACCTAGCTCGTGCAACAAGGTAACTGGAGTTGGCCCGTCCAATTTAGAGCCGATAGTCGACCTGCCCGACGCTAGTTGGCGTGCCTCCTTAGAACTCATCAAAGGGATCCTCTTCTGGCTTGCCAAAGTCGTATCCAGGTTTTTCAATATAGGACTTCTTGTCTCGTAAGAATCTGAGAAACTCTTTCGCGTACTTCGATTCGATCTCGTCCTCTGGCTGAGATTCAACTTTCTGTATGGCTTGTGTCAGGGCAATTTGCCGCATTTCGGTCAGCGACTTCAACGAATGATTGTTGACCCACTGAGTGATATTCGACTGGTCGAGAATGTGAAATTGAATCATTCCCTTTAGCCATCGACCCTCAATTTGTATTCGCAGGATTTCAAAACAAACTTGACCAATAGAGGGTAGATCGGTAGTAGAAACTGAACCAAGAAACTCTATATGTGTATAGGTCTGGTCGTTGAGACGATTCAATAGAACCGGAAAAGCTTGTTTACTTGCCGAAACAAGTTCACTTCGTGCGGCTAGAGCTTTCTCGATACTATGTTCTTCACTTAGAGCATCTACAAGCTTTGAGAATTCATTCATCTCTTCTCTGGATAGATCGAATGAATCTGAAGTCCGCAGGTTAGCTAGCCACGCTTCAGAATCTTCGCCAAAATCCTTGTTCGTGTATTCGCGTAATGCGGCAACGAATGCATCAATTGTATCCTGACGTTGAGATTCCAAGGCTGCCTCGATTTCGGGTGTGCTTCGATAACCTTCAGCCGGAACGTAGTAACCCTTGACATATTCGAGCATTTCAGCCGCACGGACTGCATCGTGTGATTCAATCTTACTATACTCGACTTTCCAATCTGAAAGCGATTGAGTAACGCTACGTTGGTGGACGCCAGTCATATAATCCGGAAGGGAAAACATCCCCCAGACTAGAGCGACACCAACTAGAATTAGCACAACGATGAGAATACGCCGCCACATGCCTAATCCGCTAATCGAATGAGTCGCAATCGAGAATATAGCCGATTCTTCCGATTGTACCTATTCAGCACAAAGAGAGCAAAGCTCTCCTGAATACTGCGGAGTGCTAATTACCGGCGTTGTGACTTACAATGATCTCGAATCGCAACAACGATAATCGTTTGAATCCCTCATCCCTTGCACAGATGAGACCTCTTCCATCTGCTAGCCATCTACTGCCGAAACCCTTCCAGCGGGAAACAGATCAACGGGATCGCCAGCGACGCGATACCGATTGCCCAGCGCACGGGGCCCAACGGGACGTTGTCATTGGCGGTCGGTGGATGATGGATGCCCATGAAGATTACCAGCACCAGCATCGGGGTCCACATCACGGCGTGGTTGAGATTGCTGACGACGTAAAAAATCGCCAGCGAGACGAACCATTTGGCCAGGGTGTGGGCCTTCTCCAGAAACAAAGCGTAGATCGTGTGACCACCGTCGAGTTGGCTGATCGGCATCATGTTGAGCCCCGTTATGAGCATGCCCACCCAGCCGGCCATGAAGAACGGATTGAGTTGCGAGATGGCAACCCATTCACGGCCAGCCCATTGAGGGTGTGCTCGTTCGAGCATCCATTGCGCAATCCAGGGGAGATAAAGTTGGAACTCGCCATGCTGTGGCACGCGCGTGAGATCCAAGTCAGTGATGCCCCACCATAAGACAGGGAACGCCACCACCAATCCTGCCAGCGGCCCGGCGATGCCGATATCGAAAATCTGCCGCCGATCCGCGCGCATGCCGTCCATGCCGATCACGGCTCCCATCGTACCGATGGCGTTAAAAGGAACTGGAATGCACAACGGATAACTTGCCGCGATGCGATTCTTGACCGTTTGCAAGAAGTGCCCCATCTCGTGAGTAAGCAAGATAGCCAGCACGGCGACCATATACTGTAAGCCAGTCGCCCAGTTGGTCTGAATAATACGCCCCATCGCGGCATAGGTGCCAATGTAGCGAGGCTCAAGCGGTTCCCAGTGGGTGACACCGACCCAGAAAGTCGAAGCACAGGTCGCGAGAAATAAGACGATCGGTAGCAAAACTCGCCGTTGAGGCCGAAAGTGCAGATCGGAGACCGTCAGTTCGGGTAAATGCGCAACCGACGGATCATCAAACGCATCAGTCGCCGCCACCAATTCCCCCCTAGCCGGACCGCCACGCGGTCCGGGACTCTCGGTTTGCTTAGCCACAGGGACAGCTGCCGAGGTCTTTGCCGGCGCGACTGCCGGGGGCTGCATCTCCGGCAGCGACTCTTTGGGCGGTTGGGCAGATGGGGTTCCGGGGGTGGGGGCCTCGCTCTTCATCGGGGAATCTTACACCCTTCGGAGTGCTGTGGCAAAGCCCTTTTCAGAATCCCCGTGAGCTGAAGTCAATAGATTTCCAGGCTTTTTACGCTGTTCGTTCCACAGGTGCGTGCTCCCGCCAGGCAACGATTCGCCGCTTGCAAGAGACGCGACGCATCGAAATTCCTTGAGGGCAACGCCGCACTGGCAACTCCCGCGCTGACATGGATTTGCTCTCGCCGATCAAGGGCGTTTTGCTGCTCAATGGCAGTCTCGATAGCTTGAAGTGCACCTCGTGCCGTGTGAACCGCCTCCTGACGATCGCAGCCTGGCAAGATCAAAGTTCGACGAAATGGAGTGCACTCTTGGATTTCTAACGGACAGCAGAATTCTTCTCGGCAGACGGTATCCAGTATTTCGCTCAGTATGGACTGGTGTTGTTTGTCGGATCGATTGTCTAAAGCAATTTCCAGCATCACGACACTCAGGGGCTGCCGCTGTGCACGACATTTTCCCAGAGCAACCACCAAGCGACGCTCGAAGGAATGGTCGTGGGTGCGCGTCTGCGAAGACGTTGCAACATCAATCGTAGGTGCAGATTGTCCAGCTTTTGCTGAGGGGCCTTGTAGAAATGCCTGCACGGCGAATCGAAGTCGAGCGGATTCCGCGTGAACTTGCGAGAGAACATCCCCAGTTCTCTCAGAAGCGGAGATTGATGGCAGAGGGTCTTCAATCGCGATCGCCGACATTTGCCCATGGGCGGCAATCAATATCTCGGAGTATTCCCGACCGTCTGGCAAGCGCAAAGCGAGAACCTCGGCAAGTTGCTCAACTCGCGGCTGCAGGTCGGAGACCAGTTCACACAAGCGAGATTTATCGAGGCCGCAATACTTGGCACCCAGGGTCAACAAATCAGGCAAGCTACTCAAACGATGGCGTCCCACGAGCTCACCAAGTAGCGTGGCCAATTGCAGCACGCGAGTAAGATGATCTGAGGACGTCTCACCACCTGCGTGAAATTCTCTCGTGCGAACATTCGCGATAGCCCTTCCCAGGGGGGCAGGCATGTTCCACTGCTCCAAGAGGGCGGCACTCAATTCGAGGTGGTCAAAGCCAAGTGATTCCGTTTCGAGTTCCTCTAAATTGGCTTCACTTTCGATTGCGCTTGCCAGGAAACAGGAGTACGACTCTTGAAACTGCCCCAAGAGGGCCAAGACACCAATGTCTTGCAGCAATCCAGCGAGAAAGGCTTCGTCGCCGGGACGTTCAAACAATTGTTCACTAATTTCCCGCGCGGCCACCGCACGAACTAGAGTCGTCGACCAGTACCACTCGAGTTGCTCCCGCGCAACATTCGCAAACAAGCCTTCCGGCAAACTAAATCCGAGTACCAGCAGTTTGAGCGGCTTGATACCGAGCATCGTGATCGCTTGGCTCAGATTGCTCACCGGATGACTCAATCCGAAGAGCGAACTATTCACCACACGCAGAATACGCACCGTCAGCGCAGGGTCTCGCTCGATGCACGCTTTGAGTGCCGAGGTATCAACTTGCGGGCAGGCGGTGAGTTCCAGCACTTCCGCCGCCACGACAGGCAAACTGTATAGCGATTTTACCCGACCAACGAACTGATCAATCGTTGGTGCTGTGGTCTCGAAGTTCGACGCTATGAGAGTGTCTGTCATATGGTCTAACGGGGGAGTGCAAGCAAGGAATGGGCGCAAAACGAGTGCATTCGAGAAACTCGCCCCCATACCGAAAATATAGCTCAGGAAAGGCCTTCGGGTGGGGTCGTCGGAATATCCCCTACAATGCGACACAGCATTACCAACGCGATAGAGCCATTGCGCTAGGCCAACTGAGAGAATTCAATAGAATAGGCTGTGGAAGTCCAGGAATTCACGTTCCTGTCATTTCGAGGTTCTCCGAGAAATCTGGCCAGATCTCGCCACGGCGAGTCGCCTGCGGAGACCCTCGGAGTACCTGGGGATGACATATCTCACGCGGCACAGGAAGCCCATGGTTCGCTTTAGTTTCATATTCTGGGTTACGCTTATTTGGAGCGTCGAACTACTGGCCCAAGAAGCCTTTCCTCCGGCGATCACGCCTGCTGCAGCCGAGGCGATTTCCGCTCCACTGGTCGATGATGCGTCGCTCAACGACATCTGTTTTGTTGACGCCACCTATGGCTGGGCCGTCGGAGAGCATGGTTGCATTTGGCATACCCTGGATGGTGGGGAACATTGGCACCAACAGGAGTCGCATGCAGACGTACACCTCGGCGGAGTCTATTTTCTAAATCGCGAACTTGGCTGGGCCGTGGGGGGCGCGACGCAGCCCTATCTCTGGACCAGTCAGGCAGTCGTCCTCCGCACCACCGATGGAGGGCAAACGTGGGAGAAGCAATTGGCTTTCGTTCCCGCCTTGGAGAGCGTGATATTCTTTGACCCCCATCACGGCGTGGCCTGGGGGCGCGGCTCAGAGGGCGAGCCATTGGGCGTGTTCGCTACCGATGACGGCGGTCGCAACTGGCGTGCATTGGGAGTCGCTGCACCTTCGGTATGGTGGGGCGGCGATTTTACCAGCCAGCACCGCGGGATGGTCGTTGGCCCCGGGGGCCAGATCGCTCGCATGGTGGCCGGCGATGCAGTGCCCATCAACTTAGAGAAGAATGTTCATGATGCCCATGCGGTGAAACTCGCGGACGACGGTACGGGCTGGATCGTTGGTGAGGCGGGGCTGATCGCTCACACCACCGATGACGGCGCCCATTGGGAGAGAGTGGATATGCTGCCCGAGGAAATCGTCGAATCTATCGAGTGGCGTACCGTGGCAACCAGGGGTGAAAATGTTTGGATCGCGGGATCTCCTGGCAGCGTCGTGTTGCACTCTCCAGACGCGGGTGAATCGTGGCAAGGTCTTGCCACCGGTAGTAAGACGCCGCTCAACAAGATTACGTTTATCGACGAGTCACATGGCTGGGCCGTCGGTGATCTTGGCACGATTCTGCACACCAGCAATGGTGGCCAAACTTGGCACACGCAGCGTGCTGCCGGTGACCGCATCGCAGTGTTGATGGTCTTAGAAGATGCCAGCCAACTACCGCTCGCCGCGCTGACCAAGCTCGCCAAGTGCGACGGCTATCGCACGGTCGTTCATCTGATGAATTCTTCCCAAGAAGCCTCGCAATTTGATCAGTTTTCGGCTTCGATGCGTACTAGGGAAGCGGTGCATTTTCTCGGTGGCAACACATTGACTAATGCCTGGCAGTTTCAGAATGAAATCACAGAGAATACTAACGAGCAGCTCGTTGCAGAGATCGTCCGTCAGGTCCGCACTTGGCGACCAGAGGTCCTTATAGTGCCCGAAGCCTCGGAAGAAAGTTCGGCTTTTGTCAGTCAGATTGCCACCGCAGCGGAGGAGGCCGCGTTAAAAGCTGCCGACGAAGAGCAGTTCTCGCAGCTCAGCGAGCAACTCGCCCTTTCACCCTGGCAAGTTAGCCGCGTCTATGCACTTCTCCCCCCAGGCAAGCGCGGAACCCATCGGGTGCAGTCCGAAGACAATGTGGCCGGCACGTCGCTGGCCGACTCCAGCATTGCCGCCGCCAGTCTGCTGCAGCGCCAGTTAGCTCCTCCCCGAGTTACAGACGAGTTTCGGTTGGTGGCAAGTCATGCTGGGCAGCCGACCGCTCAGGTCGACGATCTGATAGCGGGGCTGGGAGCGACTTTCGGCAGTGCCAGTCGCCGCGCGCAAGTTCCCCTGATGGATCCTCTCGCAGCACAGGCCCAGCAACATCTCGCCGAAAAACGGCGTAACTTGCGCAACATCTTCCGAGCCAGTGGTGGCAATCCCGCACTACTCGGCCAAGTGGGACAAATGCTTACCGACCTGGATCCCACCGCCGCCGCTTCGCTGCTCTATGAATTGGCGACGCATTTCCAAGAAGCCGGTCAACTCGACCTGAAGGCGGCCACGCTGGAACTCCTAGCCCGCCGGTATCCGAGCGATCCGCTGGTTGACGCAGGTTTGGTCTGGCTGGTGCAGTATTACGCCAGTGGAGAAACCGCCCAAGCCTACCGCAAGGTGACTCCGGCCGTCGCCCAGGCGATTGCCGTCGAGGTGCCGGAAGGTGATACCCCTGAAGGTTCCGTGCAACCGGCCGCTGCGACCAGTTATGAAGAGAGTATCGATTTCCAGCGATTCACCCGCGCAGTGCAAATCACCCAGCACATCGCCCACACACGGCCCCTCTTGTATGCGGAGCCGCAAGTTCGCGTTCCCTGGGCAATTGCTGAACGCAACCGTCTGGTACCCGCAGGGCATGAGAAATATCTCGAGTCGCTTTCACTTCGCTCACCAGGAGAAGCCTGGCAACGTTGCGGCAACATCGAGCGATGGCTCGCCGATGCGGGGCGAACTAAGCCCCGCGTGCCCCTGGTCGATGGCCGCTTTACTGCGGAGAAGCCCCACCTCGACGCGATTCTCGACGAGCCTATGTGGGAGCAAGAGTTCACGGGGTTGAGCCCCGACGATTCTTCCCTGTCATCCGAGTTTCTCATCTCGCGCGATGACGAATACCTTTACATTGCTATTCGTTGTGCGAAATCATCTGAGCTTGAGTATGAGGTCGACACACGGCCTCGCACTTACGACGCGGACCTGACGCCCCACGATCGAGTTCGGATTCTGTTAGACTTAGACCGCGACTACACCACCTATTTCGATCTCACAATCGACCAACGAGGTTGGACTAACGATGCCTGTTGGCAGGATCCCTCCTGGAATCCGCAGTGGTTCGTAGCAGCTGGCGGAGATGAAGAATCATGGACCATCGAAGCCGCCATCCCTTGGAGTGCGCTCTCAGACGCTCCGCCGGAAATCGGCGACACGTGGGCAATTGCCGCCGAGCGGCTCATGCCGGAGCGGGAATCGCAGAGCCTCGCCGCACCGCTGACAGGCGAGCCTAACCCCCTGAACTTCGGGTTGCTACAGTTTAAGTGAGTCCCCCTGCGATGCGTAGCATCGCGGCTAGGGGATTGTGATATATAAAAAAAGCCGCGATGCAACGCATCGCAGGGAATCCGCTTCTACGCTATACTCACCCCATGGCATGGCTCATCGGCATCGACGAAGCGGGATACGGTCCGAATCTAGGCCCCTTGGTAGTCGCGGCCTCGGCATGGTGGGTGGAGGATGAGTCGCGAGTTGCGAGTTGCGAGTCACGAGCCAATAAATCACCAAGGTCCTCAATAGCCCTCGCCGGAAGGCGGGGGTTGGCTTGCGACCTCTACACGCATCTTGCAGACATCGTCTCCCCCACGCCATCGACCACCCAGATTGCCATCGCCGACTCGAAACAACTCTACAAACCTGGCGCGGGATTGCGGCAATTGGAACGTGGAGTTTTGGTGGGATTGCGGAACGGGCTCGGGGACGAGCCGGCTCGCTGGAAGACGCTCATTGGAACTCATGCCCCGAAAGTACCCTGGTACGCAGATTACAATTGCAAGTTACCTCTCGACGCAGGCAGAGAAGAAATCACCGACCTCTCCTCTCGCTTCACAACCGCTTGCGTCTTCGCGGGCGTCCATCTACACGACCTCCGCACTCGCATGGTGTTCCCCCGAGAGTTCAACGAACTAACTACCCACTTCGGCACCAAAGGTGCCGCACTGTCCCATGTCTCAATTGGCTTGGTCCGCGACGTCTTAGAAAGTCTCCCCAGCTCCCATCCCCCAGCCCCCAGTCCCCTCTTCATCACATGCGACAAACATGGTGGCCGCAATCGCTATCTTGCACTCTTGCAACACTATTTCCCCGACCAGTGGATCGATACCCTTGCCGAGAGTGGCCCGGTAAGTCACTATGCTTGGGGGGCGAGCGACTCGCGGACCGAGATCAAGTTTCGCACCAATGGAGAAGCGGAACTCCCCGTCGCGCTCGCCTCGATGACCGCCAAGTACCACCGCGAATTGGCCATGCGGGCATTCAACGATTATTGGTGCCGCCAGATCCCCGGCCTGAAACCAACCGCCGGCTACCCCATGGATGCCAAACGCTTCAAAGCGGCAATTGCCGGTCGACAACGAGAACTTGCCATCGAAGAAGCTGATATCTGGCGTGAAAAATAATGACCACTAACCACTAACCACTGACCACTGACCACTTCCCTCCCATGCATATCTACATCGCACGACACGCCTGGGCCTATGAACACGGCGATCCCCGTTGGCCGGATGACAGCATGCGCGAACTGGAGCCGGAAGGTTCTGAGCGCTACATGCAAGTTGTGCAAGCACTCTCCGAGCGGGGATTCGCACCGGAACTGGTGGCTACAAGTCCCTATACTCGTTGCGAGCAGACAGCCGAATTGATTTCTCAGTACACCCGGCGTGAACCGGCCGTCGAGCGGTTGGAGGCCTTGGAGCCGGGCAGCGATTTCCAGGCCTTGCTCGACTGGACTCGCCAATCCGAGTGCGAATCGGTCTGCTGGGTCGGCCATGCCCCCGATGTCGGTTGGCTCACCGCGGCCCTGGTGGGGAACTCCAATGCCAACTTGCGGCTTGCCAAGGGTGCTGTCGCTTCTGTGCGAATGGACAACGAAATTGCCCCCGGCGCTGGCGAACTCATGTGGCTCGCCACGGCCAAGGTGCTGGGGATTTAGTCAAGGATCGAGAGCTAAGAGTCAAGAGCGAGATTTCTTTTCAGGCTCTTGACTCTCGACTCTTTGCTATCCGCTTCTGTACAATTCTCGTTGTACTAGTTCAATCATCGAGCATGGAAGTGAAAGACGATGGCCAAACACGGCGCGTACGATTGCATCATCATCGGCGGGGGACACAATGGATTGGTTGCAGCGGCGTATCTCGCCAAGGCAGGCCGCAAGGTGTGCGTGCTGGAGCGGCGGCATGTGCTGGGTGGTTGCGCATCAACCGAGGAACTCTGGCCCGGCTACAAAGTCTCCACCGCCGCTTATGTGATCAGCTTGTTCCAAACGCAAATCTTGCGAGAGCTGAGGCTCAAGGAATATGGACTGAAAATTCTTCCGAGGTCTCCGTCTTCGTTCACGCCGCTTCCCGACGGTCGCAGCCTGTTGATGGGTCCCGACGCATCGCTCAACCAGCGCGAGATCGGAAAATTCAGCATGCGCGACGCGGCAGCTTTTCCCCGCTACGAAGCGCTGCTGGAACGAGTTGCCGCGACGCTCGAACCGGTGCTTGGCGAAGCGGCCCCCGATCCGTTGCCGCTGCCGAAGTCATGGCGGAAGATTGGCGTGGGCAAACGGCTGCGCGACGGTAAGAAACTGCTTGACATGCACAATGCTATCAAGTCGCTTGGTGCCGACTTGCCAGAGGCAGTGGAACTCTTGACCGGTGCGGCGCGACCCATCCTCGAGCGCTGGTTTGAGTCGGACGTGTTGCGAGCCACTCTGGCCACCGATGCCATCATCGGCGCGTTCACATCGATCAGCTCCCCCGGCAGTGCGTATGTGCTGTTGCACCACGTGATGGGTGAAGCCGGCGGCGCGCGGGGTGTATGGGGTTACGTGCAGGGAGGCATGGGAGCTCTCTCCGATGCAATTGCCTCCGCTTGCACTGATCTCGGCGTCGAGATTCGTCGCGAGGCCCCCGTCCATGCCATCCATACCGACAAACATGGCACCTGTGGAGTGGGACTCGAAGACGGGTCGCAGCTTTCCTCGCGCATTGTGGCATCGAGCGTCGATGCCCACCTTACCTTCGAGCGATTGTTGTCACCTGATGCGCTGCCCGAGGAATTTCGCGAAGCGGTTGCGCGGATCGATTATTCTTCGGCCTCGGCCAAGGTGAACTTGGCGCTGAGCGAACCACCCAAGTTTTCTTGCCTACCCGGCGACGGCGTCGGTCCGCAACATCACGGCACGATGCATATCGGCCCGTCGCTCGACTATTTGGAACGCGCCTACGACGATGCCAAATATGGTCGGCCCAGTGAGAAACCGATTCTCGAATGCACGATGGCCACCAGCGTCGATTCGTCGATCGCTCCCCCCGGCAAGCATATTCTCTCGATGTTCGTACAATATGCTCCGTACAAGCTTGCCGATGGAAATTGGGACGATATCCGTGAGTCCTTCGGCGCTCGCTGTGTTGAAACCCTTGCCGAGTATGCCCCGAATGTCCCGGCTGCAATCGAACATCGCCAGGTTCTCACGCCGCTCGACTTGGAACGAACCTTCGGCATCACCGGTGGCAACATCATGCAGGGGGCCATGCCACTGCATCAGCTCTACTGCTTCCGCCCCGTCGCCGGTTGGGCTGACCATCGCACCCCTGTGCCGGGCCTCTATCTCTGCGGCGCCGCCAGCCACCCCGGCGGCGGCGTGATGGGCGCCTGCGGGAAGAATGCTGCCACCGAAATCCTGCGCGATAAGCCGTGGTAGTATTTGTCATCCCGAGGGAGCCTTGGCGACCGAGGGATCTGGCTTGCAATACCAGCCCCCATTGAGCGAGGAAAGGGATGGAACCCAGATTCCTCAGTCGCTAGGCTCCTTCGGAATGACACAACGAGGGACTAGAAGTTCCATGATAGATGTGAGAAGGTAGATATATTCCCCTTTGCCTTTCAACATTCCACACCTAACTTTCCCCCCATGCCTTCCGAAGAAGAACTCTACCAGGACCATATTCTCGATCACTACGAGGACCCGTTTCATCGCGGTTCGCTCCCTACGGCCACGCATGCCCACCAGGACAAGAATCCACTGTGTGGCGACGTGGTACGAATTGAGCTTCAACTCGACGGCGATGGCAAGATTGTCGATGCATTCTTCGATGGCGAGGGATGCGTCATCAGCCAGGCCTCTGCCTCGATGCTCCTGGAAAAACTTCAAGGCAAAACGGTTGACGATATCAAAGAATTCTCAGCTGCCGACATGCTCGAGCTTTACGGCCCGCGCCTAACTCCCAATCGGCAAAAGTGCTGCCTGCTTTCGTGGAAAGTGCTGCAATCGGCAGTGCATGCCCCCGTGGAAAGTTCGGACAAATCATGAACTCTCTGGAAACTATAGATCAGTCGGCAATGTTGCCTGAATCGCTTCGCGCTGACTTTCCGATTCTCTCTGGCGACATTATTAACGGTCACCCGCTGGTGTTTCTGGACAACGCCGCCAGTACCCAGCGCCCCCGCCAAGTGATCGACGCCATCGCGCGGGTCTACGAACGCGACTATGCCAACGTCCATCGCGGGATTCACACCCTCAGCGAACGCAGTACCGAGCAATACGAAGAAGCCCGCGAAAAAGTGGCTCGCTTCATAGGCACGGCCAACCCGCAGGAAGTTATCTTCACCCAGGGAACCACTGGTTCAATCAATCTGGTGGCGCGCAGTTGGGGGGAAACGAATCTCCGCCCCGGCGACGAAATTCTCACCACGGTCATGGAGCACCACTCCAACCTGGTACCCTGGCAACAGGTCACTGCCAAGACGGGTGCAACACTGCGGCATGTGCCCATGACTGAGGATGGCCAGCTCGACATGGAGGCGTTCGGTGAGTTGCTCAACGAGCAAACTAAACTTGTCGCCGTGACGAGCATGTCGAACACGCTCGGTACCGTGAATCCGATTGCCGAGATCATCGCCCAAGCACACGCTGTAGGAGCCTTGGTGTTGGTCGATGCCGCCCAGAGCGTACCCCACTTGCCCACGGATGTTGCCGCTTGGGACTGCGACTTCTTGGCGTTCAGCGGTCACAAAATGCTCGGCCCTTCGGGGGTCGGCATTTTGTATGGCAAGGAAGCGCTGCTCGACGCGATGCCACCATTTTTGGGTGGCGGGAGTATGATCAACGAGGTGTGCCTCGATGGGTTTACCCCTGCCGAGTTGCCCGCCAAATTCGAAGCTGGCACGCCTCCCATCGTGCCTGCCATTGCCATGTCAGCAGCCATCGACTACCTCTCGGCCATAGGTCTCGAGGAGATCCATCGCCACGAGCAGGCCCTGGTTAAGTATGCTTATGAAGGTTTGAGTCAGATCGATGGCTTGCGGATTCTTGGCCCCGCGCCAGAGTATCGCAGTAGTCTCGTGAGTTTTGCCTTCGAGAAGATCCACGCCCACGAATTCGCCCAAGTCCTCAACGACCAATTCGGCGTCGCCGTCCGCGCAGGCCACCATTGCACCCAGCCGCTGCACAAACTGCTGGGCATCTCGGCCAGCACGCGAGCAAGTTTCTATCTCTACAACCGCCCGGAGGAAGTCGACCGCCTGCTAGAAGGAATCACCGCCGTACAGAAGATGTTCGCCCCGCGGGGGCGGAAACGGCGGGCGCAATAATCGGTACCTATGCCCATAGATGGATCTGACACCCAGCGGAGCAGGTTTGTTAGCTAAGGGCGAAGGTGTGTCGTCCTACGCAGGATGGAGACCGCGTTTCGTGCGGGGGGTCGCTGTGACCGTGCTAGTTGGCAAAGAAGCATCCGAGGCTACCGATCATTCAAGGAAGTATGAATTCTTTTGCCAAGCGCCGTACGCGTCCACAGAAGCGGCCCACGTTAAGTTGCCACGGTCATCAAACAATGTCAACACATTTGTGTACAGTAATCCAGGTCGAACGTTTACCGCACTGGTTAATGGTCTGCCGAATAGCATATAAGTGCCACCTTCCACCTTGCCAGTTTTCACTGGTTCGCTGCCAAAGATGTTTTTAACTCGCTCTTCTGAAATTCCTATATTCAAGCGGGCCCCATTGAATTGCTCGCGTAATTGTGCATTCAACCGATAGTCATCTTCGGCGTTCGGGAATGGGTCAATACCAAGTGATTTCATGCCGAGGACTGCCGCGGTAAGTCCAGGATCGATTTGTGAAGGAGCAGTTCCAGCGGCTTCCGCCTTTTTTTTCAGAACATCAACTCTTGCCGGTTCGGCTTGTGATAGGAACTTGAGAAGTGCTGCATCGCCAATTCTCCTGCGCCTTATTTGCTGGTAACTTTGGCCACTCTCGTCCTCTACTTTCTCAAGAAGCTCCGCAGGAAGTCTATCTCTCACGTCCATCGTGAACGGGTTCTCCACGAACTTGACGAACTTGTCCTCTTCAAAGATAGAGTAGACCCATACACCAAGCTCGTCATTCTCGGCAGCACTAGGCACCACATTAAATAAGATTGCCGAGATATCTTTACCTTCGATTCCGGACGCCTCAAAAAACGCACCGCGCCACTGGACGTCTCGCAGAACTTCGCCCTTCGCTTTTCCCGGGATGAAATGGGGTAAGTCATCCGTCGCTATTTCGTTGTGCGCGGATGGCGTTTGCTGTGAGTCCAGATAAACTGTGACATTGTCTTTGCTTTGGAGGCCTTTTTCGCCGTCCTCGGTGCATCCCGAGGCGCAAACGATAAACATGAAGAAGCCACCAAACAGCGAAGCATTTGTCAACTCCCTGGCCATGATGAGAAACCCTTGTCATGCGTGGTAGCGATTGTGCCTAAATCATAACCAGTTGTATGTGCCGACGCTAACCAACAACGGTTTTTTGCACATCGCCGCTGGAAACGTATCCTCGCAAGACATGCTTAGGTTACATCGTTCTGTGAATTATCGTGCTTTCCAGTCTGTGGGCACATCCCAAAAAAATCCGGGGAACTCTTCCCCCCCGGCCTGCGTCCAAATTGTAGCCGCCCCACGGGTCGGCGCACTTTTCCATCCCGTAGTTCCCGATATGAGAGGAGCCCGTCATGAATGTTCCCCGTGTGTGCTGTGCTGCGCTGGCCCTGCTAGCGGTCGCCAGCTTGATTCATCCGCTGTCCGCCAAGCCCGTCGCGGACGACCCGGCAGCTGCGGCGACCAAGCAGGTCGTCGACCAGATTGTCGCTGAGAATCAGCCGAAACCTCAGCCACAACCAGTAGATCCCGGCAATCTGCCCGACTTCTTGCAGAAGGGAATCGCGTGGCTGATTGCCGCCCAGCATAACGACGGCGGCTGGGGTGGTGGCTCGCATGCCCAGCAAAGTGTTCGTGATCCCCATGCCATTCAAACTGATCCTGCTACGACCGCATTCACACTTCTGTCACTCATGAGGGCTGGCCATACTCCCGTCGAAGGTCTTTATCAGTCGCAAGCGAAACGAGGATTAGAATATCTGTTGACAGCCGTTGAGAAATCAAAAGTCGAAGGCCCACTCATCACCGACATCGAAGGGACCCAGCCACAGATCAAGCTGGGCCGCTACGTCGACACAGCGATGACGTCGCAGTATCTGTCGCGCGTGTTGCCGTTGGTCGAGAAGGATGAAGCACTGCACAAGCGTGTTGATGCGGCCATCGACAAGTGCCTTGCCAAGCTGCAAGTTTCGCAGCAGGCCGATGGCAGTTGGGGGAAGGGTGGCGGTTGGGCACCCGTGTTGCAGTCGTCGCTCTCCTGCTCGGCGCTGGAAATCGCAGCCGCCAATGGCAAAGAAATCGACAAGGACGTCCTTGAAAAGGCCCGCAATTATCAAAAAGGAAACTTCGACTCCAAGAGCGGCAAAGCCGATGCCTCGGCTGCCGCGGGAGTCGAGTTGTACGCCTTCAACGGCTCGATGCGCGCCAATGCTGCCGATGCTCAGGAAGCTCAGTCTCGAGTCGACAAGGCAAAAGCCGAAGGCAAACTCGCCGCGAGCGCTCCGGTTAGTGAAGAGTCACTCATGGTTGCTGGAGTCGGAGGTGCTGCTGCCCAGAAACTAGCCAAAGCCGCCCAGCAGAATGAGGCCCAGATGGATCGCCTCGGCGATGAGAACCTACTCAAAGGCTTTGGCAACAACGGTGGCGAGGAGTATCTCAGCTATCTGATGACCAGCGAATCACTGGTGATCGCCGGCGGCGACAAGTTCCAAAACTGGAACGGCAAGATGGCCACCCGGCTGGAAAAAGTACAAAACGGCGACGGCTCCTGGAGCGGCCACCACTGCATTACCAGCCCCGTGTTCTGCACAGCGGCAGTAGTGCAGTGTCTCACCACTGAGAACGACGCCGAGTTCCTGAGCGACATGGCTAAGCGTACGAATAGTCATCAGATGGCCGACGCAGGGAAGTAATCAAGCCCAATGCCCAGGGAAAGAATTCCACCAGAAAAAGATTCAACGCAGAGGTCTCAGAGGCGCTGAGGTTCGCAGAGATTTTATCAGAAACTCTTCTCTGCGCCTCAGCGAACTCTGCGTTGAAAGAATTACGTACGCTGATCATAGTTGAATTGTTGATAACACGGAGTTTCAAACCATGGTTCGCCCGCTGCTGCTACTGTTGTCGATTATAAATTCAAGTGCACTGCACCCTGCAGAAGCAACCTCGCCACAGCAGGCACTTACTCGCGCAGTCGACAACCTTTGGAGCCAACAACACGACGACGGCTCCTGGAGTAGTGAACAATATGCCGTGCTGCGCTCCGGGCAGGCGCTCACGCCCTTCGTGTTACACGCGTTGCTTGGGAGTACAGATTCACTCTCTACCGAAAACGCCGAGAAGGCCCAGTTGGCGATGCGATTCATCATCGAGCATCTCGATGCCGACGGCGCACTTGGTCGCAGCGATCCTGATATTCTCGAGTACCCCGTTTACAGCACGGCTTATGCGATCTTGGCGATTGAAAGATTGCGCGCACTCGATCCTAGCCTTGTTGGGATCGAATCTGAGCACGTGCTCTCAATGAGGACATTTCTACTCAACGCTCAGTTTGATGGGGACGATGGTTTTACGACAGCGATGGCTGCTTTTGGGGGTTGGGGATTCAACATCGCTCAGCAGCCGGGCGAATCTGGACATATGGACCTGGCCCATACTCGTCGTGCTCTGCAGGCATTGAGAACAATGCAAAGTGGTATCTATGCACTTGCGGATTATGATCTCATCTATAGCTACCATGCTCAACAATTCCTCCGAGTTTTGCAAAAGCAGTCCACAGCGCTTGCCGTCCAACCGTTGCCGGAGAGTGCTGAAACGATCATGTCATCACCCTTCGACGGCGGTTTCTATTTTTCGCCGGTTGTACTCGCAGCCAACAAGGGCCGCTTTGATGAAGAGGAGAACCAGTGGCGGAGCTACGCCACTGCTACGTGCGACGGTATTCTTGCACTGCTTGCTGCCGGGGTGCCGAAAGATGACGAACGCGTAACGGCAGCTGTCGGCTGGCTCAAGAAATATACCAATCTGGACTATCCCCAGGGGGTGCCGACCGACCATCCCGAACCGTGGGGCGAAGCGATCCGATTCTATCACTACGCCGCCCGGGCGGAAGTTTATCGGGCGCTCGATTTTCCTCCCGCAGAGCGTGACGCCCTCGCCGCCGCTGTGATCAAGCATCAGCGCACTGACGGTAGTTTCGTGAATACTGTCAGCCCGCTGATGAAGGAAGACGAGCCGCTGTTGGCCACAGCGCTCGCAGTGGTGGCACTCACGCATTGCCTGCCGTAATGCTCCGGTCACTTATGTTTACGGCTCGCCACGAATACGCCCAACGCCCCGGGATTCTGGTCCCGGGCAGGAGAACTGCAAAGTCATTTTTTCGCCTTGCCATCGGTGAAGCGAAGGCATTGCTGGCGTCTGGTAATTCGCGATGATTCCTTGTAACCATACCACTAGCTGGCGGCATTGAATGCTATGCCAATCGGCTAATAAACGGACTTTGCAGTTCTCCTGTGGTCCCTGGGCGTTGCCTTTTCAAGCGAGACGACCGTGTTATATTTAATGCTCGACGATATCTTCCTCTTTACGTTGAGTACCGACTATGGCACGCACAATTCCCCTGCGATTTCCATTTCCCCAGCAACAACGTCGCACTTCCAGCTACGGCCAAGAACGCCGTCCGATGTTCGGTGGTTCAGGAGGAGGTGGTGGTGCGGGCAGCGCTATCAAGATTCGGCTGCTGATCGCGCTAGCCATCGCGGCGTTTGCCTTTATTAGTTACTACACCAAGCCGGGCGATAAGAATGAAGTTACCGGTGAGACCGAGCGCGTCGCGATGACGGAAGAGGCGGAAGAAATCCAATTGGGAGTTCAAGCTGCTCCCGAGATGGTCGGCATGCATGGTGGCCCTTCCCGCAAGGTGGCCGCTCAGCAGCAGGTCCAGCAAGTCGGTTGGCGAATTCTGGAAGGTCTCGACCGTCAACTTGCCGAGTACAACAAAGAGCATCCCGACGCAAATCGCCACAATCCCTATGAGAAGGCTTTCCAGTTCACGCTTCTCGCCGACCCTCGAACAGTCAATGCTTTCGCCTTGCCAGGCGGACAGGTCTTTATCACCGAAGCACTTTATCGCGATCTAGAAACCGAGGGCCAGCTTGCCGGCGTGTTGGCGCATGAGATTGGCCATGTTCTTTCGCGACATGGCAACAAGCAGATGGCCCGCCAAGGAATGTTCCAGGGTTTAGCGGGGGCGATCGGCGTTTTGGCAGGGAGCCAGCAGGGAGCACAGATGGGACAGATGATCTCCTCGGCGATCGGCATGAAATATGGTCGCGAGGCGGAGATCGAAGCCGACGACTGGGCCGTTCGACTCACCTATCAAGCCGGCTACGATCCACGAGCCATGGAAGGGGTGATGCGAATCTTAGAGCAGGCTGGTGGCAGCGGTCCGCCGGAATTCTTGAGCACCCATCCCAAGCCGGCCAACCGCGTCGCCTACATCGAAGCCGCCATCAAGAAATATTTCCCCGATGGCATCCCCGACGGGTTGCGGCCCTAGTATGGAGTGGCCGCTCACGATTGTCTCGGGAGGCCAAACGGGCGCTGACCGTGCCGCCCTCGATTTTGCAATCCGTTTTGGATTGGATCACGCTGGTTGGTGCCCACTCGGTCGACGCGCTGAAGATGGTCCGCTCGACTTGCAATACAACTTGCAAGAGTCAAGCAGTGCAAAATACGACCAGCGTACCCGCTGGAATGTGCGAGACTCCGACGCCACTCTGGTCATTACTGCTCAAGCAAATGCCACCGGCGGTTCGGCACTCACGCTAGCCGTTGCCGAGCGTGCGGGAAAACCTTGTCTGCACCTTGCCCAAGAAGAAACCCCCTCGGTCATCGAAGCCGGAGAGCGCATCGCGGATTTTATCCTGGAGCATCGCGTCGAACGATTGAATGTGGCAGGTCCTCGCGCCTCGCAAGAGCCAGAGATCGGCACCTATGTCGCGGCAGTACTTTCCGCTGCCTTAACGTCGGAAGCGTTCTCTCAGTCCGATCAATAGACCCGCCAGACATCCGATCCCCCCTCCAATCGCGAGCGTCATTAAAGGAGGGTAGGGCGACAAGGGCTCGGTCTGCAGCAGCGTGGCATAAGAGAGAAACATGCCAACCAATAAGCCAAGCCCAGGAGCAGCCCAACTCGGATACCCAGCACGTGATGGTTTTTCGCCCATGCGTGCATTGTAGCATTACGCAGCCAAATGGGTAGTAATTCTAGAATTCAAAGATTTTAAACGCAGAGGCGCAGAGAAGAGATTTGAATTGAGATTTCTCTGCGAATCTCTGCGGCTCAGCGCACTCTGCGTTTAATCGAATTCTGAGAACTCCAGGCGCTTATGCTTCTGGCTCGCCTTAAAACAAGGACATCTGCCCGCTCTTCGCGCGTGGTGGGTGGAATTGCGAGCAGTCCAACGGCGGCAACTTGCCCGCTAGCCCGTACTTTGCCGCGAAGACACGAAACGTCTGTGCGATCTGATCGGCGATCTCTCCCGTGCCTCGCATCCGTTCACCGAAACGCGCACTATTAACGCGCCCACCGCGCGTGGAGCGAATTCGATTTTTCACCTTTTCTGCCTGGTCCGGAACCTGGCGCTCGAGCCAGTCAAAAAACACGGGACGAACGGTCGTTGGTAGTCGCAGCAGGACAAATGCCGCGCCTTGAGCACCCGCTTCGCTTGCCGCACGTAAGATGCTCGGTAGTTCGCTATCATTGAGACCGGGGATCATGGGGGCAGCCATCACAAACGTCGAAACGCCTGCTGAGGAAAGTTCTTCTACCGCAGCAAGTCGTGCCGCCGGGCTGCTAGTGCGGGGTTCCATCACGCGAGTAAGCGATTGATTTAGACTCGTGATACTCACCGCCACACGAACCAGATTCTTAGCCGCCAGTTCCCTCAATAGATCCAGGTCGCGCAGGACCAAGGCATTCTTGGTGATCAGATGCACGGGCTGATTCGCCTCCAGCACCACCTCCAGGCAAGCACGCGTCAAACGAAACTCACGCTCGGCGGGCTGATAACAGTCGGTTACACCCGAGAAGGTGATCGGCTCCGGTCGCCAGGCAGGCCGCGCCAGCCAATCGCGCAGGAGGTCACCGGCGCGATGCTTGACCATCACCTTCGTTTCAAAATCAATCCCCGCCGAGAGCCCTAGATATTCATGCGTTGGCCTCGCATAGCAATAGCTACACCCATGGGCACACCCGCGATAGGGATTCACACTATAGCGAAACGGAATGTCTGGACTGTCGTTCTCGCTAATGATCGATTGCGAATTGTCCGGCAAGTACACCGTGCGCGGCCGCCCCAATTCGGTGAGATACTCCTCGTCCTCAGCCACATGTTCCCAGTCGGCCTCCTGCAAAACGTGCAGATAGGGATTGGCCGGCTGAATACCGGAGCCGCGTCCGTGGATTTTGGGTGATTGGTTTGGTTCGTTCGCCATGATGTATAGTATACATGCGAACACATTCCCAAGGTCAAGATAGGTTTTGCAGGGTAACACCTGCTTCTCAAATGTTGTTAGGATTAGCCCCCATGAGACCAACATGGACTCCACGCCTTTGTAGATACGTGGTGGCTTTCTGATTAATCACAAGTAACGTGATAAGCCCAACAAGAGGAACCAAAATTAAGATGGCACATAATACCGCGATTCCGGTACTGAACAGTTCTCTCGCCAACTTGAAAATGGCATAGATCGAGAAGAAAAAAACGATAATCGACAAGATACGGTCCGCAAACTTAAGTGCTGGGGCTTCGTCGTTTACACTTGCAATTATGAACAGAATATACAGGGTGACATTTGCGAGTACTGCAAAGAGAACCCAGCGTTGATACTTTGCCACACGTCGCATCTCGTCGAATCGATCGCCAGTTTGCGAGGGCGTGTCCCTCTCGATGTTCTCGGGGTCGCCAGAGAATGGATAGCTCATGTTTCACTTTTTCCGATCTGTCCAATGGAAAAGAAACTTTAGCATGATTCCGACGGAGCCGGTTCGTGCGATTCTGAGCCGTAGAGTATGGGCAGACAAGAAAATCGCGTCAATTTGTATTCCAACATCAACTATCAGAAATAATCGCGAAGTCCGAAAGAAGGCTTGTCTTTCTACGGGCCTACTAATATACACCCCAACCCCGTACCATGAAGACATCATGCTACAACTCTTACTCCTATTCACGCTCCTACCCCTTACCGAGCTTTGGCTCCTGGTTCAGTTGAGCGGTGTGTTTGGCTTCTGGACAACGATAGCTGTCGTCTTGGCCACGGGAATTGCAGGCGCGGCATTGGCCCGCTGGCAGGGCTTTCAGGCGCTCAATCGCATGCAGAGTGAAATGCAGCAAGGGATGCTCCCGGCCAAAGCCTTGGGCGATGGGGCACTGATCCTGGTTGCCGGACTGCTGCTCATCACCCCCGGTGTACTCACCGACATCTTCGGACTGTCTCTGTTGATTCCACCGTTGCGTTCGCTGGTGATGAAAGGCGTACGCCACTGGTTTGCGAAGAATGTCCGAGTGCAGTCGGTCAACGTTTGGGATGGCACCGGCGAGGATACGGTGCGCGGCAATTCGACCGTGGTCGAAGGTCGCGTGATCGATGCCCATGTCGTTGATGAAAGCGAAGCCAAAGCGCCAGCGGACCAACAGCCATAATAGCCGTCGGCGGAAGCCGATGGTTTTCTTCTCTGGCATTCAACCATCGGCTTCCGCCGAAGGCTGTTAAAGAGAATAGGAAGTTTATGAGAACTACTTCGGTAGGCGACCCGTTTCCACGGGTGGCAGCGAACCGGTGAGTCCTTCTTTCATGAACGCCACGAGGTCCGCTTTGTCCTGATCGGTGAGATCGAGCTTCTTCACCTTCTCGCTCAGGTGGGGATTCGGATGTCCTCCTTTGACGTACCATTCGACTACCTCTTCGAGCGTCTCCTGCGAACCATCGTGCATGTAGGGACCCGTCTGTGCAATATTGCGAACCGTGGGTGTCTTGAACGCCCCGCGCTCGACGTCTTCTTTCGTCACTTCATACCGACCTAGATCGGGTTCGTCGGCATCCATCCCCACGCCGAGATTGTGGTATTTCTCGTCGGTGAAGTTGGCACCCACGTGGCAGGCGGTGCAGCCAGCTTTGTCGCTAAAGAAAAGTTCTCCACCGCGAACTGCCGACTCGCTGATGGGGTTGGCTTCGCTTGCCTTCTTTAGCTCCATGTAGTCGTTGTAGAGTTCTTCATCCTCTTCCTGCAGGGCATCGAGGTCTTCGATGTCAGCCGCGTAGGCCCGCTCGAAATTCTTGAGCTCCTGGTAATGGTCCCATGGCGCGGGGCCGGTCACTAGCGTTCGCTCAAAACTGGCAATCGCTTTACCCGCGTTTTCAATCGTCTCGCCATCTTCAAAAATAGCTGTAAATTGCTTTTGATAACCGGGAACCCCGGAGATTGTTTGCATTACCACTTCATGGGTATTGCCCATTTCAATGGGATTGGCCATCGGACCGATCGCCTGGTCTTCGAGCGAGGCGGCACGACCGTCCCAGAACTGCGCACTGCTCACTATGCGGTTGTAGGCGACCGGCGAGTTGCGATTCCCTTCCTGTTTTTTCACGCCCACTCCAAAACGCGTATCTTTGGCATAACCATGCTCCGGATCATGGCAACTTGCACAGCTAATGGTATCGTCAACGGATAACCGTGTGTCAAAATACAGTTGCCGACCCAGTTCGATTTTCGCCCGAGTGAGTGGATTTTCTTCAATCCCTGCAATCGCCGAGGCACCGGCCTCAAGCCCCAGGGGGAGTTCCGGTAGCAACACGGCGTGATTCTTAGGATCGCCGAGCCAGGTTTCGATTTGCTCCATCGTGAGATCTCCCTCGCCAGGAATGCCGCCTAGGAGTGCGCCGTCGCCAAGCTTTACATTCTCGGGCTCGGTACTGGGTTTAGGTGGGGCGCTGGTTTCGGGTTGAGATTTCGGTTTGGGATCGGTACTGGGTTTGGTTTCAGGTTCAGTGGAAGGGGTTGATTCCGATTTGGGTTCGGGCTTTGGGGTGGGTTTCGGGTTCGCTGAAGCGACCTCCGCCGTTGGTTCTTCTTTTACCTTGGGGGCTTCTGCTTCTGGTGACGATGGTTTCGCGTCGTCCGTCGCGAGTTCCCCCTTGGTATCCCTATTGTGCAAGAGCTTCTTGAGTTTTCCGTCCACGGTATCGAGTTTCTTTGGAGAAGCACCCTCAACTGCCGTATCCAGTTTTCCAGAATACTCGGCCAACTTCTTCGGAGAAATCTCATTGGGCGGATCTTCATTGGGAGCAACGACCGCGGCATGGTCCCCCTTCTCGGCGGCGGCCCTCCTTTTGCTCTGCCAGTTGTTGATCACCAGCGCAACGATGACCAAAGCGATAACGATCGCCAGAAATCTACCCATGGTTCTTCGTTCCCAATAAGAGTTTGTCGTCCTTAGCCGGAGGGCCACGCCCTCCGGGAGTCAAGCACGTGAGATCTCGGAGTCAGGTGTGCCTCCGGCTAAGGTTTTTCATCGTGAACACCAGCGCAATTAAGCAGCTTGCAGTTGGCCTTGCAGGGCTTCCATTGCTGCATCGTAATTGGGTTCGCTGGTTACTTCAGGCACGTACTCGGCGTAAACCACGTTGCCATCGGCATCGAGCACAAAGGTTGCCCGGCAGAGAATCTTGAGTTCCTCGATCAGAGTGCCCCAGTTGTTGCCAAAAGTGCGATCTTGGTAGTCACTGGCCGATTGGATGTTGGTGATGTTTTCGGCACCACAAAAGCGATTCATCGCAAACGGCAGATCGAGACTCACCGTGACGGCATTCACGCGGTCGCCAAGTTCTCCAAGGGTTTCGTTAAACTTCTTGGTTTGCGTCTGGCAGACAGGCGTGTCGAGCGAAGGAACCACGCTAAGAATCGTGGGCTTGCCCTTCATGTCGGCCAGCGTGAGTTCTTGCATGCCCTCCTTGAAGAAGTGCAGTTTGAAATCAGGGGCCGGCTTGCCCGTCTCGACGGCATCGCCTGCGAGAGTCATAGGATTGCCTTTGAACGTAATTGCTCCGGAACGTGACATGGTGGGACCTTTCATATGGGTAATTGGGGGTGGGAGATTCGATTTGAAACAACCCTCAGTATCGACTTTTGAGGGCTGCTTTCAAGGGCCTGCTCCCGTGGAGCGAACTCCTGTACTAACGCCCAACCGCCGCCTGGTAACAGAAATCGAACAACATCTGCCATTCCAGATGTTGCTGAGAACGCAAAGGCGAGATTTCAGCTTGATTACCGCTGCCCACGGCCCGCTCGCAGTCGTCGACAAAACTAAACGGATCCCAGTTATGTGAGTGCTCAGCCATCTCGTCAAATACCGGATGTTCGCCGACGCGGCGCATCCAGTACTTGGCATTGGAATAATCCCCTTCGCGGCGATGCATGATTCCATGCCAGTAGCTTCCCGAGGGCGTAGAGATCCCTTGGCTGATCGTGTGGGACTCATCAAGAAAATTGTGCAGCAGCCACACTCCCGACAAACAACACCGAGCCATGTCGGTGTCCACAATCGAGACATGCTCAAAAGTGCTCTCAAGCGATAAAGCGGAAAGGGCAGGGCGGTTTGCGATATCTGCGTCGCCCGCATCCAGAGACATCGGCTCGGCCGACGCGATCAGTTCTGCCAACGCCGGGCCATACTTCGTAGGATCAAAGTTCGACATGTGCTCAATGGTAACCCATTGAGCCAAGAATTTCTACACAGGCACATTCCTAGTAGCCGTTGGCGCCAGGCCTGCGGATTTCCTGCTACTTCAACCATGGGCTCCCGCCAATGGCTAGAAAAGATCAGCGAGCCCTGAGAGTAAACCTACTCACCTACTCACCTCCGCGAACTCTCCAGTCCCTCTCCGCTGCCGAGTTTGCGGGCAAGCAGCTGATAACGAGCGGCTGGTTCATCTTTGCCCAAGGCCTGATACATGGCCGAGAGATTCTCATAAGGAATGGCAAGCGACGTCGATCCGAGTAACCCGGCGTCGACTGCTTGCTCAATTAAATCGACTCCAGCAAGCGTCAGTTCTACGGCGCGCTCTCGCTCGTTAGTGCGCCAGTAGGAAACTCCCATGCTCACCAAGGCATCACCATGTTGTTGAGGCACGGCCAATGTCGTTACTGGCACAGGGTTGAGCAACAAATCAGCAGCCTGATGATACCATTTGCAGGCAGCCTCATGGTCGTCTTCATGAATCGCATAGACGGCACCGATCTGAAAGTACAGCCGTCCCATGGTGTAACCCGTATCAGGCAATTCGTCACGTTGTCGTGATAGCTCACTGAGTTTTTCTTCGGCCAGCTCACCGAATCGCTTGGCCGACGCCGCCTGGCTGCGGACATGTTCTATATCGGCAGCATGCAGATAAGCCATTCCCAATTGCCAATCGAATTGGCTACAAGTGAGTCGATCCGTGATCGCCTCTTCCAACAGGCGCACAGTCTCTTCAGATTCTTCGATCCACAATTTGGGATCGATCGGTTTATCCAAATTTGTTGCAGCCGCCAGGCCACTCACCGCGACTTGGAGTCGTCGTGGCAGATAAATAGAATCCTCAGCAATCAGGGCTTCAGCCAGTCCAGATGCCCGTTCGAGCCACTGGGGTACGGCGCGGTTCTTATCTTGGAAATTCCCTTGGGCAATCTGCATAGCAATTGCCAGATGGGCGTCAATCAACAAACATTGTGCTGCGTGGCGTGACTCCGTGTTTTCGCTATTGGCCAGTTTGTCAGCAATTTCGATCGCCTTGGTGTGCAAGGGAATTGCCTTCTGGGCAACATCATTCGAGCCAAGCGAAGCCAACTGTGCCATTTCTTCCAGGGCACGCGCCTTATCCATCGGTTTGACACCGCTCCCTTCGAGAACCTGCTTAGCTTGATCCACGGCCTGATCGTAACGCGCCAACTGGCTCAAACACTTCGCCCATTGCAGTCGGTTGGGATGGTGGTCGGGCTCCAAGTCAACAGCTTCGGCGGCATAGCGCTCCGCGGTGATGGCTTTGCCGACGGACAAGTAGTAATCCGCCAATCGTCGTCTTGCCTCGGCGGAATTGCGATCCATCATCACCACTTGTTCCAAGTCAGCAATGCTCTGGGACAAGTTCGCGCGTGCGGTCTCTTTGGCCCGCAGCAGAAACGCTGCCGGGTTGATGGTCTCTAGCAGCACATCGCTCACTTGCTCTTCGAGAGTGTCGGTCTCTTCATCCGAGGCGACCACCATGCCGGCGGTGCTGGATACCGTCAGCACGACACCCCGTTCGGGATAGACATGAGCAAATTGCGACTTCTTGGCGTCACTCACAGTCACCGGTCGGCACTCTTCCAATTCCAAGCTGGCTATCATCTCGCTCGTCGGCAGAGGTTTCTCGAGGATGATGGCGATAGATTTCACTCGGTCTTTTTCAAAAGTAGCATCCACCGAGCGCAGACCTTCGAATTGATAGTGGAGTGTTTCTCCCTGGGTATCGCCAGATTCGGGAGTTCCCCAATCGGCAAGGACCTCGCTGCGAAGTGAGACTCCAGGAGTAATACCGTGGAAAGTGACTGCCTCAAGTCCGACCAGGCCTTCAACCGAAAGTTCTTCGTCCGTGCTTTCAATAGAGAGCTCGGTTTCAATGTCTTCCGCTTCTTCCGCTAGATCAGATATCAGCGGGTGCCTATCGTTTTCGGGTTGGGAAATCCTCTCGGGGGTCAAATCGGTTTCGGTGATTCCCGTTTTGCGAGGTTCTGCCAAATCGGGTTCATACTGCGAAATATTCGCGATCGGTTCGAGCCGCCTTCGCTTGCGAGTCTTCGCAGGGGCAGCAGTAGGTTCTGCCTCGGCAATGGCGCCTTTGGCGACGAGAATGGACTTTTCGGCCTTGGGTCGTTCGGCTATTTGTTCGTAGCCTACGTCGTCCTGCTCGGCGAAAGCAGTACCAGCCAATAGCAACCCCGCGAACGATAACCCCGCTAGTCGCGTGGCTCCGTTGGCAAACATCTTTTTCGAATAGCCCCCTCGCATGGAACGCTCCTCCTCAGCGTGTAACCCTTCGCCAACCGCGTCGAATGGCGAGAGTGTTTCGTTCAACAACCTCGTAGGGTTGATTTGGTCAAAGACCACCTGCGAGTACGCCCATTGCGCACCTCCGCTTCCTCCCTTATCGACTTTGAGGATAATTGCGCCTGCAAAAAATATCGCGAATGCAGAAAAAAGTCTGCTTGCAGAGAAAGCCCCGCTGGCAATGCTAGCGCTTCGTAGCATATCCCTGGGCAGGCTTCCAGCATGTCGCTGACGCTCGGCAGGCCAGAAGCCTGCCCCACGATCATTTCAAGAGATGTTCTAGCGCTGTTTTCAATTGCGGATACTGAAAGGCAAACCCCTCCGCGACCAATCGCTGCGGAATCACGCGAGTGCTGGAGAGCAGCAACGCCTCGGCCATCTCGCCAAAGGCCAACTTCGCAGCAAAGGCGGGCATCGGCAGAACCGTCGGCCGGCCCAACACCTTGCCGAGCGTCTTGGTAAACTCGCGATTAGTTACCCACTCGGGAGAGACCAAATTCACCGGGCCGGAAAGAGTGTCATGGGCCAAGGCAAACTGCATCGCACCCACGACATCGTCAAGAGCAATCCAGCTCATCGACTGCTTGCCATCGCCGATCACCCCTCCGACTCCCATCTTGAAAGGGAGTAGCATTGTTTTCAGTGCCCCACCGTTGGGGCTAAGTACCACACCAATGCGTGTATTGACGGTGCGAATACCAGCCTCCTGGGCCGGCAGAGAAGCGCGTTCCCACTGCAAACAGACTTCGGCGAGAAAGTCACCCCCGGGGGAACTCGTTTCATCAAGCTCTGTCGTGCCGCGGTCACCGTAATACCCGATCGCCGAGGCACACACAAACGCCCGAGGTTTGCGTTGCATCTTGGCAATCGCTTCACTGATCAGGCTAGTTCCCTTTGTCCGACTTTCAAGAATCTGTTTTTTATACGACTCGGTCCACCGCTTGCCAGCGATGTTCGCGCCGGCCAGATGCACGATCGAGTCAATCCCCTCGAGTTTCTGCTGGTCGATTTCTTCTAAGACAGGGGACCAATGGATTTCTTCCTGGGGATTCTGAACATTCTCTCGAACCGCGCGCAGTACTTTGTGCCCATCGGCTTCGAGTGCCTTGGTCAAGGCAGAGCCGATGAGCCCTGAGGCACCAGTGATCAGGATCGTTTGAGATTCAGACATGTTTTCTATCCCGTTGTGTCAGGCTCCTAGTATAACCGATTTCGAGGGAGGCAATTAACCCAGGCAGAAAAACGAACTTTCATGCAATTTAGTAGCCATTGCTGGATAGCCATGGGTGCATTGAGGTGAACCACCGCCCCCCGGCGATGGCTATTCCTTCACATCCCGAGCACAGCGAAAGCCGATGTAGTCGCTGGTCGTTGTCGGAGCAGCATGTTCGCGGTCGCCAACTTGCAAGCCGTTTCCTTTCTCGCTCGTGGAGCGCCAGCTCCCGCCACGCAGCACACGTTCGGTGCCTGTCGTGGGACCATCGCCGGTATCCGCACGGCTACTTCCATAAGCATCGTCTGCGTACCAATCAGCACACCAACAGGCAGCATTGCCCGCCATGTCGAACAAGCCATAGGAGTTTGCAGAGAACGATTCTACGGGCGACACTCCATAAAAACCATCAAGCTGCAAGTTGGTAAACGGAAACTTGCCTTGCCAGTAGTTGGCTTGCAGCCGATTACTCAAAGTCAGTTCCCGACCCCATGCGTAGGCCGTGTCGCTAAGTCCCCCTCGGGATGCGAATTCAAATTCCGCCTCGGTGGGAAGACGTTTGCCTGCCCAGGCGGCGTAAGCCACCGCATCAGACCAGCTCACATGCACCACGGGGTATTCAGCTTTGCCTACCAGCGAACTATCGGCGCCCGTCGGATGACGCCAGCTTACTCCTTCGGTTTCATTCCAACGAGCCCGATTGCGATCGAACAAGAGCGACCAACCTTGTTGTTCGGCCGTGGTTGTGTAGTCCGTCGCTGCGACAAACGCCTCGAATTCCCGGTTCGTAACAGGAGTCCTGTCGAGCCAGAATGATTTCAACCGCACTCGATGCACGGGGCGTTGGTCAACCGGGCCAGGGCGTGGCGTCCCCATCAGGAAGACGCTTTCGGGCAACCGTACCATGCCGTCGGCACGGGGAAGAGGAACGATTGTGACAGCAGCAACGGACTCCGGATTCGGTTCGTTATCAACATCGCGCAGACCGTACGCAAAGGGAAGCGGCAGCAGGGCCGCTAGAAGCCAAAGCAATCTCTTTCGCTGTCGAACCATACTTGTGCGATTCCTTTCGCGCGAGCAGTTTGCCTACAAATTGCGGCGATTCTGATACTGACGACTGGCCTTTTCCAAAATTCGTCTCTCACGCCAGGTGAGACTCTCACGACCTTGCTCTTGGATCTTTTGCAGCACGCGATCGACTTCGAGGTCAGAGGCATTCTCTTCATCTGGCTCATGAACTCGCAACGAAGGACCTTTCATCTTCGGCAGGCCACCAAAAAGTCGATGGAATAGCGTAGCGGGGGTCCACTCAGTCATGAAGAATAACCAGCCATAGAGGGCTCCACCTAAATGGGCAGTGAAGGCGATATCGCCCCCGCGCGACATGGCGCCTTGCAGATCCATCAGCACCAGTCCAATTGCCAATACCCACATGGGAATCGGAATGGGAATCGGGAACACCATTCCCTTGGCGTGGGGGAACTTCAGTGCAAACAGAATCACAACGGCGACCACACCCCCCGAGGCACCCATGACGATTCCGGCAGGTCGGCCCATGCTTGCCTCAGATAGCGACCAAATTAGCCCAGCCACCACAATCGCTGTCAGATACAGCCACGTGTATCGCTCCCTGCCATAGACGCGTTCCACCTGGTTGCCAAAGCTCCACAGGGCAAACATGTTGAACCCAATGTGCCAGAGAGAATTAGGATCATGCAGGAAGCCATAGGTAAGCAGCCGATATGCATTCCATGGCCTGCTGTACCAATCAGGATACAAGACAAACTTCTCGGTAAATGGCATACCGAGGAAAAGCTGCAAGAGATAGCAGCCTATCGTGATCAGGATAATTCGGTTGGTAATCGAACCAGGCAATCGGAGTTGCACTCCCTGCTGAGGTTCATGAGCATAGTCGCGATCGTAGAGTCCCATGCAATTAATCGTAGCTTACGATGGACTCCGAGACTACGCCAAGAAATGTCAAGTCATCCTCGCGCAGGCGGGTATCTAGTAGGCGGCACGTTGCTTCTAGGTTCCCGCCTGCGCGGGAATGACACTTTGAGCCGATGGATTGTTCACTCTGCTAGCGACACTAGGGAATCCCAATCGCCGCCGTCGCCGGGACTGTCGAGTCGATGATCTGACGCAACTCTTGCACCCGTGCCGCCA